>JANXVU010000062.1 GCA_025351485.1 Candidatus Eiseniibacteriota bacterium | reverse complement strand
GCTCCCACGCCGGCTCAGGGCTCGCTTCGCTCGCATTCGCCGGCTTAGGGACTTGGACGGCCGCGGCGCGCGTTACTTCTTTGCAGCTGCGGAAGAGTCGGGGGGCGTTGCGGCCTTGGCTTTCTCGTACGTCGCAATGGCCTCGGCCAGTTCCGTTCTGTATTCGGAGCCTTTCGCCTTCAGCCACGACAATTCTTCCTTCGCCTTTGGCAAATTTCCGATCTGCAAGTACGCTTCTCCGCGATACTCGTGCGCGATCTCGAAGTCGGGGTTCAACGCCAGGCACTTCGCGTACGCCGCGAACGCGTCGTCCACCTTGCCCGTCTTTCGCGACGTGTACGCGATCAGGTTCCAAGCCTGATAGTACGTCGAGTCCAGTTCCACTGCTTCTTTGCACTGCTCCAGGGCCTTGCCGAAGTGCTTCAGTGCTGACTTTTCCTTCCCCTTTTTCATCTCCTCTTTTCCATCCGAGACCTCGTCGTACGCGTCGGCGTAAAGGCGGTCGGCTCTCTCGCGGGGCGTGAGATCTTTCTTCGGGGCATTGTCGTTGTTGTCGCTCTGGGTGCCGCCGGGACTGTTGGGCTTTGTTTCGCGCGGGGGCGGCGCGGGGGGGGCGTAGCCTCCGTCGGCGAGGGCGCTGGATGCGGCGATGAGCCCGAGTGCAAGGCTCGGGACTAGAATTCGGATCTTCATGATGTGCCCTCTTGAGGTGGTGACGCGAGTTGGGGAATGCGATCGCCCCTGAGCCTATCCTGCTCGGCCCCAAAGCTCAACTTCCCTCCCGGACCCGGAAACCCTAGATTGTGGCCCGGGCGCGGGGCCCGGGGGAAGGAGATGTCATCTTGAAAGTCGCAGTCATCGGCATGGGCGGCGTCGGAGCGGCGGCAGCGTGGCACCTGGCCCGAGCCGGGCACCAGGTGGAATGCATCGAGCAGTTCGAGTTGGACCACGAACTGGGCGGTTCCTACGGCGGTTCGCGGATCTACCGGCACGTCTATCCGGACGGCCTGTACACCCGCCTGATGGAGGCCGCCTGGCCCATGTGGCTGGAGCTGGAGAAGGTTTCGGGGCGGGATTTGATGCTCCGGTGCGGCGGAATCTTCTTCGGGCCCGGGGATCACCCGGACATGGCCACGGCAGCAGCGGCGCTCCGGGATTCGGGAGTACCCTTTGAAACTCTCGGCCGGGACGAAGCCGCCCGGCGGGTTCCGGCGCTTCGACTTCACCCGGAAGAGATCGCGATCCATCAACGGGATGCGGGCCTGCTGCGAGCCTCGGCGTGCGTGGTCGCCATGGCCGGGCTCGCCCGGGCGGCCGGGGCGCGCCTGCGCGAGCGAACCCGGCTGCTGGAGATCGAGGCCCGGCCCACCGGTGTGCGCCTCCACCTGGATCCGGGCGGCAGCCTGGACCTGGATGCGGCGGTGCTGGCTCCCGGCCCGTGGGCGCGCGGCTTCCTGCCCTCGGCCGCGGCCGGCGCGATCCAAGTCACGCGGCAGCGCTACCACCACTTTCTTCCGGCTCCCGGCCGGGAAGGAGAATTCGGGACGGACCAGCTCCCCGTGTGGATCGACATGGATTCGTGGTTCTATGGATTCCCGGTGCACGACGAAGTCCCGGGAGCCAAGGTGGCCGAGCATCTGGGGGGGATTCCGGTGGACCCCGACCATGTCGATCGCGGTCCCGACGAAGGGCTGCGGGAGCGCGCGCGTGCGTACGCCACGGGGAGGTTTCCGGGACTGACGGGGGAGGTCAGCTACGAGAAGACCTGCCTGTACGAGAAGACGCCCGACGAGGATTTCATCCTGGACCTCCTGCCCGGACTTCCGGGGGTCTCGGTCGTGGCGGGGACCAGTGGGCACGGATTCAAGTTCGTGCCCCTCCTGGGGGCGCTGGCCGCCCGCCTGGCTCTGGGTGAGGATCCAAAGGCGGACCTCCGGCGGTTCCGGCTGGGACGTTTTAAATCCAAATTATCGAGTTGACCAAATATGAATAATTTGCTAATCTCCTCTTCGCCAATCCGGATCTTCCGTTCGCGTTCTGAAGGGGGCGCGCTCCGGGGGGTCCGGATTCGGCTTTTTCCCCCCTACCCCGGCGCCTCCATAATAGACCGCTTGACACGTATTTAATGTTATGGTAATGTGCGTTAATTCGAATTTTGTAACGAGAGGCTTGGGTGCATGCGTGCCCGGTCCCCGTGGCGCTAAACTGTTCCATCGAAAGCATTACAGCCGCTTGACCGACGGGGTTCCCAGGATGCGCCTCGGGCCCGGAAGGCAGCCATCAGGCCTGAGTTAACTCATTTCACTGCAATATTTTTCCAACTTGATACCAGTGCGCCCTAAGAATTCGTCAATCTGTTGTCGTTAACCTGTGGAACGGCATCGAGACCGGAATCCCCGGACTGCGAAACTGAGCCACGAACCCCTATCCTGTAAGGAGTGCCCGCACATGAAGTCTGCTCGACTGACTGCGCTGCGCGCCACCCTGATCCTCGCGCTGCTTTCTGCGCTTGGTGTCAGCTCGGCGCTGGCCACCCCGACCGCCACCGCTCCGGACTTCCCGAACCTGGTATCGAGCGCCGGACTGCGCGCGTTTACCATCAAGCCCATCGGGCACCCGCAGCGCGTCGACGTGGCTACGCTCGCGTCTCCGGACGAGTGGACCGGCTGGTCGCAGGTTCCCCCGAACGTCCGCGACAACGTCCGCCGTGCCTTCGGCACGCAGGGCTCGCCGCTTTCCGCCAACGTGCAGGCCAACAACACGGCCGGCGATGCCGGGTCGCCTTCGGCTGACACCCAGTCCGAGTGCGCCATCACCGCCTTCGGCCAGTACGTGATCGTCGCGTGGAACGACTCGCGCGGCTTTTCCGCCGGCAACACCCTGAGCAGCTACGCCTACTCGTGCGACTTCGGCGCGACCTTCACCGACGGTGGCAACGTGCCGCTCGCGCTCGCGGGCGACCAGGCCTTCGGTGACTGCGTGCTGGACCACGACGCGTCCAACAACGTGTACCTGAGCAGCATCTACACCCGCACCGGCGTCCAGGGAATCGGCGTCTGGAAGGGCAGCTTCGGCAGCAGCGGCTGCACGTTCAGCTGGAACACCCCGGTGCTCGCGCACACGGGCACCTCGGACGACAAGAACTGGCACGCGTGTGACCAGAACGCCACCGGCAAGATCTACCTGACATTCACCAACTTCGCGATCAGCCCCCTGCCGATCCAGGAAGTTCACTCCTCGGACGGCGGCCTCACCTGGAGCGCGGCACAGACGCTGAGCGTCGGTTCCACCAGCGTGCAGGGCTCGCAGGTGGTCGTGGACCCGGCCGGCAAGGTCCACGTGGCCTGGCAGGACGGAACCCTCAACCTCAATTGCGACAACAGCAGCCTCGCCACGCAGTCGATCAACTACGTCAGTTCCACCAACGGCGGCGTAAGCTACTCGGCCAACACCTCGATCGCCACCGTCACGCCGAACTGGCAGGGCTGGGGCCCGGGCAACCAGCGCAGCACCGCCAACTCATTCCCGTCGCTCGCGGTGGACCGCAGCGGCGGACCGCGTAACGGCGAGCTGTTCCTGACCTGGGCGGAGTCCGCCACCTACGGCGGCATCGATGCGGGCACGGGAGTTTCCGTGGCCGAGAACGAAGCCGGCGTCAACAGCACCCCGGGCGGGGCGGGCGTCAAGACCATCAACCTGGGCGACAACGCCACCGGCAGCCTGACCGCCAGCTCCGACGGAACCGACTACTGGAAGCTCAACCTGGTCGCCGGGCAGCACGCGGAGCTGATCCTGGAGCCGCAGGGCTGGAACTGTGGCGTCACGGGCACGTCGAAGAACTTCACGATGCGCCTCTACGCCAACCCCCTGAACCAGGCGATCTCCCCGCCGGACACGATCCTGAGCAACTCCAACGTGAACGGCTTCCAGTCGCGCATCGTGTTCGACGTGAAGCAGACCGGCGTGTACGTGCTGCGTATCCGCAACACCACCACGACCGCGTCCGCCACGGGAACCTACACTTGCAAGACCCGCAACATCGCGGCCTACACTTCGCCGAACGGAGCCACCCCGGCGCGCGACATGCGTGACGTGGTCGAGATCCACTCGCTGAACAGCGGCACGACCTGGTCCGCCAAGAAGCTGGTCAATGCCGACGCGCCGGTGGGCTACGAAGAGACGCTCCCCTTCTGCACCGTGGACGGCAGCGGCGTGGCGTACGTGTTCTGGTATGACCGTCGCGAAACCGAGACCCTTCCGCTGACCAGCTACCAGGGCCAGTGGACGGACCTGTACATGAGCAAGTCGACCGATGGTGGCGTGACGTGGGCCGGCGGACAGCGCATCAGCGACGAGTCCAGTCTCTACAACATCAACATCGTCGCCATCCCCAACATGGGTGACTACAACACGGCCGTGGCGGCGGGCTGCAACACCTACGCCACCTGGAGCGACGAGCGCAAGTCGCACACCGCCACCTCGGGCGTCGACTGCTTCGTGGACCGCTTCAACGCCTGCGTGACCCCGGTCCGGATCAGCGAGCTGGATGCTGAAGCCGGCCACGGATTCGTGGACGTCACGTTCAACGTGTTCGTGGACGGTCTGGCCAAGATCCAGGTCTTCCGTGCCTCGTCCCGCGGCGGCGACTACTCGCCGGTGTCGGACGAGATGGAAGGCGTGGGTCAGAAGAGCTTCTCGTTCCGCGACAAGACGGCCCAGGTTGGCAACGAGTACTGGTACAAGGTCGGCTACCAGCAGGGCGGCAGCTGGACGTTCAGCAACCCGATCCGGGTCAAGACGCCGGCCGCGCAGTTCGCGCTGCACCCGGCGCTTCCGAACCCGTCCCGCGGCGCCATGCGCATCGATTACGAGATCGAGCGTTCGGGCCGTGCGACCCTCGAGATCTACAACCTGAACGGCCAGCGCATCCGCTCGCTCGTGGACGGCGCGGTCCAGGCCGGCGTGGGTTCGGCGGCTTGGGATGGACGGACCCAGTCGGGCCAGTCGCTGCCGACCGGTGCGTACTTCGCCCGTCTCACCTCGGGCGGCAAGTCGCTCACCCAGCGCCTGATGCTGATCCACTAGCAGACCAGCAACAAGGCAGCTAAGGAAGGGCCCCCGGGCATCTGCCCGGGGGCCCTTTTCATTCGGCTACGTGGCACTGCGCCCCCTCTGCTAGACTCCCCGCGAACTTCATTCTCGCGTTTACCTGCTGTTCCCCGGCGACCGTTCGCCGCCCCCGGGCGGCCCGAACCCAGGAGGACCCAGTGCAAGATCCGATCTCCGAGGAACCCTCGGCCCCGCGCCCGCTCACCCGCCGCTCCTTCTTCGGCCTGGCGGGCGCCTTTGCGGCGGGGCTCGCCCTGTTCGGCCCCCGGACAGCCGGGGCCGCCAAGACGGCGCCCAGGAGACACCCCAAGGCCGGCTCGAAGAACGCCCCGGGGGACGCCGCGAAGAGCGCCCTGGGAATCGATAAGGACAAGGCCGACACGGCCAAACTTGGCGAGACGCTTCGGAAGTACGAGCTCCCCCAGCCCACCGAGCCGGCGTTCGTGTTCCAGCCGCTGCCCGCCGCCCGCGGACGGAGGTAGCCATGCTTACGGAAGAGGTCCTCTACCTGCCGGTCACGGAGCTCTCCAAACGAATCCAGGCGCGCGCGCTCTCCCCGGTGGATCTCACGGATGGCTATCTGGATCGCATTTCGAAGTACGCGGCGCGGTTCAACGCCTTTGCCACGGTCACCGCCGAACTGGCCCGCTCCCAGGCGAAGCAGGCCGAGGAGGAGATCCTGGCCGGCAAATACCGCGGGCCGCTGCACGGCATCCCCTACGGGGTGAAGGACCTGGCCGCCACGCGCGGGATCCCCACCACCTGGGGAGCCAAACCCCATGCCGACCAGGTGTTTGATTTTGACGCCACCGTGGTGGTCAAGCTGCGCGAGGCCGGTGCGGTGCTCCTCGGCAAGCTCTCGATGGTGGAGCTCGCCGGCGGCCTCGGCTATCACTTCGCCAACGCGTCCCTGCAGGGCCCGGGCCGCAATCCGTGGGATCCGGGCCGCTGGACCGGGGGCTCGTCCTCGGGCCCGGGAGCGGCGGTCGCTGCGGGCCTGGTGGCCTTCGCCATCGGGAGCGAAACCTGGGGCTCGATCGTGTGCCCGTCTTCGTTCTGCGGGGTGAGCGGGCTTCGCCCGACCTACGGCCGGGTGAGCCGCCACGGGGCCATGGCGCTCTCCTGGACCATGGACAAGCTGGGACCCATGTGCCGGAGCGCTTCGGACTGCCGCCTGGTGCTCTCGGCTATTTCCGGGCCCGACCCCAACGACCCCACCGCTTCCGTCGGCCCCACTTTGCGCGCCAGCAGCAGCGGGACGCCCGCCTCCGAATTCAAGCTCGGCTACTTCCCGCAGGACTTCAGCAAGAACGGCGACAAGGAAGTGGATGTGGCGGTGCGCGCAGCGGTGGAAGAACTCAAGGCCGCGGGGATGAAGATCCAGGAGATCAAGCTGCCGGAAGGCCCGTGGGAGGAGGCGGCGGGGGCGGTGGTGCAGTGCGAGGCAGCCAGTTCGTTCGAGCCGCTGTTCCGCTCCGGAAGGGTGAAGGAGTTGACCGAGCCCAAGGCCGCCTATGCCGCGGAAGTGGCCGACGCGCTGACCGGGCGCGACTACATCAAGGCCCTGCGCATCCGCTCGGTGCTCCTTGGGAAGATCAACAAAGTGTTCGAGGACGTGGACGCCATCGTGTCCCCGGGCATCCAGTACTTTTCCACCCCCATCGACATCGACCTCAACAAGGCCCTTCCGGGGAGCGACCCGGTGGGCGGGATCGGAAACCTGGCGGGGCTTCCGGCCGCCTGCGTGCCGTGCGGTTTCGGATCGCTGGGCCTGCCCGCCGGCATGGTGGTCATGGGGCCGGCCTACGGCGAGGAAACGGTGCTCCGGATCGCGGAGATCTACCAGGAGCGCACCCGGTGGACGGAGAGGCATCCGAAGATCGCCTAGAGCGGATCGCCCGCCATGGGCGCGGCCGGCGCGGCGTGGGCCGGACGCAAATCGCAGGGGTCTACCAACAGAACGGGGCCCCACGCCAAAACGTGGGACCCCGAGCCTGAGCGGCCGGCCCTTGTGGCGGGCCGGCGCGCCATCGACAGTCTATCGCGCTACTTCGCGTCCCAAAGCTTCTCCATCTCGGACAAAACCTCGTTGAACCGCGCAATGGTCGCCTCGACCGGAGCCGGGGTGGTCATGTCCACTCCGGCCTTCTTGAGAACCTCGATCGGATAGTCACTGCTCCCGGACTTCAAGAACGTCAGGTACTTTGCCACCGCCGGCTGCCCCTCGCCCAGGATCTTCTTCGACAGCGCCGTGGCCGCCGCGTAGCTGGTGGCGTACTGGTAGACGTAGAAACTGTTGTAGAAGTGCGGCACCCGGCTCCACTCCACGTCCGCCTCCGGGTCCAGGACCAGGTCCGGCCCGTAGTACTTCTGGTACAGGTCGCGGTAGAGCTTGTTCATTGCCTCGGCCGTCAGCGGATCGCCCTTTTCGGCCATCTCGTGGGTGCGCATCTCGAACTCGGCGAACAGCGTCTGGCGGAAGAACGTGGTGCGGATCTGCTCCAGCAGGAAGTTGAGCAGGTACAACCGCTGCTCGCGGGGCATTTCCTTCTTGAGCAGGTAGTTGATCAGCGTGGCTTCGTTGGTGGTGGAGGCCACCTCGGCCACGAAGGTCGCGTAGTTGCCGTACACGAACGGCTGGTTGTGGTGCGTGAAGTAGGAGTGCAGCGCGTGTCCCATCTCGTGGGCCAGCGTGAACTGGTCTTCCAGCGAGTTGCTGTAGTTCATCAGCACATAGGGGTGCGTGGAATAGGAGCCCCAGTTGTACGCCCCGGAGGTCTTGCCCTCGGTTTCGTACACGTCGATCCAGCCGCCCTCCAGCCCCTTCTTGAACACGCCCAGGTATTCATCCCCGAGCGGCTCCAGGCCCTTGACCACGTCCACCCGGGCCTGCTCGAAGGGCACTTCGATCTTGGCGCTCGGGAAAAGCGGCGTGTACAGGTCGTACACGTGCAGGGTGTCCAGGTGCAGCCACTTCTTGCGCAGCGCCGCGTAGCGGTGCAGGGGCTCGAGGTTGGCGTTCACCGTGTTGACCAGATTCTGGTAGACGCTCACCGGGATGTTGTTGCGATCGAGCGCCGCTGCCAGCGCCGAGGTGTACTTGCGGGCCTTCGCGTAGAACACGTCCTTCTTGACGTTGGCGTTCATGGTGGCGCCCAGCGTGTTATTGAAGCCCTTGTAGGCGCGGTTGAACTGGAGAAACGCGTCACGCCGGTAGCGCCGGTCGGGGGAATCCAGGGCGCGCGAGTAACGGCCCTTGGTGAGCTCGATGTCGGCTCCCTTGTCGTCCTTGATGGTCCCGTAGCGCAGGTCGGCGTTGTTGAAGGCGGTGAAGATGGACCCCGCCGAACCCGAGAAGTCGCCGGTCAGGGCCAGCAGCTTTTCCTGCGCCTCGTCCAGGGTGTGGGCGCGGGTGCGCTGGGTATTTTCCAGCTCGTGCCGGTAGACCCCCAGGTCCGGGCGGTCCTTGTAGAACGACTCCAGCTTGTCCGACGGGATTTCCAGGATCTCGGGGTCCATGAACGCCTGGGCCTCGCCCAGCTTGGTCCCCAGGCCGGTCATCCGGTCCACCATGCCCAGGTACGTGCTGACCCGGTTGTCCTCGTCGCGGCGCATGCCGGCGTACACGGTCAGGCGGCCGGAGACATCCCCGATCTCGTCGTTCAGCTTGAGCGTCGCCAGGAGCGAGTCGGCCGACCGGCCCAGGTGGCCCTTCATGGCGGCCATTCGCGGGATCAGGCCCTGCAGCTTCTGGAAATCCTTCTCCCAGAGTTCGTTGGTGGCGTAGATGTCTTCCAGGCGCCACTTGTACCTGGCTTCGATATCGGAGCGCTGAGTGAGCTTGGCGGCGGTGGCGGCAAAGGCGGCCTGACCGATGCACAGAAGGCACAGCGTCGCGAGGACGAGCAGTCGGATCATGGAACGGTTCTCCCGGGTGTTTGGATGTTCGGAGCAAAGAATGCCGGGGGGGTGCCGGCGCGAAAATGTCAGGGGGTAAAGCTACCCTGCCGAGGCGGAGGGGTCAAACGGCCCACACGGGCCCGGGACGGCTCTCAGGGCGCCCGGCGATCGCGGTCCAGGACCTCCCGGACCTTCTTCCCGAGGGAGCTGGGCGAGAACGGCTTGGGCAGGAAGTCCTCGGCCTCCGGCCAGGGATGCTCCCTTGGACCGGAGGCGGCGTGGTAGCCGCTCACCAGCAGCACCCGCAGGCCCGGGCGGCGGCGCTTGAGCTCCAGGGCCAGCTCACGACCCCCCATTCCCGGCATGACCACGTCCAGTATGGCCAGGTCCACCTCGGCCCCCCGCTCCGAGAAGAGCCGCAGCGCTTCCTCGCTGCTCTCGGCGGTCATCACCTGGTATCCCAGCATCTCCAGGGCGCTGCGGGTGAAGCTGCGGGTGAGCGGGTCGTCTTCCCCGACCAGGATCCGCTCCCTCCCGCCGGCGATGACTTCCGAAGGGGCCCGGGTGGCGACCGGCGCGGAAGATCCCTCGATGGCGGGCAGGAAGACCCGGATGGTGGTACCGGTGCCGGGAGTAGACGCCACTTCAATGGCGCCCCCGTGCTGGCGGACCACCCCGTAGACCATGGCCAGCCCCAGGCCCGCCTGGCCCTCGTGCCGGGTGCTGAAGAACGGCTCGAACAACCGTTCACGCGACTCGGCCCCCATGCCGGAACCGGTGTCGGAAATCGAAAGCTCCACGTGGGGCGCAGGGTTCAGGTGCGGATGGGCGCGGCAGAAATCCTGGTCCAGCTCGACGTTTCGGGTTCGCACCCCCAGTTCGCCTCCGGCCGGCATGGCGTCCCGGGCATTGAGCCACAGCTGGAGCATTAACTGCTCCAACATACCGGTGTCCGCGAACACCGGCCACAAGTTCGGCGAAAGGTCCTCGGTAAAGCGGGTCTTCTCGTCCATGACCCGCTGGATCAGGCCGCGCATTTCGCGGATGAGCCGGTTCAGGTCGAGCGGGGCCCGCTCCAGCATCTGGCGCTGGGACACCGCCATGAGCTGACGCATCAGCGTGCCGGCCTGGTCGGCCGCGCGGTTGATCAGGTCCATGTGGGCGCGCAGCGGATGATCCGGGCCCGTCTCTTCGTGCATCAACTGGATGTAGCCCCGGATGGCGGTCAGCAGGTTGTTGAAATCGTGCGCGACGCCTCCGGCGAACTGCCCCACCGCCTCCATCTTCTGGGCCTGGCGCAGGCGCTCTTGAAGTTGCTCGCGCGCGCTGATGTCCACCGTGAAGCCCTGGTAGAAGAGCTGCCCGGACTTGAGATCGTGCACCGGGATGGCCCGCGTCCAGGTGCGCACCAGCGTGCCGTCGGGCCGCTCCACGTCGCCCTCGCCCTCGTACGCCCTGCCGGCGCGCACCGCGGCGTGAAATTCCTGCCGGGCGCGCTCGCGATCCTCCGGGGCCAGGGCATCCGCCCAGTGGGCTCGCTCGGATAACTGCCCCGGCTCCCGCCCGGTGATCCTGGCCCAGAACCGGCTGAAGTAGGTGATGCGCCAGTCTTCCCAGGTCCAGATCGCAATGGGGGCGTTCTCCAGCACCGCCTGCAGCCGAACCTCGGCGGCGCGCAGGGCGGCTTCGGGGGCCGAAAGGCCGCTGCCGGGATGCGCGGCAGACGGAGCGGGGCGATCCCCCGGGGGGGGCGTGCCACCGGATTCGGCTGGAGGGATCGCGCTCGTGGGCAAAGGGACGTTCCCGGGTTGAGGGTGGGCCCCGCGGAGTCCGGGGGCAGGGGAATCCTAGCACCGCGGGGGAACCCCAACAACACGACGCGGGTCTACCAATACAGGGGCGTTCTGGCCGGACTCTTGAGAAATCCCGGCCGCGCCGATACTCTAAGGAGGCGTCGGGCTGCCGGGGTGCCGGCCCGGCCAGGCGCCACGCCACCTTGCTCCACTCCCGGGAGGGCCGAACCTTGAAGCCGATGCCGCCTCGTTGGGCTGTGCAGTGCGCGGCCGCACTCCTGCTGGTCGCCGGCTGGTGCGCGGCTGCCGGCGCCGCGACCCCCCTCAAGGCCGTCCGGGTTGCCACGGGCCTCTCGCAACCGCTCTTCGTGACCTCTCCCCCGGGCGATCTGAAGCGTGCTTTCGTGCTGGAGCAGTGGACCGGGCAAATCCGGATCATCAAGAACGGCTCGCTGACTGCCAATCCATTCTTTACGGTGCACGGCCTGGCCGGCGGCGACGAGCAGGGGCTCCTGGGGCTGGCCTTCCATCCCAACTTCAACCTGAACCACTTCTTCTACGTGGACTACACCGACGCCAGCGGCCGCACCAACGTGCGCCGGTACACGGCTTCCCTCACCAACCCCGACCGGGGGGACAGCACCACCGGCCTGACCATCCTGACCATCGAACAGCCCCAGTCCAACCACAACGGCGGATGGATCGCCTTCGGCCCGGACGGCTATCTCTACATCGGTTCGGGGGACGGCGGCAACGCCAACGACCAGGGCCCGGGGCACGATCCCGACATCGGCAACGGGCAAAGCGACACCACGCGCCTGGGCAAGATTCTGCGCATCGACGTGGATCACGGTTCGCCATTCGCGATTCCCGCCGACAATCCCTTCGTGGGAAGCCCATCCCCGAAGAACGAGTTCTGGGCCAAGGGGGTGCGCAATCCGTGGCGCTGCGCGTTCGACCGGGCCAACGGAGACCTGTACATCGCCGACGTGGGCCAGAACACATGGGAGGAGATCGACTATCAGCCCGCGGGGACCGGCGGTCGCAACTATGGTTGGAACAAGTTCGAGGGCTACAACCTGTTCAACTGCCCCGACCCGTGCGATTCCTCGGGCCTTACCCGGCCCGCATATTCGTACAACCACGCGGGACTTCCGTTCCGGTGCTCCATCACCGGCGGGTACGTCTACCGCGGCCAGGCCATACCGGACCTGCAGGGTTCGTACTTCTTCGCGGACTACTGCTCCAACCAGGTCTGGAGCGGGAAGATCGCGGGAGGCTTCCTGGCCCAGGTCACCGAGCGCACCGCCGAGCTGGCGCCCGGGGGCGGCCAGAGCATCACTTCCATCACCTCGTTCGGCGAGGACGCGTCCGGCGAGATCTACATCTGCAAGCGGGGCTCGACCAGCTCCAACACCGGGGAGGTGTACAAGATCGTGCCCGCATCCCCCGTGGGCGCCGGTTCCACCGGCGGCAACCCGCTGCTCCAACTGGGCCCACCTTCCCCTAATCCCGGGACCGGGGAAGTGAGCTTCGCGCTGGGGCTGCCCTTCACGCGGCGCGCCTCGGTGCGCGTGTACGCCCTGGACGGAAGGTTGGTGCGAACAGTGCTGGATACGACGGTATCGGCGGGAACCCACGGACTGCGGTGGGACGGGCGCGACCAGTCCGGCCGGCTCGTGCCCGCGGGGAACTACTGGATCCGGCTGGAGACGGCCGGCGAGCGGCGGGTGCGCTCGGTCACCGTGGTGCGCTGACCGCGGGCAGGTTTCCCTGCTCGGCCAGCATCTCGCGGGCAGCGCGGCGGTATTCGCGGCGGTTCAGCAGGAAGACACTGCCCGAAAGTACGGAGCACGCGCCCCCCAGGGCCACCGCCACCGGCGCGCCCCACAGGTGGGCCATCGCTCCCGCCAGCATGCTTCCCACCGGTGCCACGCCCAGGAACATGATGGTGTAAAAACTCATCACCCGGCCGCGGAACTCGTCAGGCACCATGCTCTGGATGAGCGTGTTGCTGGCGGCCATCTGGGTCATGATGCAAAAGCCCACCGGCACCAGCAGCGCGCACGACAGGGCCAGTTGGTGCGACAGGCTGAACAGGACCAGGTTCACTCCAAAGCCCACCGCCGCCATGCCGATGATGGCCGAGAGCCCGCGCACGCTCTGGCGACGCGCCAGCCACAACGCCGAGACCAGCGCCCCGAAGCCGCCCGCCGACATGAGCAGCCCCAGCGCCTTGGCCCCCCCGTGAAGCACCCGGTCCGCGAAGACCGGCATGAGCACCACGTAGGGCATGGCGGTAATGCTGGCGACCCCCAGGAGCGCCATGGGCACCCACACCGCCTTGTGCGAGCGCACGTAGTCGAAGCCCTCGCGCATCCGCTCCAGGATCGTGCCGTCGTCCTGCGCCGCGGGCACGTGCTTCAGTTTCATCATAAATAGTCCCGCCAGCACCGCCAGGTAGGAAATCCCGTTGAGGAAAAAGCACCAGCCTTCGCCCGCCCATCCCAGGAGCAGGCCGGCGATGGCCGGGCCCACCAGGCGCGCCCCGTTGAACATGGAGGAGTTGAGCGCGATGGCGTTCATCATGTCCTCCCTCCCCACCATCTCCTTGATGAAGGCCTGGCGCGCGGGGATATCGAACGCGTTCACGATACCGGTGAAGGCCGCCACCACGAAGATATGCCACACCTGCACCCGGCCGGTGGCGGTGAGGTAGGCCAGCGCAAGCGCCGAGAGCATGAACGCAACCTGGGTCGCCACCACGATGTTCCAGCGATGCAGCCGGTCGGCCACCACGCCGGCGAGCGAACCGAAGAGCAGCACCGGGATCTGGGAGACCAGCGCGACCGTGCCCAGCAGCACGGCGGAATGGGTGAGGCGATAGACGAGCCAGGACTGGGCGACGCTC
>JANXVU010000018.1 GCA_025351485.1 Candidatus Eiseniibacteriota bacterium | reverse complement strand
AGTTCAAGGACTTCGCCGTGGATGGGGTGGTCTATCACGAGGGGCGGACGGCCCCCGAGCACAGCAACGTGCGCTACGGCCTCGGGGTGCGGCTGGGCCGGCAAACCGGCCTGCCCTCGATCACCATCGAGGCGGACACGCACGACCTGCGGCTCTTCTCGATGGAGCAGATGGTGACGCGACTCGAGGAGTTCATCGAACAACGGAACCGGTCGCATGTGGCCGGTTCCAGGTAGCTCCGGCCTTTTGCCGGGACGGATGGGCGAACAGGAATGACCATGCCTGAGAAAACCGTGGTGGCCGGGCTGGACGTGGGCACGGAGTGCGTGAAGGCCATCGTGCTGGCCGAAGACGGGGCGATCCTTGGCCGCTCCATCGTGCCGACCCGCGGCCTGTTCGAGGACCGCGCCCACGAGGCGCTGGTAGCGGCGCTGGACGAGGCCCAGGTCGGGCCGGATGCGCTGTCCGAGGTGTGCGGCACCGGCTTCGGGGCCCGCCGATCGACGTCGGTCACCTCCGGCGCGACCGAGCCGACCTGCCATGCGCTGGCGGCGTGCCGCTTCTATTCCTATCCCATGACCGTCGTGGACATCGGCGGCCGGGAGCCCAACGTGATCCGCGTGGATGAAGAGGGCCGCCGCATGGAGAGCCGCTCCGCCCGCAAGTGCGCGCTGGGCATCGGCACGTTTCTGATGTTCGCGGCCCGGCACCTGGACGTGCACGCCACCGGGCTGGAGGAACTGGCCGCCTCGGCGGAGCAGCCCGCGCGCATCGGCAGCTACTGCTCGATCTTCGCGGGGAGCGAAATCATGGAGCGACTGCGCGAGGGAGTGAGCCGGCAGGAGATCGCCCTGGGCTGCATCCACTCCATCGCCGAGCGGATCTTCGAGATCGGCGGATTCATCGAGCCCCTGGTGGTGACGGGCGGAGTGGCCGAATACTTTCCGGGCGTCCTCAAGGCACTGGAACGAATGACCGGCCTGCAAGTGAACGTGGTGCCCGAGCCCATCTCGGCCGGGGCGCTCGGCGCGGCGTTGAAGGCCCTGGAGGATGTCCATGCACGCGCCTAGGAACGAGCGACTTGAACTGCGCAGCACCGCCCGGATGAAGGAACTGCTGGCGGAGTATTTTGGCCGGCTTGGCAGCGCGGCGAAAGACCGGAGCGCTCCGGTGGCCTGGTGCAGCAGCGTGGGCCCGGCGGAGATGCTGCGCGCCCTGGGCTTCGAGGTCTTCTTTCCCGAGAACCACGGCGCCATGCTGGGGGCCTTCCGCATGGCCAACGAATGCATGTCCAAGGCTCACGCCCGCGGATACTCGCAGGAGATCTGTTCCTACCTCACCAGCGACGTGGGCGCCTACCTGGCCGGGAAAACGCCGCTGACCGCCTACGGCATGGACTCGGCCCCGCGCGCCGACGTCCTGGTGTTCAATACCAACCAGTGCCGGGAAGTCCAGGACTGGTTCGAGTTCTACGGACGGGAGTGGAAGGTGCCGGTGGTGGGCGTGACCTCCTTCCGGTCCGTGGGCGAAGTGACCGAGCCGCTGGTGACCGCCATCACCCGCCAGATGGAAGACCTGGTGCCGACGCTGGAGGGAATCGCGGGCAAGCGGCTGGATCCGGCGCGCCTTTCCGAAGTGGTGGGACTCTCGCGGCAATGCTCCGACCTGTGGAAGGCCTGCCTGGGAACCGCCGCCCACCGCCCTTCGCCGCTGACCTTCTTCGACAGCACCATCCACATGGCCCCGGCGGTGCTGCTGCGCGGCACGCCCGATGCCATCTCCTACTACGAACTGCTGCTGGCCGAGCTGCAAGAGCGCATCGCGGGCGGCGTGGCCGCCGTCCCGGGGGAGCTCCACCGCCTTTACTGGGAAGGCATGCCGATGTGGGGGAAGCTCCGCGAGCATGCCTCGATGTTCGCCCAGATGCACACCTGCGTGGTGGCCTCGACCTACTGCAACAGCTGGATCTTCGAGGCGCTGGACCCGGCTGACCCGCTTCGGTCCATGGCGCGGGCTTCGCTCGAGCTGTTCATCGCCCGCTCCGACGGCCCCAAGCAGCGCTACATCGAGCGGATGGTGGAGCAGTTCCACGTGGACGGGGTGCTGTTCCACGACTGCCGGACTTGTCCGCACAATTCCAACACGCGCTACGGAATGCCGGGCCGGCTGCGCGAGGAATCGGGCATCCCCAGCGTCACGGTGGAAGGCGACCACACCGACCTGCGCTGCTATTCCGCGGAACAGTCGCGCACCAGCATCGAGGGTTTCGTGGAACAGCTGGCGGATCGATGAGCGCCGCGGGAAGCGCAAAGGGCGGCGCGAACACCTTGTTCGGAGGGATCGACTCGGGGTCCTGGAACACCAAGGCCGTGATCATCGGCGGCGACTGCCGCTGGCTGGGCTCGGCGGTGGTGCGGACCGGCGCGGACCTGGAGGGCGCGGCCGGTGCGGCCTTCGAGCTGGCGCTGCGCGCCGCGGGCCTCGGCCGGGAGGCGCTGGACGCGGTGTGGGCCACCGGCTTCGGCCGCCGCAGCATCCCGTTCGCCCACGGCACCCGCACCGAGCTGGATTGCCACGCCCGCGGGGTGCGCCACCACGTGCAGGGCGCGACGACCATCATCGACATCGGAGGCCAGGACGCCAAGGTGATCCGGCTGGACGCCGAGGGGCGGCGGATCTCCCACCGCATGAACCGCAAGTGTGCCGCCGGAACCGGGAGCTTTCTGGACGAGATGGCGCTCCGGCTGGACACCTCCACCGACCGGCTACCCGAACTGGCCGCGAAGTTCAGCGAAGAGGTGGAGTTGGGAAGTTTTTGCACCGTGTTCTCGGGCACGGAACTGCTGGGGGCGATCCGGGGCGGCAAGCGGCCGGCCGACCTGGCGCGCGCGGCCTACAAGTCGGTGGTCCGCAGGGTGCTGGAGATGGACGTGTTCGACGGCCAGGTGGCCGGGACGGGCGGCGTGGTGGCCCACCATCCCATGGTGCTGGATCTGTTCGCGCAGCACCTGGGGGCCCGGCTGATCGTGCCGCCGCACCCCCAGGAACTGGGAGCGTTCGGCGCCGCGCTGGCGGCCCGCGAGTCGATCCTGAACCAGGGCCTCGAGCCCGCCCCCGAAGCGGCGGACCTGCCATGACCGGACACGCCCGCGACACGGCCGCCGGCCGGACCCGCCCGTCCCCGCTGGCGCAGCTCGCCCGGAGCGCGGCGTGCGAGGGAGGGGTGCTGTTTTCCAGGCTCCAGCCGGCCGGAGCGGCCGAGAGCATTGCGGAGTTCCTGCTCCGGAGCCTCGACCGGCTGGCCGATGCGCCGGTCTACCGGGTGCGGCAGGGCGGCCCGTTCGTCGATGTCACCTGGAGCCGGGTCCTATCCGATGCGGCCGCTTTCGGAAGTTTCCTGCGCTCCCGGGGAGTGGGCCGGGGGGATCGCGTGGCGGTGCTCTCGCGCAACCGCGGCGAGATGCTGGTCTCGGAATTCGCGGTGATGAGCATTGGCGCGGTGTGCCTGCCGATCTTCGCGGGCTACACCGCGGAACAGTCCCGCTTGCTGGTGGCGGACTCCGGCGCCGCGGCTCTGGTCGTCTCCGACCTGCGCCGGCTCGCGGGCGTCGCCCCCGCGGAGTCGGTGCGGCTCCTGGTGCACATGGATCCTCCGGACGGCCCCGCGGGCGGGGAAGCCATGCCCGGTTACCGCGGAGAACTGGTCTCCCTTGCTCGTGCCATGCAAAAAGGCGGGGCGTCAAACGCCCGGGCCTTCCTGGAATCCTGCGCGCCACTGGATCCCCGCGAGCCGTGCCTGATGATGTACACCTCGGGCACCATGGGGAACCAGAAGGGCGTAATTCTCTGCCACGACAACATCCTGTCCCAGCGCCGGGCCCTGGAGCGGATCTGGGATCTCGGCCCGCGGGACCGCCTGCTTTCCTACCTGCCGTGGCACCACAGCTTCGGCGGAATCTTCGAGAAGTACACCGCCCTCTTCCACGGCGCGCCGATCGCCATCGACGAGAGCTACGGCAAGGACTTTGCCCTGTTGCTGCGCAACTGGCGGGAAATTCGGCCCACAGTCTACTTCAGCGTG
The DNA here is from genome assembly GCA_025351485.1 of Candidatus Eiseniibacteriota bacterium. Taxonomy (GTDB): domain Bacteria; phylum Eisenbacteria; class RBG-16-71-46; order RBG-16-71-46; family JACRLI01; genus JANXVU01. The sequence continues at coordinate 19,628 of JANXVU010000018.1, read as the reverse complement.
CCGGCCATCTTCCAGCGCCTGGTGGACCACGTGCAGCAGCACCCGCAGGAGGAGAGCGAAATCTTCCACCCGGAGTTGAAGTTTGTCTTTACCGCGGCGGCCCCGCTTCCGGCGAACCTCTCGGCGTTCTTCGAGTCCCGGGGCATCCCGGTGCTGGAGGGCTGGGGACTGACGGAAACATCCCCGTGCTGCACGCTGACCGACCCCTCCGAATCCAGGTCCGTGCCCGGCGTGGTCGGCTATCCGATCCCCGGAGTGAAGATCCGGCTGGACGAAGACGGCGAAATCCTGGTGCAGGGTCCGAACGTGATGCTGGGCTATCACGCGAACCCCGAGGCCACCGCGGCGTTGCTGCCGGGCGACGGATGGTTCCGGACGGGCGACGTGGGCGAGTTCGCCGGCAACGCGCTGCGCCTGGTCGCCCGCAAGGACCGCATCTTCAAGCTCCTCAACGGTGAGCGGATCGTCCCGACTCCGCTGGAAAACTGGCTCGCCGGCCGCAGCCCCTACATCCGGCACGTGGTGGTGGCGGGTTCGGGCAGGGACAGCCTGTCGGTCCTGATCTTTCCCAACCTGCCGCTGGTCGAGATGGAGTTCGGCTCGGACCTGGCGGCGGCGGACAGGGCCGTGAGGGATTCCTTCCGGCAGGCGATCGCCGACCTGAACGCGGAAAACCCGGTGAAGTACGAGCACATCCAGGCGTTCGCGGTGATCTCCAAGGAGCTTTCCGTGGAGAGCAACGAATTGACCCCTTCGCTGAAGGTGCGCTTTTCCAACCTGATGAGCGGCCACGCGGGCTTCGTCGAGGCGATCTACGAAGCCTCCGGGGACTGCGACTGCCGCTTCCTCAGGAAGATCGTGCGGATGCACCCGGACCCGCGCCGGTGCTTCCGCGGCAAGGACGTTACGCTCGACAGGTGCCACGAGTGCGCTCCGCTGCTCACTCCCGAGCCGGAGAACGGTTGAGCGCCCCGCGTTCCGAGCCGGAACGACGGGGCAGGAAGGAAGACAGGTATGCCGGCAAGTGAGATCGGTCTGATGGAAGGCTGGGTGATGACCGCCCCCGGACAGCCGTTCGAAAAACGCAGCTTCCCCACCCTGAAGCCCGGGCCCGGCGAACTCAGGGTTCGGGTGGCCGGCTGTGGCGTCTGCCATACCGACGTGGGATTCCTGCACCTGGGTGTGAAGACCCGCGGCGAGCTTCCGCTGGTGCTGGGCCATGAAATCAGCGGCACGGTGGAAGAGACGGGAGAAGGAGTGGACCCGGGCCTGCGCGGCAAGCCGGGGCTGATTCCTGCGGTGCTGCCGTGCGGGGAGTGCGAGCTGTGCCGGGCCGGGCACCGGAGGATCTGCCGCAAGCAGGTCATGCCCGGGAACGACCGGAACGGCGGCTTCGCCACCCATGTGACGGTTCCCGCGAGGTATGTGTGCCCGGTTCCGCAGGGCGCGCTGGCGCACCACGAACTATGGGAACTGGCGGTGGTCTCCGATGCGGTGAGCACTCCCTTCCAGGCCGTGAAGCTTTCCGGCCTGGCCGCGGGCGAGCTGGCGATCTTCATCGGAGCCGGGGGGCTGGGCATCCACGGGGTGCAGATCGCCGCGGCGGTGGGGGCGAAAGTGATCGCGATGGATATCGACCTCGGAAAGCTCGAACTGGCCGCCGCGCACGGCGCCGGGGCCACGATCAACGTGACGGGCCTTTCCACCAAGGATGTGAAGGCCCGGGTGAACGAGGAGGTGGCCCGCCTCGGCGCTCCCAGGGCGCTGTGGAAGATCTTCGAAACCTCGGGCACCCGCGCCGGGCAGGAGACGGCCTTCAACCTGCTGGGCTTCGGCGCGTCCCTGGCGATCGTGGGCTTCACCATGGACCGCCTGGAGGTGCGCCTGAGCAACCTGATGGCCTTCGACGCGGAGGTGCGGGGCAACTGGGGAAGCGACCCCGTGATCTACCCCGAGCTGCTCGAGTGGATCGCGGCCGGCCGGATCGGCGTGCGCCCGTTCGTCGAAAGCCACCCCCTGGACGACATCAACCATGTGTTCGATCTGGCCCACGAGGGGAAGCTGACCCGTCGGGCGGTGATGGTTCCCTAGTTGGAAGCGAGAGAGATGACCGTGCGAGAACCTTCGAGGCACTCATGATAAGCCGGGCCGGCATCGTCGATTGGGCACTCGGGATCTTCGAAGATCTTGAGTTCGGGGCCGCGCGCGCGTGGCTGGCGGAAGGTCCGGGCCGCAAGGCGTGCGGTTACCTGCCGGTGTACGCGCCGCGGGAGGTGGTGCACGCCAGCGGTATGCTGGCGGTCGGCATTCACGGAGGGGGAGACCGCCTGGAGATCATCAAGGGCGACGCCTTCTACCAGTCCTACATCTGCCACCTGCCGCGCTCGGTGATCGAGCTGGCGCAGACCGGCCGGCTGGACTTCCTGTCGGCGATGCTGTTCCCGTCCACCTGCGACGTGATCCGAAATCTCTCGGGCATGTGGCAGGTGCTCTACCCGGACGTCTATGTCCGCTATCTGGAATTACCGCAGGTGCAGGACCAGGCTACCGGCGGGGCCTTCTGGGAGGGCGAGCTGCGGCTCCTGCTGCGCGAGCTGGGCCGGGTTTCCGGTCGGCCGGCCGACGACGCGTCGCTGGCGGAGTCCATCGCGCTCTACAACACCGCGCGCGGCCTGATCCGCGAGCTCTACCGGATGCGGCGCGAGGCGCCGTGGACCGTCCCGACCGAGGAGCTGTATCTGCTCATGCGTGCCGGCGAAGGGGTCCCGGTGGAGACGTTCATCGAGAAGGCCCGGGCCTACATGTCGGCGGTGGAAGCCGAGCCCGGCCAGCGCAAGGACCGCAGCCGCGTGATCGTGGTGGGGGCCTTCTGCGAACAGCCGCCGCTGGGCCTGATCAAGACCATCGAGCGCGCCGGGTGCTACGTGGTGGACGACGACTTCCTGCTGGGCAATCGGTTCCTGGACACCGACGTTTCGACAGACAACGACCCCGTCCGCGCGCTCGCCGGGGGCTTCCTGCGCCACGCCGTGAGCAGTTCGATCATGTTCGAGCCCGATCCCGAGGGGAAGCGTAACCTCATGAGGCAGCGGGTGCAGGCGGCGCGGGCCGACGGCGTCATCTTTGCCGCTCCCAGCTTCTGCGACCCGGCGCTGCTGGACCGGGCCATGCTCCGGGCGGGCGCCGAGGCCGACGGGATCCCGTGCATCGCATTCAAGTACGCCGAAAACAGCGCGCAGTTTCAGCAGTTCCGCGAGCAGGCCGGCACTTTCGCGGATTCCATGAAACTCTGGGGAGATTCCTGATGGCCACGGCGAACAAAGATCGTTCGATGGAGCTGCAGAAGCAGATGATCGCGGACCACTACAAGAGGCTCGAGGCCGCGCCCGAGACCGGAGAGCCCGTGGTGTATACCTTTGTCCCGGGCAACCTGACCGAGCTGATCCGCTCGTTCGACGCCCTGCCGCTGCTGCCCGAGATCAATGCCCTGCAGTCGGGCATGCGGGGCAAGAGCGGCGAGTTCGTGGTGGCCGCGGAAAAGATGGGCCACTCCGAGGACGTGTGCACCTACGTCAAGTGCGACATCGGCATGGCCAAGTCGGGCAACGTGGGCCCCACCGGCACCCGCCTGCCCAAGCCGGACCTGCTGCTGCTTTCCTACACCGGCTGCTACACGTTCATGAAGTGGTTCGAGCTGCTCCGGGAAGAGTACAAGTGCCCCACGGTGTTCCTGCACGTGCCCTACCAGGGAGACGGAAGCCTGGCCCCGGAGCACCGGGAGTACTTCGTGAAGCAGCTCAAGGAAAGCGTGATCCCGGCGCTGGAAAAGGTGACCGGCCGCAAGTACGACGAGGAGCGCCTGCGGGCCTCCCTGCGCCTGAGCGCCAAATCCGAGGACGACCTGGTGGCGGTTCTCCATTCGGCCAAGAAGAAACCCAGCCCGATCGACGCCTACTTTGGCGCCGTCTACTACGTGGGCCCGATCTTCAGCGCGTTCCGGGGCACGGCCGAGGGATCCGAGTACTACCGAAGCCTGCGCGCCGAGGTGGAAGAGCGGGCGGCCGCAGGCCTGGGCCCGGTCACTCCGGAAGGCCCGTTGGACGACCAGAAGTACCGCCTGGTGGTGGAGGGGCCGCCCAACTGGACTCACTTCCGAGAGTTCTGGAAGATGTTCAGCGATGAAAAGGCGGTGGTGGTGGCTTCCACCTACACCAAGGTGGGCGGCACCTACGACTTCGGGTTTCGCCACGATCCGGACGATCCGCTGGGCACGCTCGCGGACTACTGCGGCGGCTGCTACACCAACCTGAACATCCCCAGCCGGATCGACATGCTGGTCAAGTACATCCAGGAATACGAGGCCGACGGCTTCCTGATCAATTCGGTGAAGTCGTGCAACTCCTTCTCGGCCGGCCAGCTGCTGATGTTGCGCGAGGTCGAGCAGCGCACCGGTTGCCCGGGGGCCTTCATCGAATCGGACCTGGTGGACCCGCGCTACTTCTCGGCCGCCAACATCCGCAACCGGCTCGAGAGCTACCTCCAGATGATCGACGCGCGCCGCGCGGAGCGTGTGCGATGAGGTGCGTGGTGGGGGTGGACCTGGGTTCCACCACGACCAAGGCCGTGATCCTGGACGAGACGGGCCGGATCCTGGGGCGGGGCATCACCAACTCGCGGTCCAACTACGATCAGGCGGTGGGAGTCGCGCGGACCGAGGCCTTCGTGGCGGCCCGCTTCGAGCTGCTGCGCCGCGAGTTCGAAGAGGCGGCCGTGGAATCCGAGCTCGGAAAGCTCCTGCGCGCCTTCCGCACCGAGCAGACCCTGCATCAGCTGCGCCGGCTGGGCGAGATCATCGTTGCGGAGGCCGCCGTCCACCGCCTGGAAGAAGCCCGCGAGGGCCTGGTGGGCGCGGTAAGGGAGATCTTCCAGAAGATCGGGGAAGAGGAGGAGGAGCACTTCGCGATGGAGGACCCGCCGAAACGGTCGGCCTTCTTCCGAGACCTGGCGGGCTCCGCCTACACCCGCCTGGCGGAGGAAGTGAGCCGCCGGGACGGAATCAGCTTCGAGCAGCTGCTGGGGCTTTACGACAAGACCATCATCAAGGTGGAGAACGAGCCGCTGGAGCTGAGCTTCATGGATCACATCGGCGGGGCGCTTGAGCGGGTGGGCCGCCCGCCCGGGATTGCCAGGGCGGTGGAGCGCGCCGTGCAGGCTGAAATGGTGGAGGTCTCGGGCGTGGGCACCGGCTACGGCCGAGCCCGCCTGCCGTTTCCCAAGGAGCAGATCCGCTCGGAGATCCTGTGCCACGGCCTGGGCGCCCACGCCATGTTCCCCGGCACCCGGACAGTGCTGGACATCGGGGGCCAGGACACCAAGGCCATCCAGGTGGACGACCACGGCATCGTGACCGGCTTCCAGATGAACGACCGGTGCGCCGCCGGCTGCGGCCGCTACCTGGGTTACATCGCCGACGAGATGAACATCGGCCTGCACGAGCTGGGGCCGCTCGCCGAGACCAGCAAGCGGGCGGTCAAGATCAATTCCACCTGCACGGTGTTCGCGGGGGCCGAGCTGAGGGAGCGGCTTTCACTCGGCGAGAAGCGCGAGGACATCCTGCGCGGCCTGCACCGCGCGATCATCCTGCGGGCCATGAGCCTGCTGGCGCGCTCGGGCGGAGTGAGCGACGAATTTACCTTCACCGGCGGAGTGGCCAACAACCCGGCGGCGGTGCGGGCGCTGCGGGACCTGGTGGGGGAGAACTACGGCGAGAAGAAGCTCAACATCTCGCCCGACAGCATTTACACGGGCGCCCTCGGTGCGGCGCTCTTCGCCTACCGGGGAGCCGGCCTATGAAGACGGTGACGGCGGGAATCGACGTCGGAAGCGGCGCCGTGAAGGCCGTGGTAATGCGGAGCGACGAGAACGGGGCGGAGATCCTTTCGCATGCCAGCTCGCGCATCCGCAAGCGGGACATCTCGAGCGTGGTGAACGAGGTGTTCGAGCAGGCTGCCGCCGAGTCCGGCGCCGACCGGATCGAATATGTGGCCTCCACCGGGGAGGGCGAGGACATCCCCTTCGCCACCGGGCACTTCTACGGCATGACCACCCACGCCCGCGGGGCGCTCTTCCTGGAGCCGCGGGCGCGGGGCGTGCTGGACGTGGGGGCGCTGCACGCGAGGGCGGTGGCCATGGATGCCCGGGGCCGGGTGCTGACCTACAAGATGACCAGCCAGTGCGCGTCCGGTTCGGGCCAGTTCCTGGAAAACATCGCCCGCTATCTGGGCGTCTCCCAGGCGGAGATCGGCCCGCTCTCGCTGGAGGGAAAAAAGCCGGAGATCGTCAGCTCCATCTGCGCGGTGCTCGCCGAGACGGACGTCATCAACATGGTCTCGCGCGGGATCTCGACCAGCGACATCCTCAGGGGGATCCACATGAGCATGGCGGGGCGCTTCGCCCGGCTGCTGCGTTCGCTGGAAATCGACCAGGTGGTATTCGTGAGCGGCGGGCCGGCGGGCGACGTGGGACTGCTGGCGGCCCTTCGCGAGGCGCTCGGCAAGGGCACGCCGGAAAAGCCGGCCGCCGAGCTGGAGCTGGTCAGCCATCCCATGAGCATCCACGCGGGAGCCATCGGCGCGGCCCTGTGGGGCGCCTACCGCTACCACAAACTGGGAACAGGAGGTGTCGCGTGGACGGCGACCGTGAAGATCTGATCATCCGGACCCTGAGGCCCGAGGACACTCCCCGCCTGGTGCACATGGACCAGGCCATCCGCGGCCGGGGCCGGCAGACCTGGTACGAGCGCAAGGTGCAGCGCGCCCTGCGCGACACCGACGTGGCCATTTCGCTGGGCGCGGAGATGGACGGCATCCTGGTGGGCGCGCTGCTCGGGTCGGTCCACTTCGGCGAGTTCGGCCAGCCGGAACCGGTGGCCATCCTGGACACCATGCTGGTGGACCGGAGCTACGGCCGGAAGGGGATCGGCTCGGCCATGCTCGACCAGTTGCTCAAGAACCTGAGGGGGCTTCGGATTCCGCAGCTGCGGACCGAGGTCGCGTGGAACGAGATCGAACTGATCGCCTTTTTCGAGCAGGTGGGGTTCAGGCCGGCGGCGCGGATCGTCCTGGAACTGGAAGTGCCGGAACCGTAGAGGGCGTCATGTCGCGAAGCATTCGAATCGTGGTTGCCGACAACCAGGCCCTTGACCGCCGAGGGCTGGTGGGCCTGCTCGAGGCCGAGCGGGACTTTGCGGTTATCGGCGAGAGTTCGACGGTCGAAGAGACCATCCGGAAGGGCCGCGAGCTTGCGCCCGACCTGCTGGTCCTGACGCTCAACCTGCCTGCCCAGGACCGCGACGCGGCGATTTCCGCCATTCATGCGTCCCTGCCCGGGCTGCCTGTCCTGGCGCTCTCCGAGCGCGGGGCGGAAAATTGCCTGGTGTTGAACCCCCCTTCCCGCAAGTGGCTGACGGGAATCCCGCTCGGCACCTGTCCCGTGGGGATCGACTGCCTGCAGCTCGCTGCGAGCCAGGGCGCAATGGGCACCCTGCGGCGTAGCGCGGAACCGGAGGAGTTGTTTCGCGCCATCCGGGCCGTGGCGTATGGCCAGGCATGGTACGATCCCACCACCGCCGCCGGGATGGCCTCCTCGGCCGACTGGGAAGAAGCCATGGCGGATGGCAGCCGGGCGCTATTCTCCGAAAGGCAGATGCAGGTGGCGGCGCTCCTCGTCGAAGGGCAATCCAACCGGGAAATCTCGATCTCGCTCGGCGTCGGTGAGCCGACCGTCAAGAAGCACGTCGGGCAGCTTCTCAAGAAGCTGGGTCTCCTGGACCGGCTCCAGGCTGGATTGTTCCTAGCACGGAATCCCCTGCTGCTGAAGCGCTAGTCTCCCCAAATCGAACCAGCCTCAAGAGCAATCCATTCGGGAGGAACCGAACCTGAGAATCTACGTCGACGCCGACGCGTGTCCCGTAAAGCAGGAAATCTACAAGGTGGCCATGCGGCATGGGATTCCCGTGACCATCGTGGCGGCTTCGTGGATGCGGATCCCGGGCGATGGGAGCGTGAGCCTGGAAGTGGTGGAGCAGGGATTCGATGCGGCCGACGATTGGATCGCCACCCGCGCCGGCCGAGGCGACATCGTGGTCACCGCCGACGTGCCGCTGGCGGCCCGGTGCATCGAAGCGGGCGCGGCGGCGCTGGGCAACACCGGACGTCCGTTCACCGAGGACAACATCGGGGATGTTCTGGCCACCAGGAACCTGCTCTCCGACATGCGCAGCGCCGGAGAGGAGTCCGGGGGGCCGCCGCCGTTCGATCCGAAGGACCGCTCGCGTTTCCTGCAGGAGTTGGACCGGATGATTCACGCGGTCAGGCGGCGGGGCGGAGTGGAAGGGTGAAGGGAAGCAGGGAGGTGCGTGCCCGCCAGAGCAACTCGCACTTCACCTGGAGAGCGTTGCTTGTCCTGGTCGTCCTGGCCCTGCTACCGCGCCTGGCGACGGCGGAGGACCCAAAGGGAACCGTCATTCTGCGCGTGGTGAGCGATGGCCGGCCCGTCACCGATGCGTCGATCCGGAGCGGATCCGTCCACGTCCTCACGGATCCAAAGGGCATGGCCTCCCTGGTCCTGCCGGTGGGACCCCGAACGGTGATCGTTGCCAAGATCGGCCTTGCCCCCGACACCATCAAGGTCGACGTCCTCGCCGGGCACACGGAGAGTTTCATCGACCTCAGGGAGGCCATCCTGGAGATCGCCGAGGTGGTGGTCTCCTCCACCCGGACGGATCGAAGGGTCGCGGATGAGCCGACACGCGTGGAAGTCACCGATCGCGAAGACGTCGAAGAGCAGATCGCGGCCTCTCCGGGCAATGTGGCCGAGCTCCTGGCCGAAGCGGGTGGCGTGCGGGTGCAGACAACTTCCGCCGGCGTGGGTGGCGCCAGCGTTCGGGTTCGCGGCCTCAGCGGGCGCTATACCAAGTTCCTTTCGGACGGGCTACCCCTGTTCGGCCTCGGTGCCGAGGGCCTCGCCCCGCTGCAGATTTCCCCGATCGACCTGCAGCGCGTGGAGGTCATCAAGGGAGTCGCGTCGGCACTCTACGGACCCACGGCGCTGGGCGGGGTCGTGAACCTGGTGTCGCAGCGGTCCGGCGCCCGGCGGGAACTCATGCTCAACCGGACCTCCCGGGGTGGAACCGATGCGGCATGGTGGGACGCGGTCCGATGGAGTGGCCGCTGGGGATACACGTTCCTGGCCTGCGGAGACTTCCAGGGAAAGAAGGACGTGGACGGCGACGGTTGGGCCGACATTCCCTTCCACCAGCGCGTGGTGTTGCGGCCGCGGATTTTCTGGGCGGACTCGGCGGGGAACTCATGGTTCGCGACGGGCGGGTTCACCGGTGAGAATCGCGGCGGCGGAACCGTCGATGGAGGCCATCTTCCGAACGGTCAGGCGTTCCGGGAAGAGCTCGAAACCCGCCGGTCGGACGTGGGAAGCGTGGCGCGCCTGGTCCTTGGCCCCCGCAGCGTTCTTTCCCTGCGGGGATCGGCCACCGGGGAATGGCGCACGCACTTTTTTGACGCAGCCCGCGAGCGGGATCGCCGCAGCACCCAGTTCGCCGAAGCAGCGTTCGCCTGGAGTTGGGCGTCCCAGGTGATCGTGGCCGGCGTGGCCGTGGAACGGGACGACTATCGCGCGCTTGATGTGGCGGGAATGGACTACGACTTCGTGACCCCCGGGATCTTCACCGAACATCTGTGGTCGCCGCTGGACTGGTTCAGCCTGAGCTCGAGCGCGCGGCTGGATCTTCACAGCAACTACGGCAACTACATCAGCCCGAGGGTTTCGGCCCTGCTGCGCCCGGGCCGGACTTGGAACGCGCGACTCTCCGCCGGAACCGGCGTGTTCGCCCCGACGCCCTTCACCGAGGAAACCGAAGTGATCGGACTATCGCACCTTCGCCCGATCACGGGGCTCGGCGTGGAGCGGGCGCAAGGCGCCTCACTGGACCTGGGCGGCAACTTCGGACCGCTGGAGCTGGACGCTTCGGTGTTTACGACGGTCATCGAGCACCCCGTATTCCTGCGCCCCGTGAAGCAATCCGCCGCGGAGCTCGAACTGGTCAACGCGGCGGAACCTTCCCGGGGGGGAGGCGTTGAACTGTTCGCACGATACAAGCACGAGCCGCTGGCCATCACCGCGTCGTACGCCTACCTGGACCAGACGGAATTGGATGTCGAGCGCGGCATCCGGCGCGAAGCGCCCTTGAACCCGCGCCACGCCGGCGGGGTCACGATCGTGTGGGAGGAGGAGGACGACACGCGGATCGGACTGGAGGCCTACTACACCGGACGCCAGGCCCTGGCGGACGATCCGTACCGTTCGGCAAGCAAGCCCTACCTCTTCGTGGACGCGCTGGTCCAGCAACGCCTGGGAAGGGTCGTCGCCTTTCTTCACGGTGAGAACCTGAACGACTTCCGCCAGACCGGCTTCGATCCGCTTCTCCGGCCGACGCCGAGCCTGGGGGGGCGCTGGACGACGGACGTGTGGGCGCCGCTGGAGGGTAGGACGATCAACCTGGGGATCCGGTGGATGTACTAGGGTGGTGGCCCAAGGAGATCCTGAAGACACGGGCTTCCACGGAAATCCCGCCTTTGGCCTCGTTCGGCGGTCGGGCTCTCTCGTAGTCACATTGAAACGATCGAAGAGGAAAGCGGATGAACATCGTGCCGGGAAGCTTACTGGACGCCATCGGGAACACGCCGATGGCGGAACTTCGAAAGCTGACGTCGCCAGGTTCGGCGCGCGTCATGGTCAAGCTCGAATGGTCGAACCCGACCGGGAGCATGAAGGACCGCATGACCAGGGCCGCCATCGAGGGCGCGGAGAAGAGCGGCAAGCTCCTGCCCGGCGGAACGGTGGTGGAATACACTGCGGGCACGACCGGGATTTCCCTGGCGCTCGTGTGCGCCGCGAAGGGGTATGGGCTCGAAATTGTATACTCCGATGCTTTCAGCGTGGAGAAGCGGCAAACCATGCAGGCCTTCGGCGCGCAGATCACGGACGTCAGGAGCGAGCATGGAAAGATCAACGAAGCGCTCATCAAGGAAATGATTCGCGCCGCCGGCGAGATCAGCAGTCGGCCGGGCCACTGGTGGGTGGACCAGCTCAACAACACGGACGCCACGCGGGGATATCACGCCATGGGGGCTGAGATCTGGGAGCAGACCGGCGGGGAAGTCGATGCATTCGTTCACTCGGTGAGCACGGCGCATTCGCTTCACGGCGCGACCCTGGCGCTGTGGGAGCGCAAGCGCGGAATCAGGATCGTGGCGGTCGAACCGTCGGAGTCGGCCGTGCTCTCCGGGCATCCCACCGGATCGCACAAGATCGAGGGGATCGGCATCGGTTTCATCCCGCCGCTCTGGGAGCCTGACATGGTGGACGAAATTCAGACGGTGTCCACCGGGGAGGCGATGGAGATGGCGCGCAGGCTGGCCCGGGAGGAAGGCATTTTCGCAGGTACCTCGACCGGTGCCAACATCGCCGTGGCGCTGCGCGTGGCGAAACAGTTGGGTCCCGGCAAGACGGTCGCCACGATCATCGTGGATTCGGGGTTGCGCTACCTGAGCACGGATCTCTATCGCGCCTGACGGACACTTCCACGCTTGCGCCGCCCGGTGTCCCGGAAAACGAGCCTCGTCCTCCGGCCGGTTCCCGCGCCCGCGACACCCTACCTGACAGATTGGCAGCCGCTTCCCGGGCGGCATTGGAGTGGCCCTGCATGGGGCCTCGTCCGGGGCTGCGGCAGGGAGCAAATCCCGTTTCATAGCCGGCTGCTAACTTGTCTTCTGGCAAGTCGATAGCCGTCCGCCGCCGCCCGTCCGCCGAGCCCGCCCACGAAACGATCGGCCACACGACCCTTCGGCCCCTCCTTGGCTCAAATCATGCATTTCTCATTAGGGTTTTCGGCCTGTGCTGAATCCTTCGAGATCCGGCACACGCTCATGATTTTTCCGCCTCCGGGCGCGCGAACAGGCAGCCCGCCCGGGCTGCGAGCGAAACCCTCTGCCTGGGAGGTTTCCATCGTGCGCGAGTTGAGAATCCACGGACGTGGCGGGCAGGGGGCGGTGGTGGCTTCCAAGATCCTCGCGGCCGCCCTGTTCCGCGAGTCCCGGTCGGTCCAGTCTTTTCCGGCGTTCGGTGTGGAGCGCCGCGGGGCGCCGGTGGCGGCGTTCCTACGGGTTTCCGACACCCCCATCCTGCTCCGCTGCGAAGTCACCGCTCCCGACGACCTGATCGTGCTTGACCCCACGCTGATCGTCGCGGTGGACGTGACCCAGGGCCTGAAGCCGGGCGGCATGATCCTCATCAACTCCGAGCGCGCCCCGGAGACCTATCCCAAGCTCACCGACCGGTTCCACGTGATCACCGTGGACGCCGGCGGCATCGCGATGCGCCATGGTCTCGGCAGCCGCACGCAGCCCATCGTGAACACCGCGATCCTGGGCGCGTTCGCCCGGTGCTCCGGGCTGGTCAGCCTGGATTCGATCTGCGCGGCGATCCAGGAGGAAGTTCCGGGCCGCGCGGCGCAAAACGTGGCGGCGGCTCGAGAGGCGGCCGAGGCGGTCGCCGCATCGGAGGTCGCGCAGCCGGCCGGGCTCGCGTCGCGCTATTCCCGCGTGGAGGTGAAACATGCCTGAGAAGCGTCCGGACTCGGAAATGGTCCACGGCGTGCCCGAAGTGGCGGTGAGCTCCACCACCACCATGGCCAATCGCACCGGCTCGTGGAAGTACACCCGGCCGGTCTTCCAGGACATGGTGGCCCCGTGCAACGCCACCTGCGCGATCGGGGTGGACATCGAAGGCACCATGAACCTGGTGCGCGAGGGCAGGCTGGTGGAAGCGCGCGAGCTCCTGCTGCGCGAAAATCCCATGCCCGCCACCACCGGCCGCATCTGCGACCATCCCTGCGAGAGTTCCTGCAACCGCAAGTCCTTCGACCAGCCCGTGGCGGTGCACTCGGTCGAACGAATGCTCGGCGACCTGGCGCTGGAGGACCCGCTTCCTGCCGCGGTGGTTCGCATCCGCACCGGGAAGGCGGCTGTGATCGGATCCGGGCCCGCCGGGCTCGCGTGCGCCTATCACCTGGTTCGCATGGGCTACGAAGTGAGCGTGTTCGAAGGGGACGAGGAGCCGGGCGGGACGCTTCGCTACCGGGTGCCGGAATTCCAGCTCCCTCGTGTGGTGCTGGACCGCGAGATCGAGCGCATGCGCGCCCTGGGCGTGGACATCCGCTGCGGCGTGAGGCTGGGCCGGCAGCTCACCTGGAAGTACCTGGAGCGATTTGACACCGTGTTCCTTGCCACGGGCGCCCACCGCAGCCGCGCCCTGGGAGTCGAGGGCGAGAACCTGCCCGGCATCCAGTACGGCCTCGACTTCCTTCACGAAGTCGGAGCCGGCCGCGCGCCCGAGATCGGCGCCCGCGTGGTGGTGGTGGGTGGGGACTCGGTCGCCCTTGATTGCGCGCGCACCGCGCTGCGGCTCGGCGCGGAAGTGCAGCTGGTGTTCTGGGGTGAATGCGAGAAGTTGGCGGCGGATCCCGCCGAGGTCCTGGAGGCAGAGCGCGAAGGCGTGGAAATCCTCTACCAGACCGTGCCGCTCGCCATCCGCGGTTCCGAGCAGATGGCCGAGGAAGGGGCCCGGGAACCGGCGAACACGATATCCGCCGGAATAAGCGGCGCGCCCACGGGCATGCCGATGGGACTGGAGTGCATCCGGATGACGCTGGAGAAGCCCGACGGTTACGGCGGCGACCCCATCCCGGCCGAAGACGGCCGCCAGGTGCTCTCCGCGCAGACGGTGATCATCGCGATGGGCGAAGAGCCCGACTTCGATCTTCTCCCGCTCGACCTCAAGCACGACCAGGTGCGCGTCGCGGTGGACGAACTGGGCCGGACCAGCAAGTCGGCGGTGTTCGCCGGCGGCGGGATCGTCGAGGAGCCGCACACGATCGCGCATGCGCTGGGCTCGGGCAAGCGCGCGGCCATCGGCATGGATCTCTACATGAGGGAGCGCGCGGGCGAAAAGGTGGAGGCGCCGTCGCTGGCCGGCCTGCGCTACGGCCGGGTCGGCAACTTCAGCATCACCCGGTACCGGGGCGACGACCCGGTGCGCCGGACGGGCGAGGTCAACGAAGTGGCCGGGGTCGAGCGGATCAACATGGCGCACTTCGCGCCGATGCCGCGCCGGGTGGAGCGGCGGATGAAGCCCTCCGACCGGGAGGGCTTCGAGGAGGTGAATCTCGGCCTCACTCAGAAGGAGGCGGTGGCCGAAGCCACGCGCTGCTTTAACTGCGGCACCTGCAATCAGTGCGAGATGTGCCTCATCTTCTGCCCCGACGTGGCCATCACGCGCCGGGAGGGGGACAAGAAGTTCTCGATCTCCTACAAGTACTGCAAGGGCTGCGGCGTGTGCGCCGTGGAGTGCCCGCGGGGCGCTATCTCCATGACCCGGGAGGGGCTATGAAGAAAGTCATGATGGGCAACCACGCCGTCTCGTGGGGGGTGAAGCTCGCGCGCACGGAGGTGATCGCCGCCTACCCCATCACGCCCCAGACCCAGGTGGTGGAGGCGCTCTCGGAAATGTGCTCGAGCGGGGAGCTGGCCGCCCGCTTCATCAAGGTGGAATCCGAGCACTCGGCCATGGCCGCGTGCATCGGCGCTTCCGCGACCGGTGCACGGGCCTTCACCGCGACCTCCTCGCAGGGCCTGGCGCTGATGCACGAGGTGCTGCACTGGGCCGGTGGCGGGAGGCTCCCGATCGTGATGGCCAACGTCAACCGCGCCCTGGCCCCGGCGTGGAACGTGTGGACCGATCAGAACGACAGCCTCTCCCAGCGCGACACCGGCTGGATCCAGCTCTACTGCGAGTCCAACCAGGAGGTGCTGGACACCACGATCCAGGCGTTCAAGCTGGCCGAGGCGGTGGATCTGCCGGTGATGGTGGTCCTGGATGCGTTCTACCTTTCGCACACCTCCGAGCCGGTGGATATCCCGGACCAGGAAGCGGTGGACGCGTTCCTGCCCCGCCGGGTCGCGCGGGTCAAGATGGACGTGAACGATCCGCGGAGCTTCGGAGCCCTGGCCACGCCCGCCGTCTACATGGAAATGCGGCTGCGGCAGCAGGAGGCCATGGAACTGGCCCGCGTCACCTACGACGAGATCGTCGAGGAGTGGGGAGGGATGTTCGGCAGGCGAAATGGAGCGATTGAATCGTACCACGCCGAAGGCGCCGAGATCCTCCTGGTCACCTCGGGCACCATCACCTCCACGTCCCGGCACGTCGTGAACGAGCTGCGGGCGCGGGGCGAGAAGGTCGGCCTCGTCAAGGTCAAGATGTTCCGGCCGTTCCCGACCGAAGCGCTGCGTGTGGCGCTGGCCGGAGTGCCGCACGTGGCGGTGCTTGACCGCAACATCTCGCCCGGGCATGGCGGCATCTTCGCCGAGGAAATCCGCTCGGCGCTGTACGACCTGGCGCCGGAGCGGCGACCCAGGGTGCATGGCTACATCGTGGGGCTCGGCGGGCGCGATGTGACGCCGGCCGTGATCGAGGATTGCCTCGCGCGCACGCGCGCGGCGGCGGGCGCCGGCAACACGCCGGAGCGCGAGGACCTGTGGGTGGGGGTGAAGTCATGAGCCAGATCCAGATCAAGGATCAGATTCCGACCGGCGAATTGATGAGTTCGGGCCACTTTGCGTGCCCCGGCTGCGGCGGGAGCCTGGCCATGCGCCTGGTCCTGAAGGGCCTTGGCCCCAAGACCATGGTGGCCTTGCCCGCGTGCTGCTGGACCATCGTGGCGGGACCGTGGCCGCAGTCTTCGGTCAACATCCCGCTCTACCACTCGCCGTTCGAGACCGCGGCCGCGGTGGCCTCGGGCATCCGGGCGGCCCTGGACATGCAGGGGGACCAGGAGACCACCGTGCTGGCGTGGGCCGGCGACGGTGGCACGTTCGACATCGGGCTGCAGGCCCTCTCGGGCGCCGCCGAGCGCAACGAGAACATCCTGTACGTGTGCTACGACAACGAGGCGTACATGAACACCGGGATCCAGCGCTCCTCGGCCACGCCGTGGGGCGCCTGGACCACCACCACGCCGGCGGGGCACCCCGAGGCCCGGCCCAAGAAGGACATCCTGGCCATCATGGCCGCGCACCGGATTCCTTACGCGGCCACCGCCTCGGTGGCCTATCCGGTGGACCTGATTCGCAAGGTGGAAAAGGCCCGCGCCATCCGCGGCACTCGTTTCCTGCACGTGATCGCGCCGTGCCCGCCGGGTTGGAAGACCTCCGACGACGAAACCATCGAACTGGCGCGGATGGCGGTCTTGACCAAAATCTTTCCGCTGATGGAAGTGGAGGACGGCCAGACCTGGCGCTTCAGCATGGAACACCCAGGCGACCCGGTGGAGCCCTACATCAAGCGCCAGGGTCGTTTCTCGCATCTCGGCCCCCGCGAAATCGGCCAGATCCAGCTGGACGTGGACGCGCGGTGGAAGATGCTTGAGCGACGGGTGGAGATGGGGATTTAGTTCGTCGCGCCATGCGGATGGCGCCGGCTGGGATTCTCGTGCCTGCCACCTGTCCGCCCACGGCCCGGCATACAGTCGGCCCCAGGGAAAAGGGCCGGGAGGTATTCATGTCCAGGATTCGGATCGGTTCCATTGCAGTGCTGACGCTTTGCGGTCTCGCCATCGCCTCGCAGCCCATCAAGGCCGCCGATGCGCCGGTTGCGGCCGCCTACCCGAAGGACTTCACCAAGTGGAAGGCGGTCACCAGGATGGCCCTGGTGGCCCCGACCGACCGCCTGGCCAGGAACTTTGGCGGCGTGCACAACACGTTCGCCAATCCGGCCGCGCTGGAAGCCATGAAGGCCGGCAAGCCGTTCCCGGACGGCGCAGTCCTGGTGCTGGACCTGTTCGAGGACGGGGGCACGGCCGGCAAGCCCTCGGAAGGTACGCACAAGGGCGTGTTCGTGATGCACAAGGACGCCAAGGCCAACCCGACCACCGGCGGCTGGCTGTTTGATGAATTCAAGGGCGACGCGAAGGACAAGGGCGTCGTCACCGACGGCAAGAAGCAGTGCTACAGCTGCCACGCGACCAGGAAGAAGACCGACGGGGTGTACTCCACCGTCAAGTAACCATTGGAGCAGGCGCCGCCCGCGGGCGGCGATGCAAGGACACGGCCGTGCCGAGCTGCGAACAAACACCCCGGAGATGGAGCCCCGGGGTGTTTGTATTTGCGGCAGCCACCCATCCGAAACTGTGGAATTCCCCACCACTTCACGAGGCTTACTGTGGCGATTCTCCACAGCTGCTCCAAGCGATTGCAGCGCCGGTTGTTCCGGACGAGCGCCGCCGGGCGCAGCCCCGGTCAATCAGGCTACTGCTGAAATATTCCACGCACCTCCCCATTGCCAGCGCTGCCGAACTCATCGTCGCCACGGGCCCCAACACAAGCCGCACCAACACGATCCACGTCCACCGCGACACCCGCCCGCCCCATGGCACGCTTCTTCTATCAAGGAGAAGTCGTCGAACGGCTGGATTGAGCGGTGGCCCCCACGGGTTGCGTGAAACGAAGGACGTATCGTCGCAGCCCGCAGGATGCGGCCACCGAGCGAAGGATCGGGGGGTAAGACAATGACAGTCATCCTGATGGCGGTAACGATCCTGTTCTTCCTGGGAATGGACTGGCTGGTGCACGGAAGAAAGGAATCCGCCCTGGCCAGGGCCGACGCGAAAGTCCGCAGCGTGCGCGTGCGGCTTCCGGGCGGAGTGTTTTTTTCGAAGTCCCACACCTGGGTCAACCTGTTCAGTTCCGGCCGGGCGCTGGTGGGCGTGGATGATTTCGTCTCCCGGCTCATGGAACAGCCCGTAGTGACCCTGCTCAAGGTTCCGGGCGAACGCGTCTGCAAAGGCGAGCCGCTCTTCAAGCTGTCCTCGGCCAAGCACTCGCTCACGGTGCGCTCTCCGATCGAGGGCGCGATTCTCGCGAGCAATCAGGAGTTGGAACGCGAACCCGGCCTGCTGCGCAACTCGCAGTTCACCGATGGATGGGCCTACGCCGTGCGCCCCACCCGCCTGGCCGACATCAAGGAGCTATTCCTGGGCGAGGAGACGCGCGGCTGGATCGGATTGGAATTTGCCCGCCTGCGGGACGTGTTTGCCGGCGTGGGCCAGGAAGGCGCTCTGAGTCCGGCGATGCTGCAGGACGGCGGCCCGCCGATCGCAGGAGCCATGGATATGATGGACGAAGAGGTTTGGAAGCGATTCGATGACGTATTCCTGGCGGGTCACTAGGAAGGGGCGGTTGCCATGATCAAGCCGAAGGCTTTCCTGGTGGATATCACGGCGTGCGTGGGTTGCAACTCCTGCCAGGCCGCTTGCAAGGAAGAGAACAAGCTCCCGAACAGGGAAGAGAATCACCTCTCGGCGACGGCCTACACGGCCCTCTCCCAGTACGGTGACGACACCTACGTCCGCCGGATGTGCCAGCACTGCGTGGAGCCGACTTGCGTGTCGGTCTGTCCGGTGGGCGCGTTCACCAAGACAGCCAACGGGCCGGTGCTGTACGACGAGTCCAAGTGCATCGGTTGCCGCTACTGCATCCAGGCCTGCCCTTTCAGCGTGCCGCGCTACGAGTGGAACAGCAATTCTCCGCGGGTCCGCAAGTGCCGCATGTGCGCGGAGCGCGTGGCCGCCGGCCGGCAGCCCGCGTGCGTGGAGGCCTGTCCCACCGGCGCCACCACGTTCGGCGACCGTGACGCCATGCTGGTGGAGGCTCGCCGCCGCATCCAGGCCGAGCCCTCCAAATACGTCCAGCGGATTTACGGCGAGGCGGAGGGCGGTGGCACATCGGTGTTCTACATCTCCAGCACGCCATTTGAAGAGCTGGGTTTCGACACCGCCCTCAAGACCCCGCCGCCGATGCTGACGGCCGTGGTCATGGAGAAGATCCCAGGCGTGGTCAGCGTGGGCGCCGCGCTGTTGTATGGAATCTACTGGATCACGAACCGACGCCAGGAAGTCGCCCGCCTTGAAGGGCGCCTCGCCGAACTGGAGAGAAAGAGTGACGAGGCCGGCAAGTGAAGGCCTCTCAAAGCGGAGTTGGGACCATGAAGAACGTGCTGCCAAAGTTCACTTTCTGGAAAAGCTTCGCGGTGCTGATACTGGGTCTGGGGGCATGGGCAGTGTGGTTGCGCTGCACCCGGGGGCTCGGCGGCAGCACCCACCTGAGTGACGCGTTTCCGTGGGGCCTGTGGATCGGTTTCGACATCCTGTGCGGCGTCGGTCTGGCGGCGGGCGGGTTCACGCTGGCGGCAATGACCCACATCTTCCACATCCGCCGGTTCGAACCCATTCTGCGGCCCGCCATCCTGACCGCGTTTCTGGGATACATCCTGGTCATCGTGGGGCTCTTGTTCGACCTGGGCCGCCCGTTCCAGATCTGGCATGCCATCATCATGTGGAACCCGCATTCAGTGATGTTCGAAGATCACCATCGCGCAGCCGACCGCGATTGCCGACATGTAGAAGAACACCGGCAGGTAGGGCGTGTACCAGAGCGGAT
>JANXVU010000012.1 GCA_025351485.1 Candidatus Eiseniibacteriota bacterium | reverse complement strand
GCCGCGCCGCGCCTCTTCGATGTGCACCCACCGCGGGAACATCCCCTGGTGATTGTTGAACACTGCGCAGTAGAACTCCGCCGGATGGTGGGCCTTGAGATAGGCGGTGTGCCAGGCCAGCACGCCGTAGCCTGCGGCGTGGGCGCGGCAGAAGGCGTAGGAGGCGAAGCGCGCCAGTGCGTCCCAGATGCGCGCGGCAGCCGCGGGCTCCACGCCGCGTCGCACGCAGCGCTTCACGAACACTTCGCCCATGGAGGCGCGCTCCACCTCGGACTCCGCGCCCGAGATCGCCCGGCGTAGCAGGTCGCCCTCGGCCGCCGACTGGCCCAGCATGGTGGCGGCCACCATCATCACGTCTTCTTCGTAGAGCAGCAGGCCGTGCGTGGGGCCGAGCACCTCCCGCAGCCACGGGTGATAGTCGGCCACCGGCTCCAGCCCGCGGCGCCTCTTCAGGTACACGTCCTTCATGCCCGACCCCGCCGCTCCCGGGCGGATCAGCGCCACCGCGGCGATGGTGTCTTCCAGGTCGGCGGGGCGCATCTGGCGGAGCAGATGTCGCATCGCCGGGGACTCCAGCTGGAAGCACGACATGGCCCGGCCCTCGCGCAGCAGCGCCACGGTGGGCGCGTCCAGGTCGGGCGCGCGGCGCGCGATCTCGCGCACCTCGGGCGGCAGCGAGGCCAGCGTGTCGCCGATCTCGGTCACCGCGCGGTTCCCGAGCAGGTCCATCTTGACCAGGCCCAGCGCTTCCACCGCGCGCATCTCGCACTGCGTGGCGATCACGCCCTTGGAGGATCGCTGCAGGCCCAGGTAGCGCGTGAGCGCGCGATCCCCGATCACCACGCCGCCCGGATGCAGCCCGGGATGGTGCAGCCGGCCCTCCAGGCGCATGGACAACTCCAGCGAGCGGCGCAGCGCGGGCTCGCGCCAGTTCACCGCGCGCGCCGGGGCGTGGGGCGCGATCGCCGTCAGAGCGTCCAGCCCGCGCGCTTCGGGCGGCAGCTCCCGCGGCAGGCGCGAGCCCAGCTTGTCGGCCTCGCGCTGCGAGAGGCCGAAGAGCTTCACCACCTCGCGGAACGCCGAGCGAAAGCCGAACGCCGCGTGCGTGCCGATCATGGCCGCACGGTCGGAGCCGTAGGTCGCCAGCACGTGGTCGATCACCTCGTCGCGGCGCTTCCAGCACAGATCGATGTCCAGGTCGGGGCAGTCGGGCCGCTCGGGATGCAGGAAGCGCTCGAAGTGCAGCCGGTGCAGGATCGGATCCACGTTGGTGATGCCCAGCGAATACGCCACCAGGCTGCTGGCGCCCGAGCCGCGGCCCACGCTGGGGATGTGGCTCCGGCGCGCGAAGGCCATGATGTCGGCGACCAGGAGAAAGTACGGCGTGAAGCCCATGGAGTGGATCTGCGAGAGCTCGTGCCGCAGTCGCGCGCGCGCCGCGGGGCGGCTCGAAGGGGAGTAGCGCTCGTTCACGCCCGGCTCGCACAGGCCGCGCAGGTACTCGATGGCATCCGCGCCCGGCGGGAGCGGCGCATCGGGAAAGATGGGGCGACCCAGCGAGAGCTCCACGCGGCACTCGCCCGCGATGCGCGCGGCCTCATCCAGCGCCTCGGGCCAGGCATCGAACTCGCGTGCTCCCTCGGCAGGGGAAAGGAGCCGCGCGTGGGCGGGGGCTTCCACGTCGAGCGAAACGGTGGCCAGCATGCGTTTCTCCCGCACCGCGGCCAGCGCCTGGCGCACCTCGCGCTGACCCGCCTCCAGGAACAGCTCCTCGCCGGTGGCGACGAGCGGGAGATGCGCGTCGCGGGCCAGGCGCACAGCGTGCTCGGCGAGGCCCGTGCAGGAGCGGCCGGCGCGCATGCGGATGGCGAGGCGGCCTGGGGGGAGCGCGCGGAGGTGCTGCAGCGTGAGGGCGTGGTCGGTGAGCGCGAACAGGCCGGAGGCGGATTGGAGCAGCGCCTGGTCGGCGCGGCAGCCCGGCTCCAGCTGGATCCGGGTCGAGAGCGCGCAGATGTTGGCGAACCCCTCGCGGTCGGCCGCGAGCAGCACCGCCGAGAGCTCCGGCCGATCCACCTCGAACCCCAGGATGGGGCGCACGCCCTCATCGAGCGCGGCCTGGTAGAACGTCACCGCGTGGGCCATGGAGTCGCGGTCGGTGAGCGCGATGGCAGTGTGGCCGAGTTCGGCGGCGGCGCGAACGAGATCGCGCGGGCCGATGCAGCCGCGGAGCAGCGAGCCGTCGGACTGGGCATGGAGGGGGGTGAAGGGGGCGGTCATGGGGCGTTGGGGCTGGGTAGTGCACATATGGGCAGTATAGCCCGCAAAACCGGCTGCCACAAGCCCTCGCCGGCGGCGTGAAGAAGCCAGGAGTCGCTCAAATCGCGAAGCTGATCGCGACTCCGGTCCCTGCCGATAAGTAGAGCATTGAATAAGACGCGAATTACGTGCGATGCTCGCCAGAAGGAGGTGCCAAGATGCTCGACATCAGCAAGGACATCCAATCGCTCACCAAGTTCAAGCGCGACACCAACAAGGTGATCAGCCAGCTAAAGCGCACCGGCAACCCGGTGGTCTTGACGGTGAATGGCTCGGCCAGTGTGGTCGTTCAGGACGCGGCAGCCTATCAGAAGCTCCTGGATCTCGTTGACCGCATTCAGGCCATCGAGGGGGTCCAGCGGGGACTGGAGGCGATGAAGCGCGGTGACCAGGCTCCGGCCGCCATGGTCATGGAGCGCATCCGAAAGAAGTACAAAATCACGACGCCCAAATGAATTACGCGACCGCTATTGGCAATACTTGAAATCTATTGCCAATTAGCCGATAATTCCCCCTTGGAGGTGCGCCCATGACGACACTGAATTTCTCGCTGCCCGAAGAGCTCAAGAGCTGGGTCGAATCCCAGGTCGTTGCCGGCGGCTACGGCAACACGTCGGAGTACATTCGCGAACTGATCCGTCTGGATCGGAAGCGCAAGGCGGAGGAACGGCTCGAGGCGTTGTTGCTGCAGGGGATCGAGAGCCTCGATGCGGGCAAGGGTATCGAGATCACGCCCGAGTACTGGGAGAAGAAGCGTCTGGAGCTGATACGGCGCCACATGGAAAATGCAAAAGGGAGGACGAAGAGCAAATGAGACGGGGGCTCCACACATCCCCCGCTGCCGACATTGACCTTGATGAACTCGCAGACTTCATTGGCATGGACAGCCTTGCCGCCAAGGCTCGCTTCCAGGCCGCCGCGCGCGGTGCATTCGACAGGCTCCGCGCTCTGCCCGAACTGGGCGCCCGGCGTGATCTCCACGGCCGCACACAGGGCCTTCGGATGTGGCCGATCCCCGGCTTTCCAAACCATCTCGTCTACTACCGCCTGACGGGCGACACACTGGAGATTGTCCGGGTACTCCACTCAGCTCGCGACCTGGATCAACTCTTCGATTCCACCAACCCGCCCCCCTACTTCGTCAACGAAGGCGTCCTGAGCACAAACCCATGCTCATCCTGCTCCAATTTCCCCAGCAGGTGCAGCGCCTGGCCCGATACCAGGGCCGAGTGGCCGTACTGCAGGCGAACAGCGTCCATGCCTTTAAGCAGCGATGACTCGCGCAGCGGCCCCTCGTCAAAGAGCAGGCCCTGCTCGGCCACGTGGGGGGCGATGTTGGTCACGGAGACCCCCACCCGGTGGAGCGCCACCCGGCGGGTGTGCATGGCGCGCAGGAGCTCGCGGGCGGTTTCGAAGATCTCGGAGTCGCGGTCGGTGGGGGAGCGCAGCGTGCGCACCCGGGAATCCCCCCCGTCGTCGGTGGCGTGGAAGCTGGCGCCCACGGTGCGCGCGGCCACGCCGAGCTCGCGCAGGGTGCGGCCGGCGCGCTCGCTGAGGTAGCGCAGCATGCCCTCGATCTCATCGGGGTCGGTGGCGGGCTGGTGAAAGCTGGTTTCGCGGCTGATGGTGCGCGGCACTTCGCGCTCCGTGACCACTCGGGAATCCAGACCCAGGCTGCGGTCGTGCAGGGCCCGCCCGGGGGATCCCAGCAGGCGCTCCAGGGCGTCCACCGGCACCGCGCGCAGCTCCCCGATGGTGCGGATGTTCAGGTCCAGGAGCTTTCGGGCGGTCTGGTGGCCCACGCCGGGCAGGTCCTGCACCGGGCGGGGGAAGAGGTAGTCGGGGGCCTCTTCCTGGGTCAGGGTGTTGAGGCCGTCGGGGCGGCGCTTTTTGCAGGCCATTTTGGCCAGCATGCGGTTGGGGCCGATGCCAATGCTCACGGTGAGGCCGGTGACGCGGCGGATTTGCTCCTTCAGGCGAGCTCCCGCCGCGAGCGGGTGGCCGTGGAAGCGCTCGGTGCCGGCAAGGTCCAGGTAGGCCTCGTCCAGGTAGCTTTCCACGGACGGGGCCACTTCCCGGCACAGGGCGAAGATGCTTTCGGCAAAGCAGCGGTAGGTGCGCGCGCAGCCCTCCAGGATCACGGCCTCGGGGCAGATGCGCTTGGCCTCGCTCAGGCGCATGCCGGTCTTAAGGCCGCGCCGACGGGCCTCGTAGGAGGAGGTGGCGATCACGCCGGCCCCCACGATGACCGGCCGCCCGCGCAGGGGCGGATAGCGCAGCTGCTCCACCTGCGCGAAGAAGGCGTCGATATCCACCAGCATGATCATGGGCTCAGCCCTCCAGCATCACCGATTGCACGTGCCAGGTCATTTGCCCGGTGTCGAGCCGAAGCTCGAAGATGTCGCCGGACTCGGTCTGGGCGGAAAAGTAGAACTGGGGATGGCGGCTGCTCCGGTCGAGCCAGCGCGCGTGCACCTGGGTCACCGGGTGCGCGCGGCCGCCCCGCCAGAAGATGAGCGGGGTGACCCGGCCGCCGCCGAAGTCGGCCCGGCAGGGGACGGGCTCGTTAAGGGGTTCTAGGCGCATGGGGCGCGGC
>JANXVU010000129.1 GCA_025351485.1 Candidatus Eiseniibacteriota bacterium | reverse complement strand
TTCCTTCAATGCGCTCCTCCCCGCCAGCCGATTCCTCGTGGGGGCCGGATACCCTCAGTCTCTTCAACAGGGAATGCATCGTCAGCCCATTCAGCAGGATCGTCATGGTCACGACGCCGATGGTCATGTTGATGACCAGTTCGCGGTTCGGGAAGTTCGAGGGAAGCCCAAGGGCGAGGACCATCGAGAGCCCTCCGCGCAACCCACCCCAGGTCAGGATGGCCGCCCAGCTCGGAGGAATCTTCCGGGCGCCCCTGCTGAGCAAACCAGCCACCCCCGCGACCACGACGGCGCGGCCCAGCATGACGGCCATGAATGCCAGCAGGATCACCCACCACGAAGCCAACAGAGCCTGGAGCTGGACTTCGAAGCCGATCAACAGGAACACGAACGAATTTAGCGCGAAGGCCACGTACTCCCAGAAGGACTCGACCGCCACCCGAGTGGTGGGCGACATGCCGACGCGAGTCCCATAGTTTCCGCAGACCATCCCAGCGCTGACGGTCGCGATCACTCCCGAAAATCCGAGTCTCTCGGCGACCACGAACGTCCCGTAGGCGGCAATGGTGGTAAGGCTGATTTCGACCATCGGATCGTCGACGCGACGAATCGCCTGGGAGACGGCCCAGCCGGCCGCGAGCCCCAGAAGCGCGCCCATCCCAACGATCTTGAAAAAATCGAACACCAGGGCGGCCGGTGAGGTCGTTTCGCCGAGGACGAAGGACAGCGCGAGGCCGAAGAGCACGATGGACGTGCCGTCGTTGAGTAGGCTTTCGCCCTCCACCAGCATGCTCAAGCGCCGAGGGGCCTCCAGGCGGCGAAACAGGGACACGACGGCGATCGGGTCGGTGGCCGCGATCAGGGCGCCGAACACCACGGCGCTCTGCCATGCGAAGCCTCTCCCGAGGCCCAACGCGACGGTCGCCGGAGCCACGATCAGGGCTGTGAGCGCCAGCGAGATCACGACCCCGGGCACGGCCAGCGCCACCAGGGCCACCTTGTCTTTCCAGAACTCGCTAAAGTCAATGTGAAACGCGGCTTCAAACAGCAGACCCGGAAGGAATACCGTGAAGAGCAGTTCCTTGGTCAGGTGCGGGGCCGGCAGGGCGTGGATCGCCCCGAGGAAAAGCCCGGCTACGACCAGGCCGACCGCGTACGGGACCCCCCACCGGCGTGTGACCACGGCCACGGCAGTCGCGACCAGGAAGAGGACGATGTAGCTGGTCGCGTGGATCACTGGGCGGATCCCCCGGTTCGCAAGAGCATGTTCATTTGACGAGCCCATCGTGGACCATGGGACGGAGTTCACCTCGAAGACCCTGGACCACCCGGCCCCCCGGCTAGCGGAGCACCACCATCCTTCGGACCGAGGTCACGCCATCGGCGGACAGCCGGCAGAAGTAGACCCCTGAGCCAAGCTTCGTGCCATCCACGTCAAACCGATGTTCTCCGGCAGACAGGACCCTGCCACCCACGATCGTCTGGACCATCCGCCCGCTGACGTCAAAGACCGCCAGGCTGGCAATTGCGTTGCGCCCCATGACCATGGAAACGGTCGCGTGCCGCCGGACGAGGTTTGGCGCCACGCGGTCGAGTCGGGTCCGCGATGCCGGCCCTGTCGGCGTGGCTGCCACCAGGCGGGACGGCCACACCTCCCGGAACGCGCGGTAATTGAATGTGGTCGGTCCCATGTCGAGCTGGTAGACCACCGTACCGCTCGGGGTCACCTCGGTGATCGCGGGATCGGTGGCCCCCCAGCTGATCAGCGTGTTGCCGTTCGGCAGCCGCTCGGTGTACCCCATCGCGTAACCATAGATATCCGGCGTGGCCCGGTACTGCCACACCAAGGTCGCCGTCATGTGAACGTTGTCGAGATGGTACTCCACCCCGCGCGAGTACTGCGGGATGTGCCCGTTGCCGTTGTCGAACAACGTCAGGTTTCCGTTGGCGAGATGCCGGATGGCGTGCTGGTGCGAGAAGCCGTCCGGGTCGTTAAGGAACGTAAACTGGTTGTTGTTCCCGCCCAATCGCCAGACGAACCCGCCGGTCGTGTGGTTGATCTTTGAGATCTCGTCCAGGTGGCGGCTCGAGAGCAGGATGTTCCCGTCGGTATCCATGTCCAGCGCGTTGGCGTGGACAAAGTCGATGACGTGGGCCGTAAAGTCGACCCCTCGCGCGTCCAGGATATTGAAGTGGTCCCAGCTGGCCCACTGGAAGACGACGTTCTTGTTGGTGTCCAGCTCCTGGATGATCGCATGCCACACCAGCGCCGCGGAGTCGCCGCCCGCCACATAGGGCCGCATGTCCGTCACGATCTGAATGCCACTCAGGAGCAGGGCGTGCCCGTTGGGCAGCACCCGCAGCTCGTGCAGGTCAGTGGAGTAGCCGTTCCCACACTGGAAGCTGTCCACTACCGTGTAGGTGGAATCCATGGCGTAGTAACGGTCACGCGAGCCATCGTAGTAAGTCAGGAGGCCGTTGGGCTGCGGCTTGAAGTCGTAGCAGTTCGCCGGCATGCGCCGGTAGAAGTACGGCGTACCGTCGCTGTAGAGGATCAACAGGTAAGGGGGGGTGTTGTCCGGGTAGAACTGAAGATTCGAGAGGAAGATGAACCCCCGGGACTTGGTGGTGTTATTGGTGATGGTGTAATTCGGGTAGTCCGCCGGCAGGGACAAGGCCGAAGCGGGTGCCGGCCCTGGAACCTTTTGCCCTTGCGGCCGTGGGACGGGAAGCCTCCCGGGCTGGTCCGCCAGTTCCTCCAGGGCGGAACGGGCCGCGTCCGGGCGGCGAACGACACGCGGATCGGCAACTTCAAAGCTGTAGCTCTTCGAAGCGAACTCCTCCCCCGCCTCCGTCTCGACGCCCGGGGCCAGGGTCACGTGGACAGTTTCACCGGGGGTGAACGGCATAGCCGGCTTGAACATAAGTGCGCGGCCATCGTCGGACAGCTGCGCAGTCCCGGCGTGCGGGCCGCTAACGGAACCGGTAACCGTGAACACTCCGCGGGCGTCTGGGCGGGCCAGCCGGAGCGCCGTGTTGGACCGGACCAGGAGTCCGCTTCGCGGAAGCACATACCTGGCCCACGGTCCCGGAGTGAGGTAGAGCGGAGCCGGCGCGGCCGAAGCCCTGCCGGCAACGGAACAAGCCAGGAAGGCCGCGACAAACCCTAAGCAGTTGCCAAGCCGCATGGTAGCTCCTCCCGATGTGAATGCCTAAGTTGCGCTGGTCCGTCGAACGTGGCTGGAATTGACCTCAGCCGGACCATCGATGGAAGTCTCTACCGCCCCACCATTTTAGCACCAGAGGGGGAAGATTGCCCGCCAATGTTCAAGCGAGTAACGAGTGCTCGGCCCCTCCGGGATGGCCCTATGGGGTGAATCGCCCGGGGCTTCTGGAGGCACCATTTCGTGAGAGGACGGGCTCACCGGAGGTTCAAGAACGTACTCGCCAGATCAACGCCCACGTCCGATGTCCGTAATAGCCGCCGCCGAATACCAGCAGGAGCACGATGACCAGGAGCACCCGCGGCGATGGGATCTCCTGTCTGAAGACCCGTGGAGGTCACCCGGAAGCCGGTGCGGATTTCAAGCCGCTGCCCGGCCGCATTTCTTCCGCCGTCTTGCCGTCGAAGTGTTCGTGGTCCGCTTCCGCGTCGGCGCGGGTGAGGGAAACGACGCCGTCCCGATGTTTCGGGGGCGAATAGATCGTGTAGAGCTTCATGCGCGCCCGGACCGTGTTGACGATGTTGTGGTTCGCCCCGGCCGGGACGAGCACCACGGAACCCGCTTTCATGGCCGTGCGAACACCTACCAGGGCCACCTCGCCCGCCCGCCATCCAGCGCGGGCGACCCGGACCGCGCCGGCAGCCTGTCTGCGAACTCGGGGCAAGCCCAGGAGTGGCAGACCAGGGGTAACCCCAAGGGGCTTCTGCAATACTTTTGGTTGACCGCTCCGAATAATGCGCGTACCATCTGGTACTTCACGGTTCTGCCCTTGTTCCACAGTTGCTCGAGCAGTTGCGCGGGCGAGAGTCATCCCCAACCCGGGAGTTGCCATGCACAAGTCGATACGAGCCCTGCTGCTGTGCGCCGTAGCGCTGGTTTCCGTCGCAGCCGGATCCGCTTCGGCCGCCAACATCGACTGGCTAAACATGTCGCCGGTTCCCGTTGGCACCAGCGTACCGAACAACTCGGTGTACTTCATGCCCGGCATCGGGAACGTCCTGGTCACGTACAACATTCCCACGCAGGTCACCAATACGCGGGGCCAGAACGCCTGCCTGGCGATCGGCAACGTCCCGGGCTACGTGTGGAACAATCACGAGTTCTTCGGAACGATCTTCACGGTGGGCCCCGACCCGCTCGTGCCGGTGACGTGGACCATCACCTACACCTTCCCCGGCACCATTCCGCCCGGCACCCTGGTCGTGGGCACGGACGGACTGGGCGCGACCACTAGCTTCGGCGGAGGCGCCAGCATCGTCACCGTGAACCAGAACGGGGCGTTTCTTGGCGACTGGGGCAACGGCCCCTGCGGCAACCTGGGACCGACCGCGTTCGTCGGCGGCCCGGGTATCTTTTCGACGCAGAACTCGCTCACCGCTCCGGGCGGCCTGGACCCGAACTGGAACACCCCGCTGGGCGTGGTATTGATCGTCGACCCGGTCAGCTCGATCACGCTCCTCGTCAGCCAGATCCGCGGCGACGGCATTGGCGTCAACATCGGACACCTCACGCAGATCACTTCCTCGAAGAAGTCGACGTGGGGCCAGATGCGGTCGCTCTACCGCTAATATGGACTGACCCTGATCAAGGGTCAGTGTAGTCCAAGACGGCCATTCCCTTCGGGGGTGGCCGTCTTTTCTTGTTCGCTATCGAGGCGGCCGCAGAAAGTCGCGCGCTTCGACTGCTCTTCTGAGGTAACTCGTTGTCGCGATTGGGAGGAGTTCCGGCGCGGGCGACTCAGGTGACGTAGGCTATCGGTCTACAATGTCGGGGCAAGGCCATCCGTTCGTCGTTCAGCGCTCGCGCGGTGGCGCAGGTTTCCCGGTCGCCTGCGCGACGATGTCCTCAACGTGACGCACGACCAGGCGGGGCTCCAGAAGCGCCACATGCCCCACCGGTTCGATGATGAAGGAACTCTCCGTAAACTCATCCCCAAGCACGTTGTTCTCCAAGTGCCGCCTGGGAAGCAACTCAGCCGGGCCCCTCTCTTCATCAGAGAACACAAAACGGATGTTGGAAATCTGCCTCCTCGCGGAGAGGTACCAATCCGCCAGCGGATCCCCGGGCGTCTCGAACGGGGCGACGCGATCGGCCGCATAGCGCTTGAGCGGCTCCAGGTCCGTCCCCAGCTTCATGAAAGTCTGAGAGACATAGCCCTGGACAGTGGGGCCACGAGCCCGTCTTTGGGGTTCCGGCCGAGGTCGTGGTAGGTGCGTTCGAGGGTGGCGAGGCCGGCGCCATCGACTGGGATGCCGCGATTCTTCCGGATGGATCCGTGAGGCAGGCTGCCGCCGCGGCGCTTGCGGCCGCAAGGGCTGCGGCGGGCTCCGGCAAGCCTCGACTGCGGTACGTGGTCAAACTGCCCGGCCACCGGGGCGAGCTCCACGGGCACTCGATCGGACTGGCCCTCGGGGTGCTATTTGCGGCCTACGAGGCGGCCGCGGCGGGACAACCCGCATACGTTCCATCGACCGACCAGGTGTTCGTGGGAGGCCTTGGGGCCGACGCAGGCGTGCTTGAGGTCGCCGAATCGTCCGTGGCGCTCAAGCTGCGGGCTGCCAACGCGGCGGGCATGCGCCAGTGTTTCCTTCCGGCAGGCAACGGAATCGAGCCAACTTGGGCCGCTGAATCTTCTCCGGGGTGCACCCTACAGTTGGAGACCCTCCGTGTGCGCTCCCTCGGCGAGCTACTGTCTCGTTCGGAACTCGTTCGGGTGCCCGCGAAAGACGTACGAAGCAGGGTTCATCGATCGGCTAGGACCTCCCGAGCCGCGCTGGCCGCCCTCGGAGCAATCGCCCTGGCCTTTGGGTGGCTGGGGCTACAGTACAACCGGCCCTGGACGCTGGATGAGACCACGGTGACGCTTGCGGGCGACAGCCAAAGCGCGGAGGCCGAGCTGGCCGGCTTTCCCAGCTTGCACCGCAGCTGGGAATTTGGCAGCCGCATCGGGCAAGTCGAGAAGGTCACGTTCACAAAAGACGGACCCCTTCGGATCCTTGTTAATACGCTGACCTCCGGCTCCCAGCCCGCACACCTCTTCTGCCTGGATCCCCGGACTCGGCAGACCGTTTGGAACAAGGACTTCTCGCACTGGCCGCCGATGCCGGCGGACTACTACGAGAGCAACTCTTTCGACTTGAGCCGGTTCGTGATGGCCGACCTGGATGCCGATGGCGTGCAGGATCTGATCATCTTGCTCACGGCGACGCCCGGAAGCGCGTCCTTCGTGCTGTGGCTGGATGCGAGGGGGCAAATTCGTTCGAGCTATGCGCACGGGGGCACCCTGGTGAAGCCGGTGGTGACCGTTCTGGACGGGGATGGCAAGCCCGAGGTCTTGATGGCCGGCACCTACAACGGTGACGGTCCGCTGCCGTGGAATGGCACCCTGGTCGCTCTGGATGCAACGCACTTCTCGGCTTGGCCCAGGGGGTGGATGTTGCCGCCTGGTTTGACCGGCCCGCACGATTCTTCGTACGCCACCATAGTCTTCCCCCCCATCCCCGAACACTGTCGCCTGACCAATGCCAATGGATGCACCACGGGCTACCTGACGGTCAGCCGCGCGTTCCGGCCTTCGGCGATCACGGTGCCCATGTTCACCCAATCGCCGCCCGGCATCCTCATCACCCTGGATGATCGGCTCAGGCCGATTGGAGCAGTGCCTGAGGACGCGTTCGTTCCGCTGGTTCGGAAGGGGCTGGTTGACCACGTGATCAGGGAGGATTTCACCGAGCCTGGAAGGTTGGGAGGGTATCTTCGCCGGATCATCCGTGCGGGGCCGGGGGCTCGGTAGCGGGCGCGGCCAGGAAGCCAGCCTCAGACCCCATGTCGGCCTTTCAGACAAAGCCCTCTCTGCCAACATGAGTGAGACACTGCCCCCCCTGTAGTTTAGTGTAGAGGGCGAGTCGGGAAGTCGAGATGGTCAGCAGTTCTGCAAGCTCCCCCCAGTCCCCGGAGGTAGAGGTGTTGGCGAAGGCGCGGCGGCG
>JANXVU010000109.1 GCA_025351485.1 Candidatus Eiseniibacteriota bacterium | reverse complement strand
GGACGGGCACGCCACCATGATGGGCCCGGCTCAGGGGCTTGCCGACAGCGTGGTGGGATCGGTCTACCGCGACCGGGCTGGACGGATCTGGGCCGGCCAGCGCTCCGGGCGCATCAGCGTGCTCGAGAACGGCCAGGTCGTGAAGACCTATGGCGCGGCCGAGGGGTTGCCGGCCGCGCCGGTGCGGTCCATCTACCAGGACCGGTCCGGCGTGATGTGGGCCGGCACGCTTTCGGGTCTGGCGCGGCTCCGGGACGGACGCTTCACGGTGCTCGATGCCGCGCACGGGCTTGGAAGCGACAATATCGCGTGCATGTGCGAGGACCGCGAATCAAACCTGTGGGTGGGCACCATGGGCGGTGGGCTCAGCCTGCTCCAGGACGGCAAGGTGGTGTGCTACGGACCGCCCGAAGGATTTTCGCACGCCATGGCCGGTCCGGTCCTGCTGGACCATCACGGTGCCGTCTGGGCGGGCACGTTTGGAGGGGGCCTGAACTCGTTCCGGGATGGCAAGTGGAGGAACTACGGCCCCCGGGACGGGATCCCCAGCCTGAGCATCAGTGCCCTGGGCGTGGACCATGAGGACGCCTTGTGGGTCAGCTCGTTCGGCGGCCATCTCACCCGGTTGCAGGGCAACCGGGCCACGCAGTTCACCGGGGACCAGGCCCCCGGCGGGCATGGAGTGGCCGCGCTCCTGGCCGATCGCAGGGGAGATATGTGGGCCGGCACCTCGGGAGACGGCGCGTTCGTGTACCGAAACGGCCGGCTGATCCATCACTACGGATACCAGGACAGCCTGGGGAACGGGTTCATCCGCGCCATCTTCGAGGACCGCTCCGGGGACCTGTGGTTCGGATGCTTTTCGGGCGGGGTGGTCCGCTTTCACGAAGGCAGGTTTACCCGGTTCCGAAAGTGCAACGGCCTGCCCAGCGACATCATTCTGTGCTTCTATCAGGACTCCGAGGGCGGGCTGTGGATCGGGACCTACGGGGGAGGCCTGTCCCGCTACAAGGACGGAAAGTTCGTTTCCATCGGCACCGAGGCGGGCCTGTTCGACGACAACGTCTTTTCCATGGCCGCCGACGACCAGGGCCGCCTGTGGATGAGTTGCAACAACGGAAT
Organism: Candidatus Eiseniibacteriota bacterium; assembly: GCA_025351485.1. Classification (GTDB taxonomy): domain Bacteria; phylum Eisenbacteria; class RBG-16-71-46; order RBG-16-71-46; family JACRLI01; genus JANXVU01. Next base: position 5,460 of record JANXVU010000109.1, on the reverse strand, counting down.
CTTCTGCGCCCCGATGCGGCAGTTGATGGACTACGCGGACGGCCACGTCGCGCGGATCCGCTGCTCGAGCTACGGGGACGAAGACGGCATGCGGACCCGGGAGTGCAACGGCACGTCGCCCGCGGTGATGCGTTCCCGGGATGGGCGGCTGTGGTACCCGACCATCAACGGGCTCGTGACCCTGGACCCGGCGCGGATCCCGATCAACTCCCAGCAACCGCCGGTGTCCATCGACGCGGTGCTCGCCGACGGCAGGTCCATCCCGGTCGGCGGCGCCATTTCGGTGCCCCCGGGGCGGGGCCAGCTGGAGGTCCGCTACGCCGCCCTCAGTTTCGTTTCCGCGCAGAAGGTGCGCTTCAAGTACCGGCTGGAAGGATTCGACCGGGCCTGGGTGGATGCGGGCGCGCGCCGCGTGGCGTACTACACCAACCTCCCGCCGGGCCGCTACAAGTTCCAGGTCACCGCGTGCAACAACGACGGGGTCTGGAACGAGCGCGGAGCGACGCTCGAGGTGCGGCTGGAACCCCACTTCTACCAAACATGGTGGTTCGTGCTGCTGTGCGTCCTGGGAGCGGGATCAAGCGTGTACGGCCTGTTCCGCCGCCGGGTTCGCGCCTTGCAGGCCCTGGTGGCGGAGCGCACCCGGGCCAAAGAGGCCCTGGAAGCCACCAACGCGCGCCTGGAACAGGCGCTGAACGACCTGCAGCGCGCCCAGAGCGGATTGATCGAGCAGGAACGGCTGCGCGCGCTGGGCCAGATGGCCAGCGGCGTCACGCACGACTTCAACAACGCCCTGGCCCCGATCCTGGGCTTCACCGACCTGATGTTGATGCGCCCGCAGATGCTGGACGACCGGGACCGGACGATCGAGTATCTGCAAACCATCCACACCGCGGCCAAGGACGCCGGCAACGTCGTGAACCGCCTGCGCGAGTTCTACCGGGCCCGGGAGGTCACCGAGGTGTTCCCGCCGGTTTCACTGAACTCCCTGGTGGAACAGGCTCTCGCGCTCACCCAGCCCAAGTGGAGGGGCCAGGCCCAGGCCGGCGGCATCACCATCGAAGTGCGCCAGGAGCTCGCCGACATCCCGGCGGTCCCGGGAAACGAATCCGACCTGCGCGAGTTGCTCACCAACCTGGTCTTCAACGCCGTGGACGCCATGCCGGAAGGCGGCGTGATCACCCTGCGGACCCGTGTCGACGCGGCCTTCGTGGTGCTCGAAGTCGCCGACAGCGGCATGGGAATGAACGAGGAAGTACGGCGCCGCTGCCTGGAGCCGTTCTTCACCACCAAGGGCGAGCGCGGCACCGGGCTGGGGCTTCCGATGGTGTATGGAATCGTCCAGCGCCACGAAGGTTCCGTGGAGATCCAGAGCGAGCCCGGAAGGGGCACCCGCTTCGAGATCCGCCTTCCGCTCGAACACTCGAGGATGGGAAGTGAAGCGGACTCCGGCCCCGGCACCACCGTGCCGCCGATGGACGTGCTGGTGGTGGACGACGAGCCGGGCGTGGTGCGTTTCGTGAAGGACTTCCTGGAGGGCGACCATCACCGCGTCGAGACCGCTTCCGATGGCGTGGAGGGACTCAAGAAATTCTATTCGCGCAAATTCGACCTGGTGGTGATGGATCGCGCCATGCCGCGCATGAGCGGCGACCAGCTGGCCGCAGCCATCAAGCAGGCCCAGCCAGGAACCCCGGTGATTCTACTGACGGGCTTCGGCGAGCTGATGTCGGCAAAGAATGAAATGCCCGTCGGCGTGGACGCGGTGGTGAGCAAGCCGGTCAGCACCCGCACCCTTCGAAAGGCCATTTCCAGGCTCAAGGCTGCCTGATATCCGAGCGCCCGGAGGGGGTCTTGAAACGCCGGTCGCCCTTCGGGCGGCCGGCGTTTGCGCGTGGATTCGGATGGACAACGAGTTTCTCCGAATGCAGACTTGTCCGAGGATCGAAGATCCGCGCACCCGCAGCCACCACGCTTACCGCTGAGGCCCGATTGGCATTCCGAAATCCCCCCGATCCCGAAGCCTTTCGCGCGCAGGTCTATGCGTGGGTCGCCCGGATCCCCGAAGGCCGGGTGATGAGCTACGGCCAGATCGCCCGGCTCATCGCACGTCCCCGCGGCATCCTGGTGAAGACCTACTTGGGCCTCGGGCCCCGCTGGGTGGGGGCTGCGATGGCCCACGCGCCCGAGGGGCTGCCATGGCAGCGGGTGGTGAACAGCCAGGGACGCATCAGCGCAAGGCCCGGCGGGGGAGCCGGGGAGCAGCGGCGGTTGCTGGAGGAGGAGGGCGTTGAATTCAGCCCCACGGGCCGCATTGATTTGAAGCGCTTCGCGCACATTTTGCCCCCGGAAAAGCGCGCCAAGGCGCCTCCCCGTCGAGATCCCCCCCGCCGCGGCCGATAACCGGGAAAAGAGCAGGACGGAGTCATCTTTTCCCGGAGACCGACGTGTCGCTTCCCACACCCTGGATCGCACTGAGCATCGCCTTGGTCGCGCTCCACTTCATTTCGCGCTACGCGCTGCTCGCCGTGGGGCGCAAGGCGGTGAGCCGCCAGCCCGACCAGATCCACCTGGTGCCCGAGACCCCCGAAGCAGGCGATGAGGACGGGATGTGCGTGCACTTCGCCAACCCTCTGGAGCGCGAGGGATTCGCCGACGTTGGCACCTACTCGGTGGTCGAACTGCGCGGGGTCAAGGTGCGGTTCCTGGTCAACGAAGCCCAGTGCGTGTATGCCGCCCTATACCAGCATCCGCGGGCCGGAGAATGGTACGAGATCATTTCGCGATACCAGGACGGCACGGGAATCACCTACACCATCATGCGCGACCACGGGCTGTCGCCCGAGCCGGGCAACGAAGTGGTGCGCCAGCCGGGCGCGGGCCCGGTGGACCTGTGCCGCCGCGCGCTCGCCGAAAGGCCGCAGCGGCCGTTGATCCAGGTCAACGCCGGCAACGTTACCGGGCTGTTCTCGGAAATCTGGGCCCGCTCGATCGCGTGGCGCAAGTCCCGCGGCATCACCCCCGAAGAAGTGGCCCGGGCCGCCCGGGTTCGAAAGGCCGCCTGACGAGGGAGGCGACCCTGGCGGATGTCCGCAGTACTCCATGGTAGCCCCCGGTTCAGCCGGGCGCTTTTTTTTTCCATGGGACCCGCAACCGGGAGCGGCCCATCTTCATCCCAAGAAGGGGCCGCCCTGTTCGTCACTAGAATCACCATCCCAGTCTGGAGTGCTTTCCTTATGCGTGCATCCCCGACCGCCCCGGCCTTCCTGCTCCTGTCCCTGGTTCTTCTTCCATTCGCCGGCGCCCACGCGGCCGTCCTTCGGGGCACCGTCGTCAATGCCCGCACCAACGAGCCGCTCGCCAACGTCAACGTGGTGCTCCAGGGCGCAAGGCTGGGGGCGGCCTCGGATTCCGCGGGCCGCTACGAGATCAAGGGGATTACTCCGGGAGAGTACAACGTGCAGGCCTCGAGCCTGGGATACAGGAAGGTGGTGCTGTACGAGATCGCGGTGAGCAACGCCAGGCCGGCGGCCCTGGACATCACCCTGGACGAGGAACCCATCGTGGCAGACTCGGTGCTGGTCACGGCGTCGCCGTTTCGAAAGACCGACGAAAGCCCGCTATCGTCGCGCACCCTGGGCGCGGCGGAGATCGATCGCTTCCCCGGCGGAAACCGGGATATTTCCAAGGCGGTGCAGAGCCTGCCCGGGGTGGGCTCCACTCCGAATTTTCGCAACGACCTGATCATCCGCGGCGGCGCGCCCAACGAAAACCGCTTCTACATCGACGGCATCGAGGTGCCCAACATCAACCACTTCGCCACCCAGGGCTCCTCGGGCGGCCCGGTGGGGATGATCAACGTGAATTTCGTGCGCGAGGTCAACCTGCTCACCGGGGCGTTTCCCGCCGGCCGCGGGAACGCTCTATCCAGCATCATGGATTTCCAGATGAAGGACGGGAACAACGGGAAGCTGGCGACCACCGCCACCGTGGGCATCTCGGACTTCGGGCTCACGCTGGACGGGCCGCTGGGAGATAGGAGCACGTTTATCCTTTCAGCCCGGAGGTCCTATCTTCAATTGGTGCTAAAAGCGCTCGGGCTGCCGTTCCTGCCCGCTTACAACGACCTCCAGTTCAAGACCCGCACCCGGCTGGATGAAAGAAACGAAATCACCTTTCTGGGCCTCGGGGCGATCGACAACTTCACGCTGAACGACTCCGCCAGCGACACCGAGATCAACAGGTACATCCTGGAACAGGTGCCGGTGAATTCGCAGTGGAACTACGCCCTGGGCGGAACATGGAAGCACTTCAATGAAAACGGGCTGGTCCAGCTGGTGGTGAGCCGAAACCAGCTGCACAACGATGCCATCAAGTACTTCCGCAACCAGGACTCCGACCCCTCCAAGCTGGTGCTGGACTATGAATCCCAGGAAATCGAGAACAAGGTCCGCCTGGAGCGCGCCACCCGCCGGGGCGCCTGGCGCTACTCGTATGGCCTCGGGGTGGAGAGCGCCACCTACACCAACCACACCTACGAAAAACGGGCCATCCAGTCCGGGCTGGCGGTGGTGAATTTCGATTCGCGGCTGACCTTCGGCAAGTTCTCCGGGTTCGCCCAGGCCAGCCGCTCGTCCCGGGACGAAAGGCTGACCGTGTCCGTGGGCGCGAGAACCGACTTCACCGACTACTCCAGCGCCATGGGCCGGCCCCTGGACCAGCTTTCGCCGCGCCTGTCCGCCAGCTATGCGCTCACGGACCGCCTGAGCCTGAATTTCAACACCGGCCGCTACTACCAACTGCCGGCGGCCACGGTGCTCGGATTCCGGGATTCCCTGGGGGCGCTGGTGAACAAGGGGAACGGCGTGAAGTACATCCGGTGCGACCACCTGGTGGGGGGCCTGGAGCTGAGCAGCAGCACCAACTCCCGGGTGTCGCTGGAAGGGTTCTACAAGAGGTACGCCGACTATCCGTTCCTGCTCCAGGACTCGGTCAGCCTGGCCAACCTGGGTGCGGACTTCGGGGTGATCGGGAATGCGCCGGTGGTGCCCACGTCCAGGGGGCGCAGCTACGGGCTGGAACTGCTTGCCCAGCAGAAGCTCTACAACGGGTTCTATGGAAACCTGTCCTACACGTTCGTGCGCAGCGAGTTCACGGCCCGCCAGGGGGAGTTCCAGCCGTCCGCCTGGGACAACCGGCACATATTCTCCATGACCGGCGGCAAGGAGCTGGGACGCGGATGGGAGATCGGGGGCCGGTGGCGCTACCTGGGCGGGGCGCCGTACACGCCGGACAATGTGGAATTGTCATCGCGCGTGGAGGTGTGGGACGCGCGCGCCCGCGGAGTGCCGGACTACGCGCTGCTGAACACCCGGCGGAACGGACCGCTGCACCAGCTGGACCTGAGGGTGGACAAGAAGTGGTTCCTGCGGGGTTCCTCGATCAACCTGTATGCGGACG
>JANXVU010000158.1 GCA_025351485.1 Candidatus Eiseniibacteriota bacterium | reverse complement strand
GACCCCGCTGAAGCGAGCGCGGGTAGGCGCGTCCACGCGCGCGATCAGCGCCTCGAAGCGCGCCCGCGCTTCCTCGCCCGCGCCTCCGCGGATCGCCTTGGAATACGAGTCCAGCGCCCCCTCCAGGTAGCCCGCCGATTCCTGCACTCTCCCCAGCGCCATGTATCCGCCCGGCGAGGGCTCGCGCTCCAGCGCCGACTGGTAGGCGGCCGAGGCCTCGATGGGGCGTTGATCCTGTTCCAGCTGCGAGCCCAGTTCGTACAGCGCCTGCGTGGGAATGGTCCGCGAATTCTTCAAGTTCCGTATATGCGTGAGCAGCTCATCGTAGCGGCCGAGCGCCACCTGGACCGCCACCAGGTTGAGCTCGGTGTTGGAGTTCCGCGGATCCAGCGCGAGCGAACGCCCGAGCAGCGGCTCCGCGTCGGCGTTCCGGCCCTGTTGCGCGTACACCAGCGCAAGATTATTGCAGGCCTCCGCATTGGCCGAGTCGGCCCGGATCGCCCGCTCCAGGTGGGTCTGCGCCGCGTCCATCCGGCCGCGCTGCATGAACAGCATGGCCAGCTCCGACTGGAACACCGACTCTTCCTTCAGCACGCTGAGGCCGCGGGGGACCGGAAATCCAGGCGATTCGGCGGCCCATGAAGCTTCGAGATCGCGGAACCGGCTGGTGTCGGGCACGTAGAGGTCGATCACCGGGCCGGACATCCGCCCGCCGCCCCAGGTCGCCTGCCGCCGCGCGAATCGCTCCAGGTGGCGATAGAAGGCCACCTGCCGCGGGAAGCGCGCGGGTTCGGCCAGGTAGCGCGTCGAGACGCCGGTGGAGACCAGGACGGCGTCGAAGGGCTCGATGTGGCTAGCGTCGTACCACGCGTCGCTGATCTCGGGATGCACCGTGGAAAGGTACATGTTGATCTCGCGCGGCGCCGGCAGCGCCCGCACTTCGGCCGCCCAGCGCCGGGAAAGCCGGCCGGCCTCGAGCAGTCGGTGGAGCCGGTCGGAGTCCGCGAGAGATGCCAACTCCGGGGTATAGCGCTCCCGCAGGATGGCCATGCCCGGCTGGGCGAGGGCTTTCATTTCGCGCAGGGCCACCGCGCGCGAATCGGCGCGCAGCAGGAGCGCCAGTTCCGGCCCGGAAGTGAAGGCGAGCCATAGGCCCAGCAGCACGGCGGGAGCGGCCCATGCCGGGACTCCGCGTGGCCGCAGGGCACGCGCTCCTTCGACCGCCAGCCATGCCGCGCCGGCCCACAGCGCCGGGACCAGGCCCAGGATGTAGCGGGGAAATATGGCCTGGAGGCTTCCGAAGAGGCCCAGGCACAGGATCCCCATGAGCAGCCCCGGCCGCGCTGCCGCCCGCGCGCGAGCCAGGCCGATGAGTCCGGCGACGGCGGCCGCCAGGGCGACCCACCCGAAGTTCCCGGGCAGCACGCTGGTCAGGTAGTAGAGGATGGACGGGCCGTGCCAGGCCTGGCCGAAGTGTTCGGAGGACAGGGCGCTGGTCTGGTCCCCGAAGTCCCGCTGCGTGACGGCCCAGTCGCGCACGAACATGGGGGAAGTCAGGAGGAAGGCGGCCACCAGTAGGCCCGCGCACTCCAGCAGGAGCCGGGAAGGAAAGGGCCTTCCATCCCGCGACGCCCGGCGCACGAGCACCCACAGGGCGAGCGGCACGATCAACGCGGGATAGTACTTGGCCGAGATCCCGAGGCCACAGAAGATGGCGGCCCGCCGGGCATCCGAGGGAGCTCCGTCCACGTCATACCGGAGCAGCCGCCACGCCGAGGCCCACAGGAAGACCAGCGCCGGCAGGTCCGGCCCCAGGGTGAGGGACTCTTCCAGCACCAGGGGGTCCAGGGCGAATCCGGCCAGCGCGACCAGGGCCACCGCCCTGCCGGCGGCCAGCCGGGTCCACTCGAAGACGGCCATCATTCCGAATCCGTAGAGCGCCGTCCAGGCCAGTTGCCCGGCGGTGACGAACCATTCCCGGTGCAGATAGAAGGCGGCCTGGAAGTCTCCCGGGGCCCGGAAGACTCCCGCCACGCTGCCAGCCAGGCGAAATAGCGCCTGGGAGGCGAAGGCCAGATAGAAGGAAAGTCCCGGCCAGCCGGCCGTGTGGGGATCCAGGTCGAGCCCGGGGCGGCCCCAGTTCCAGAAGGCCCACGACTTGAACATGGCGATGTGCTCGGCAAAGCCGAGCTGGCCGTCCGGGCGCAGGATCAGCACGATCCGCACCGCGACCGCCACCGCCACGATGGCCCGGAACACCGGGTCCGCGGGCCGGGATGCCGCCGCCCGCCCGGGAACGGGAGTCGCGACCGGCATTTCGTGGCTGGGTTTTCTGCGTCTGGACATGAGGGTCACGCATCTGGAGTAGGGTGGATGGGCGGCCGGTGTTCTGCACGTCCTTGCCCGGGCTGAAAACATGGATGATATACTGGCTTCATGACCCGCGCCAACCTGGAGCTCTCATGAACTTTCGCAGCATGATTCCCGCGCTCGCCCTGGCGGCACTTTCCCTTGCCTGTGTCCCGGCTGTTTCGCGTGCGCAGGATGACCAATCGGCCCTTCACGTCACCCGCGCCTCCACGGCCGAGGCCGAGGGGGACTGGGACACGGCGCTCGAGGAATACTCCGCGGCCGCCCGGACCGACACCGCCTCCGCCTACCTGCTGGGCAAGGTGGTGCACTGCCTGTTCCGGCTGGGCCGGGACGACGAAGTCATGTCGTTCGCCAACGCCCTCTGGAGGCGCGATTCCACCCGCGCCGAGGTGGCGGGGGATGCCGGTGAAATGGCCTACCTGCACGGCCGCATGGACGAGGCCGCCCACTGGTTCCAGGCCGCCGCCCGCGCCAGGCCCGAGTCGGCCGCGCCGTGGCTCCGCCTGGCCGGGATCTACATGCACATCGAGCGGCCGGCCGACGCGCAGAAAGCCGCGGAGGAGGGCGCGAGGCGCGAGCCGGAATCGGCGGAGGCGCTCTACACCCTGGGCTGGGTGAGGGCCCGGACGGGGCACGAAGCCGAAGCCGTCGAGCCGCTCAAGAGGCTGGCCGGCAATTCGCCCCCGTCGGCCCGGGGACTACTTTTGCTCGGGCAGGTCCAGGAAAATTTGAAGCACTTCGACGAGTCCCGGGACGCCTACCTGAAGGCCTCCGGAGCGGCGCAGTCGCAGCCGGAGATGGACGAAGCCCAGCGCGGCCTGGCCAGAGTGGCGTTCATGGCCCGGCGCCCCGGGGATGCCATTGGTCCGCTGGGCCAATTGTTGAGCTCGGGAAACGGGGACGCGCGCGTGCGGGGGCTGCGCCTGGACGCGGAACTCCGGGCCGGCCAGCTGGACCACGCCCTGGCCGACCTGGACACGCTCTCTGAGTCGGACCCGGACAACCCGCAACTGGCCGGACTTCGAGCCGGGATCCTGGCCGATCAAAAAAAGCCGGAGGAGTCCCGCCGCGTGCTGGAAGCATTCGCCGCCTCCCACCCCGGGATGTGGCGGTCCCATCACATGCTGGCCTCCCAGGCGTTTCAATCCGCCCGTCTCGAGGACGCCCTGCGCTACTCGGCCCGGGCCGAGAGCCTGGCCCCTGAAAGCACCCAGGTGCTGTTCCTCAAGGGCCAGGTCCTGTCCGCCATGGACCGCCAGGCCGAGGCCGAGACGGCGTTGCTCAGGGTGGTGGGGCTGGATTCCACTTCCGACGGCGGCTGGTTTGCCCTCGGGGTGGTGCGCGAAAAGCGCAACGACCTGGCAGGATCGGAAGCGGCATTCCGGCGAGTGGTGGCGTTGAACCCCAAGGCGGCCTCGGCCCGAAACTACATGGGCTACATGTGGGTGGACCGCGGAATGAAGCTGGAGGAAGGCTTGAAGGAAATCCTGCAAGCTCTTGAGCTGGAGCCAACTAACCCGGCATTCCTGGACAGCAAGGGGTGGGCCCTCTATCGGCTGGGCCGCCTGACCGAGGCCCGGGTGGCCCTGGATCTGGCCATCCAGAGCGGCGGCCGGGACGCGGTCATCCACGAACACCTCGGGGATGTCCTGGCCTCTCTGAAGCTCTACACCCTGGCCCGGGGCGCCTACCGGGACGCCCTGGAGCGGGATCCCAAGTCCGGCTCCCTGCCCGGGAAGATCCACGAGGTCGAAAAATTCATTCCGTGAGCTGGAACCCCAGTCGCCCTCCGGTGTTTTACCCCGCAGGAGACGAGCCATGCTGGAGAGGTGTCGCATGAGTCCAAATGTGAGGCCCCCGGACCTGGTCGCGGTGTCGGACGAGGATCTCATGATCCAGGTCATGGACGGCTCCGAGGGCGCTTTCGCGGCCCTGGTGGACAGGTACTCTCAGCGGGTCCTGAACACCGTGTACCGGTACATCAGCGACCGCCAGCGGTCGGAGGACATCACGCAGGAGGTGTTCCTGCGCGTCCACCAGCACCGCAAGCGGTACCGGCCCGGAGGCAAGTTCTCGGCGTGGCTCTTTACCATCGCGGTGAACCTGGCCAAGAACGAAATCCGCAGCCGGTCGCGTCACCGCGGCACCCAGAGCCTGGAGTACCTGCAGGAGATCTCGGGGGACTCGGAGCTGGCCCTGGTGGACAAGACCCGCAGGCCGGACCGCTACACGGAGCAGATGGAGCTCCAGAAGGCGGTCTCCGAGGCGGTCAGTGAACTGCCGGAGCCCTACCGCGAGGCGGTGGTGCTCCGCGATCTGGACGGAATGTCTTACGAGGAAATCAGCGAGATCCTGCACGTGCCCGGCGGGACGGTGAGGTCCCGGATCAACCGAGCCCGGCACATGCTGAAGAAGAAGCTGCTGCCCTACCTCATTGGAGAGTAAATGGCGCCTGACTGCTACCGCATTCGCGACCGCTTTTCCGAATTGCTCGACAACCTGCTGGACCCACGCGAACAGGCCCGCCTCCAGGCCCACCTGGAGCGCTGCGAGCGCTGCGCCGGCGAGTTCGAGTTGCTGCGGAAGTCCCACGCCATGGTGCGCTCCCTGGAGCCCATCGAAGTTCCCTCCGATTTTACCGACCGGGTGCTTGCCCGCGTTCGCCTCCAGCCTGACGCCGCTCCCGGCCAGGCGTGGATCCCGTCCATCCGCGCAGAGCAATCCGCGCTGCGTCACTTCAAGATTTCGCTGGCTGCGGCAGCGGCCGTGGCGGCGCTGGTCGCGGGGGTCTGGGTGTGGAAGACAACCCCGCGGATGAATTCTGCGTCCGCTCCCGTGGCAAACAGTGCCGCCACGCCGCACGCTGCAGCCGGCAAACTTTCGCCCGCGCCCGCCCCTGAAAAGGCGCCCGCGCTGGCCGTCCAGTCTCCGTCCGGAACCGCGCCCACGGGCAAGGCGCGGCTCCGGACGCTGCCGCATTCCCGCCGCGCTCCCGCCCTGGCGGGCAGGGTCCCCACCGACTCGATTTTCGATCAGCCATATCAGGGTGGTGAAATCGTACCGGCGGGCGGCTATATTCACACCGTCCAGTCCCTGCCGGACTCGGGTGTGCACGTGATGCCCGCCTCGCCCGGCCGAAATCCCCACTAGTACTTCGCAGCGGAACCGAACGCCGGCCCTTTGGATCGCGGCGCGCTTCCGCGGAGGCGCGCCATGGATCGGTGTTCCTTCACCACGCGCACGGCCTTCCGGGCGCTCGCGGCGGTGCTCTTCAGCGCCTTCCTTGCCACCAATTCGCACGCCTCCGGCGCGACTTCCCAGCCGGTGGACTCCATCCCTGCGCCGCGCGGCTACCTGGGGCTCGTTCTGCCCGTCCGGGGCACGGGAGGAGCGCGGGTGGTCGAAGTCCTCTCCGATGGGCCCGCCGCCTTTTCCGGGATCCTGCCCGGAGACATCGTCATCGCCGTGGAGAAGAGAGCCGTGGATGACCCGCCCTCCCTCGCCGCCGCGATGATCTCGCGCATCCCCGGGGAAAGAGTGGCGGTCACGCTGCGCCGCGGGGCCACCCTGCTGGAGCGCTCCGTGACGCTCGCTCCCGCGCCCCGGCCGGCCCTGTCCCATCTATCCTCCCGGGACTTCCTGAAAGCCGACCTGCGCGATCTGTGGGCCGAACTCCGCGCAGCCGGCCGCCGCCTCACCGGCCGGATGGGGAGGTAGGGAGCCATGGCCGTCAAGCGCGAACGCGCCATCCAGCTCCGTCTTGGGGAGCGTTCCTACAAGGTCCATGTCGGAGCCGGGCTGCTCGCGGCCGGCGCACCCACCTGGAGGCGCCTCATCGCTTCACCCCAGGCGTGGCTGGTGACCGACACCAACGTGGCCCGGCTTCATGGCCACCCGCTGGCCCGCCGGCTTCGGGGGCTGGGGTTCGGAGTTCACCTGAGCGTCGTTCCGGCAGGGGAGCGGTCAAAAACCCTGGAGCGACTGGAGCTGCTCGCCCGGGAGGGCCTGCGCGCAGGGCTCCGGCGGGATTGCACCATTCTCGCCCTCGGAGGCGGCATGGTGGGGGACCTGGCGGGCTTCCTCGCGGGCACCTACCTGCGAGGCGTCCGGTGGCTGCAGCTTCCGACCACGCTGCTGGCCCAGGTCGACGCGAGCGTGGGGGGCAAGGTGGCGGTGAATTGCGGCCCGGCCAAGAATTCCATCGGTATGTTCTGCCAGCCCGCCGCGGTGCTGGCGGACGTGGAAACGCTCCGAACCCTTGGTGCGCGCGAATTCCGGTCGGGGCTGGCCGAGTCCATCAAGATGGCCGCGGTGCTGAGCCGCACGGACCTTGCCTGGCTCGAGGCGCACGGGCCGTCCCTGCGCCCGGGATCACCGGGAGTCGTGCTGGGCGAACTGGTCCATCGCTCGGTCCGCATGAAGGCCCGGGTGGTGGAAGAGGACGAGCGCGACCACGGCCGCCGCGCGTTGCTCAACTTCGGTCACACCCTGGGGCATGCTCTCGAGGGGGCGACCGGCTACCGGAAGTGGAAGCATGGCGAGGCGGTGTCCATCGGCTGCGCCTTCGCCGCAGGTGAGTCCGTGAGGCTGGGAGCCCTGAGCGAGCCGGAGCGTGCCCGGCTGGTGGGCCTGCTGCGGCGGGTGGGGCTCCCGGTGGCCGCGCGGGGACTATCCGAAGCTCGGCTCCTGGGCCTGATGGAAGGGGATAAGAAGCAGTCGCACAAAGGTTTGGGCTTCGTGTTGACAGGCCCGTTGGGCGATGGTAGCGTCAGGCGCCTTGAAGACAGAACGGCGCTTCGCCGCTCGCTGAAAGACTTCCTCCGGGAGGGACCCTGATCCGGATCCTGGTGCTGCATGGTCCCAACCTGAACCTGCTGGGGTCGAGGGAGCCGGAACACTACGGCCACCAGACCCTGGAAGAGATCGACGAGGCGATTCGAAGCGAAGCCGCCCGCCTCAAGGCCGAGGCGGAGTGTCGGCAGTCCAACCACGAGGGCCAGCTTATCGACTGGATCCAGGGGGCCGGACGCGATTTCCAGGGCCTCCTGATCAACCTCGGAGCCTTCACCCACACCAGCGTCGCCCTGCGGGACGCGCTGGCGGCGTCCAAGCTCCCGGCGGTCGAAGTGCACCTCTCCAATATCCACGCGCGGGAAGAGTTTCGTCGCGAGTCCCTGACCGCCCAGGTGGTCTGGGGCCTGATCTCGGGACTCGGAGCGCGAGGCTACACCCTGGGGCTCACGGCCCTCATCGAACGGCTGCGAAATGACGGGAAAGAAACCCGCTAAAACCAAGAAGAATGCCAGGAAACCGGCCGCGGCCCCCGCGCGGACCCCGGGCTATCTGGGCGAGCTCAAGGCGCTGATCGCCCTGGTTGCCGAGACCGGGATCTCCGAGCTGGAAGTCCAGTCCGGTGGCCGCACGTTCCGGATCGGGAAGTCGGGGCGCGCCCTTTACGCCGAGCCGCCGCCGGTCGCGCACAACCCGGGCCCTGCGCCCGCCGCAGCCGCGCCCGCGGAAAGCACCAGCTACGTGGCCATCAAATCCCCCATCGTGGGCACATTCTACCGGGCCCCCGCGCCCGACGCGGATCCCTATGCCGAGGAAGGCCAGCGAGTATCCATCGGCCAGACCGTCTGCATCATCGAGGCGATGAAGCTGATGAACGAAATCCAGTCCGAGGTGTCCGGCAGGGTGGTGCGGATCCTGGCTCAAAACGGCCAGCCGGTGGAGTACGGGCAGGAAATCTTTTTAGTGGACCCGGAGTCATGATCGGCCGATAACCGTCTCGTGTCCATTGACCTGAGACGTGTCCTCGAGAAAATGGTGAACGCTGGCGCCTCCGACCTGCACCTCAAGGTGGGGGTGCCCCCGTGCGTTCGCGTGAACGGCTCCCTGGTGCGCCTGGACGAGCCGCCTCCGTCCTTCCAGGATGCGCAGACCATCTTGGACCAGGTCCTCAATCCCCGCCAGCGCCAGATCTTCGACCAGACCCGGGAAGTGGACCTTGCCCTGGGCGTCCCGGGACTGGCGCGTTTCCGGGCCAACTTCTACCAGCAGCGCGGCACCTATGCCCTGTGCTTCCGGCAGGTGCCCATGCGGGTCCCTTCGCTGCAGGAACTGAACCTTCCGCCGATCCTGGCCGAACTCGCCCGCAAGCCCCGCGGGCTCATCCTGGTGACCGGCGCGACCGGTTCGGGCAAGTCCACCACGCTGGCCGCCATGATCGACGTGATGAACAACGAAGATCCGCGCACCATCATTTCGATCGAGGACCCGATCGAATTCCTGCACACCGACAAGCAGAGCTACATCAGCCAGCGCGAGGTGGGGCTCGACACCGAGAGCTTCGCCGAGGGCCTGCGCCACATCCTGCGGCAGGACCCGGACGTGATCCTGGTGGGTGAGATCCGGGATCTGGAGACGATGTCCACGGTGCTGGCCGCGGCCAACACCCGGCACCAGGTGCTGTCGACGCTGCACACCCCCGACGCGGTGCAGACGGTGAACCGGATCCTGTCCTTCTACCCGACCCAGCAGCACGAGGAGGCCCGCTTCCTGATCAGCGCCACGCTGCAGGCGGTGGTTTCCCAGCGCCTGATCCCGCGCGCCGACGGCAAGGGCCGGGTGCCGGGCGCCGAGATCATGCTTTCGACTTCCACGGTCCGCGAGTACATCGAGGACCCGGCCCGCACGGCTCAGATTCGCCAGTTGATCGCCGAAGGCGCCCAGCAGTATGGGATGCAGACGTTCGACCAGTCGGTGATGTCGCTGTACCGGGAGGGGCTGATCACGCTGGAGCAGGCGCTGGAGTACTGTTCGAATCCGAACGAGTTCATGCTGCGGATTCGCGGGATCCAGGCGACCAGCGACCGGTCGTGGGACGGCTTCGAAGGGGATACGGGGGAGGCGGAGGAAAAGAAGGTCGTCGAGGCGCCGGATCCCTTCCTGTAGTGCTGCCGCGCTAGTGCTGCCCCGCGAGGCGGGCCGGGGGTCCTGCCCCCTCGCTTAGCTTCCGTCGCTCCGGGGGCGTTCTTCCGGGTTGTTCCGCTGAGCCGTCGCTCCTCCAGATGCGCTCTGGGGCAGGACCCCCGGCCCGCCTCGCTGCGTGCTTGCCGGTTGACGGCATCGCTTCGCTCGCCTCCCGATCCGCCCCCCGAACACCCCCGAACAGGTACTCCCTTCCGCTTTTTTTCCGTGCTATGCTGGCTCCCATGTTCAAACGCGTGCTGATCGCCAATCGAGGCGAAATTGCCCTGCGGATCCTGCGGGCTTGTCATGAGCTGGGTATCGATACGGTGGCGGTGTTCTCGGAGGCGGACCGGGACTCGCTGCATGTTCGGCTTGCGGACCAGGCGGTTTGTATCGGGCCGGCGCCGAGCTCGCAGAGTTACCTCAATATTCCGAGGATCATCGCGGCGGCGGAGGTCACCGGGGCGGATGCGATTCATCCGGGGTACGGGTTCCTGGCGGAGAACGCGCACTTTTCGGAGGTGGTGGCCAGCTGCGGGCTGACCTTCATCGGGCCCAGCTCTGAGATGATCCGGTCGATGGGGGACAAGGCCCTGGCTCGCAAGCTCATGTCCGAGGCTGGCGTGCCGATCGTGCCCGGGAGCCCGGGTCCGGTGGCCGATCTGGAAGAGGCCATGAGGATCGCCGAGGAGATCGAGTACCCCATCATGATCAAGGCCGTCGCGGGCGGGGGCGGCAAGGGCATGCGCATGGCCGCGGATTCGCGCTCGATGAAGAACAACTTCATGATGGCCCGGGCCGAGGCCGAAGCGGCGTTTGGAAACGGCGAGGTGTATATCGAGCACTTCGTCGAGCGGCCCCGGCATGTGGAGATCCAGCTGCTGGGCGACCGGATGGGGAACGTGATCCACCTGAACGAGCGCGACTGCTCGGTGCAGCGCCGCAATCAGAAGATGATCGAGGAGTCGCCCTCCCCGGGGCTCGCGTCCGAGACTCGAATCGCCATGGGGGAAGCGGCGGTGATGGGGGCCAAGCGCATCCGCTACGAGGGCGCCGGCACCGTCGAGTTCCTGCTCGATCGAGACGGCCGTTTCTACTTCATGGAAATGAATACCCGCATCCAGGTGGAGCACCCGGTGACCGAGGAGGTGACCGGGCTGGACCTGCTCAAGGAGCAGATCCGCCTGGCCGCCGGGGAACCGCTCGGCTACGGCACCCCCGACCTGGCCATGAACGGCCACGCCATCGAGTGCCGCGTGTGCGCCGAGGACCCGGCCCACGAATTTCGGCCTTCCCCCGGACGCATCACCTACCTGCACATGCCCGGCGGCCCCGGGATCCGCGTGGACAGCCATGTCTACGCCGGCTACACCGTGCCGCCCTACTACGATTCCTTGATCGCCAAGATCATCGCGCGCGGCCTGGACCGTGCCGAAGCCGTGCGGCGCATGCAAATGGCGCTTCGGGAGTGCATCGTGGAGGGCGTCGAGACCACCCTGCCCATCCTGATCCGCATCCTGGACGACCCGGCTTTTCAGAAGGGCGAGGTGGACACCAGCTACCTGGCCCGATTCCTGGAGTCCTCCACGCAGCCTTCGTGAGCCGCTCCTTCCGCTTGTATCCCACCGCCGAAGCGGCCGACCGGGCCGACATGGCCGGCATGGCGGTGCTGGTGTTCGACGTGCTTCGCGCCACCACCACGCTGACCTTCGCCTTCGAGAACGGCGCCACCGAGGCTTTCCCGGCCTCCGATATTCCCGGCGCCCTGCGCCTGGCCGACGAACTCTCGCATGCGGGCGTGCTGCTGTGCGGAGAGCGCGGGGGCCGGAAGATCGCGGGGTTCGACCTGGGCAACTCCGCCTCCGAGTACACCTCCCTTCGGGTCGCCGGACGACCGCTCGTCTTTGCCAGCACCAACGGCTCCAGGGCGCTCCTCGCGGCGCGCTTCGCCTCCCGCGCCGCCATCGCTTCCCTGGTCAACGCGTGCGCGGCGGCCCGCTGGCTGGGCGCGGGCCACGAGCCGGTGGCGCTGGTGTGCTCGGGCAAGGAAGGGGCGGAGAGCGAAGAGGACCTGATCGGGGCGGGCGCGGTGCTGCATTGCGTTGCCCGGGCCGGGGGAGGGATCGAAGCGGACGAGGGCTGCGGGCGCGCGCGGGAGATGTTCCTTTCGGCCGCGGGCGACCTTGGGGCAGCCCTTCGGGCGACGGCGCACGGGTCGTATCTCTCGGAAATCGGTTTCGCCCAAGACGTGGCCGGGGCGGCGGAACTGGACCGGCTGGACCGGGTCCCGGAATGGCGGGATGGGCGGCTGCGGGCGGGGCGGCGGTGGCCCGGGGGAGCCTAGGGCGTCAGGGGAGCCGCAGTGGCCCTGCGTCCGAGCGGGCGATGATCTGGCCTTCGCGCAGCGCCACCACCATCCACCACAGTGGCCGGTCCCCCGGCGCGTGCGGGAAATCGGCCGGATCGACCGCGAGCTCCGGCGTCCGAGACGATCCCAGCGTCTTGAGCGGATCCAGCTCGCCATCCAGGAGCGAGACCACGTAGGAATCTGCCTGCGGAATTCCGGACCAGCGCAGCCGGACCTGGCCCGCAGCCGTGGCTTCCGGTGCGAGCAGGCCGAGGGGCTGCGCGGAGAGCCGCGCGGCCCCGTGCCCCGGCTCCTGCCCGGAACGGCGCGCGCCGCGGTGCGGCGTGGTGGCGACGCCTGCGGCCACGGCGATGGCGATTCCGACCGGCAGCATCCAGCCGAAACTCTGCCGGCTTCTTCCCGTTGGTTCCATGGGGCCATGGTAGGCAGCCCCGCCCTTTGAGGTCAAATCGTGATCCCGTCCGTGACATCGCAGGCCTCCCGGGGATAGAATGCCGGCCGGTTTGCATCGTGGCGGGCCGCGCCCGCGCAGGTCCATCCACTCTCGGAGGTGCGCGTGACGCCAAAGTACCCGGGCCGCCCCGGCGGATTCACCCTGCTCGACATGAACGGCTACCAGTGGACCGTCCTCCTGGCCGCCTGGCTGGGGTGGGGATTCGACGTGTTCGACGGCCTGCTCTTCAACTACGTCGCCCCCAACTGTGTCCCGACGCTCCTCCACATGGTGATCGGATCCCCGGAAGCCAAGCGGGCCACGCTCTACTGGGGCGGCATCCTGACCTCGTTGCTGCTGGTGGGCTGGGCCGCGGGCGGGATCCTGTTCGGGCAGATCACCGACCGGGTGGGGCGCACCCGCACCCTGATGCTCACCATGCTGATCTATGCCCTGGGAACCGCGGCGTGCGCATTCGCGCCCAACCTGTGGGTGCTCATGGCGTGCCGCCTGGTCGCGAGCCTCGGCATCGGGGGGGAGTGGGCGGCCGGCGCGGCCATGGTGGCCGAAGTGGTGCCGGAACGGCGGCGGGTGGAGGCGGGAGCCCTGCTCTACACCAGCGCGCCGCTGGGGCTGTTCCTGGCCACCTTCGTCAACTTCCAGATTGCCGGCGTGTTCTGGAAGTCCGTGCCCGAGGTCTCCTGGCGGTATGTCTTCCTGTGCGGGCTGATCCCGGCGGCGGCGGCCTTCGTGGTGCGGCTGTTCGTGAAGGAGCCGGAGCGCTGGAAGACCGTGGCCCGCACCGCCGCCAAACCCACGGTGGCCGACCTCTTCCGGCCGGAGCACCGCGCGCTCACTTTGAGCGGGCTGGCGATGGCGGTGACCGCGCTCATCATGTGGTGGAGCTGCAACGCGTTCATCCCCATCGTGTCCACCGGCCTGGCGCAGGCCGCCGCGAAGTTGCGGGGGCTCGACAAGGCCGCGACGCTGGCCCTGGTGGAGGGATGGAAATTCACCGCCACCAACAATTTCAACATGGGCGGACTGATCGGGACCCTGCTCACGGTCCCGGCCTCCAAGATGCTGGGGCGCCGCTGGATGTTCGCGATCTATTTCCTGCTGGCGGGAGTGGCCCTGCTCACCACCTTCGGGCTCGACCTCACGCCGGAGCGGCGCATCTTCATGTACTTCTTCATCGGGCTGACGGTGTTCGGAGTGTTCGGCAGCTTCACCTACTATCTTCCGGAGCTGTTTCCGACCCGGCTGCGCGGGACGGGGGCGGGCTTTTGCTACAACGCCGGCCTGGTGATCGCGGCCGCGGGCCCGTTCCTGGTGGGCACCGTGGCCTCGCGGGGGGCCAACTCGCTCACCAGCGCGCTGGGCGCCCTGTTCTACGTGGGGTTCGTTCCGCTGGCGGGACTGCTGCTGCTGCCGCTGGTGATCGAAACCCGGGGCCGGGAACTCTCGGACTAGCGGGGGATCAGCGCGGGGATTTCCATAGCATCCATCCGGCCACCGTGCCGAACACCACGTGTCCGGCCCAGCCGGCCACCCACGGCGGAATGGCCCCGTTCTGCCCCAGGGACTTGGTGGTGGCCACCACCCCGTAGAACAGGAAGCTGGCCACCACCGAGATCAGGAACCCCAGGGCCACGTTGCTCCGGCGCAGCTGGCCGGTGACGCCCACCGCCAGCAGCAGCGCGATGAAATTGATGAGCGGATAGGACAGCTTGATGCTGTAGTCCACCGCGAACCGGTCCGCCGGGCGGCCGCTTTCGCGCAGCCGCTGGATGTATTGGCCCAGCCGGCTGAGCGGCATCTGGTTGGGGTCCTCGATGTCGGCCGCGAAGTCCTCGGGACGTTCCCGGCCCGGGGAGAGGGTGAGGGTCCGGAACTTAGTGGCCCGTTCCTCGCCGCCGCGGAACTGCCGCTGCACGCCGTCCCGGAGCACCCATTGCGAACCGTTCCAGGTGGCCTCCTTCGCGTCGGTCCGCTCCAGCATCCGCCCGCCACGGAACACCTGGACCACCGGGTCCACCATCCGCTTCTCCAGCACCATGTAAGACCTCACCACGTACACCCTTCCGCGCCCGCCGATCAGGAACACGTTGTCG
The DNA here is from genome assembly GCA_025351485.1 of Candidatus Eiseniibacteriota bacterium. Classification (GTDB taxonomy): domain Bacteria; phylum Eisenbacteria; class RBG-16-71-46; order RBG-16-71-46; family JACRLI01; genus JANXVU01. The sequence continues at coordinate 13,658 of JANXVU010000158.1, read as the reverse complement.
CGCTGCGTGGGCGCGCCCATGCGGATGTGCTGGACCTTTTCCTCCATGAACTCCTGCTTGGCGTGGTTGGCCTGCGGGATCACGTACTCCTGCATCAGGAAGGAACCGAGGCTCGCGAGGATCGCCACGCACAGCATCGGGACCGAGACCCGCAGATAGGAGCGCCCGGCGACGTTCATGGCCGTCATCTCGTTGGTGCGCTCCACCAGGCCCATCACCAGCAGGGCGGCCACCAGCAGTGTCATGGGCATCACGAACACCGCCGTGGAGGCCGAGTCCAGCAGCGCGTAGGTGGCCATCTCGCCCGGCCCCGCCCCGGCGTCCAGGAACCGGTCGATGTGCTCGAAGAGCGAGCTGATGGTGAACAGCGCCGTCAGGCCCACCAGCACGATCAGGGTCCACGGCACGAACTGCCGGAGCACGTACCGGTCCAGGATCGGGATTCGCATCATCTCGGGAACACCTCCGCCTCGCGCAGCATGAAGTAAAGCCCGCCCAGGCCGAAGACCAGGTTGGCGGTCCACATGCCCAGGAACGGGCTGATGATCATGTGCTTGGCGAGGTCTTCCCCGGCCACCAGGGACAGGTAGTGGACGACGAAGAAGCCCAGGCTGTACACCCCGACCGCGGTGCCCGCCCGCCGGAAGCGCACTCCCGCGGGAATCCCGATGAGCACGTACACCACGCACGCCGCCGGAATGGCGAACTTCTTGTGGATCTCCACCCAGTAGCTGGCGATCTGCTGGTTGTAGGCGTGCAGCTGCAGCGCCTCGGTGGACAGGGCGCCCAGCTCCGCGGGGCCGATGGTCCTGCCCCGGAGCGGGCTCTTCCAGCCGAACCATCCCAGGAAGATCGAGAGCGGATTGCGGCCCGGCTGGAGCAGGGCCGCCAGCTGCGGCACTTCCTCCATGCGCCGGTAGCCATAGCGGGCGAGGATGGGGGCCATGCTGCGCTCGACCGCCGCCTTCTCCCGCGTCTCCACGCGGATCTCGTCCAGCATGTTGCGGGTGCTGCGCTCGCGGTCTCCCCGGCTGGCCCGGTCGGAGTGGCGGAGCGCCTGGCCCAGGCCGGAGATCCGGATGGTGTGGAGGCGAAAGTCGATCACCCGGTAGCGATCGGGCTGCTTCGACTCCTGCGGCACCTCGTGCACCTGGCCTCCTTCCAGCGAAATGGTGGCCTCGTCCTGCACCAGGTCGTAGGTCACCTGGCCGCGCCGGGCGGTGATGGTGGTCGGGAGCCTGTCATCGTGCAGCTGGTACACGGTCACATCCCGCCATTCGCTGGTCTCATAGTTGACGTGTCCCACGAGAAGGCGATAGCTTGGGAAATCACTGTTGAACTCGCCCTCACGGACCAGGATGCTGGGCCGTTTGCCCTGGATGTCATAGATGAGATTGGCGAAGCGGTGGTTGGTCTCCGGCAGGACGTGGTTGTTGAACAGCGTCAGCCCGGCCGCGAACAGCACCCCCGCCCCGACGACCGGCAGAAAGATGCCGAGCAGGGGCACCCCGCTGGTCCGGAGCGCGGACACTTCCTGGTCCTGGGCCAGCTTGCCGAAGGTGAGCAGGACGGCCACCAGGACGGAGCACGGGGCGGTGATGGCCAGGGTGTAGCCCTGGCTGTAGACGAACAACTGCCCCACGATCCAGGGGGAGATGCCCTTGGATACGATCATTTCCACGAAATCGAACAGGAAGATCAGCACGGCGGCCAGGGTCACGAAGGTGAACCCCTGGAGGAAGGGAATCCGGTGCTGCCACAGGACGTAGCGTGCGAAACGGTTCACCCGGCCCGCCGTTCCGAGGGTCGGCGGCGGGCTGGAACCCGGACGGGGAACCCGGTGTATAAGCCCGCAATGGGCCGGGGATCCGCCGGGGAGCGGTCACGCAGGGCGGCCGGCCCCGGTTTGGCTCGGAACCGCTCATGTTCGCCTGCCTGGAGGGTCGGCCGAGACAAGCCATTGTGAAAACATTCCACCGCATTCTCCTTCTGGCCATCCTGGCCGTGCTGGCCGCATCGGCCCCGCGCGTCCGTGCCTTGCCGTCGGCGGGCTCCAATCCGGATCCAAACAGTCTCGACTCCACCGATGCCGTCAGGCAGGCGCAGCGGATGGCCACGCCCGATGAGCTCGTCCACCGGCTCAAGAACCCCATCCTCTACAGCCACGGCCAGGGGGTGGATCCCCGCCGGGACGACGTATCCTTTGATCCCGACAGCGGCATCGTAGAACTGCGGAGCATGCTCGACAACAGCGAACTGGGCTACAACGTCCGGATGCCGCTCCGCGGCTATACCCGCTACCTCACGCTGAAGAACTTCGACGAGATGCTGGTGCGCAAGAGCTACCTGGAACTCGGGGCGGTCCGCGATGCCACCTCGGGCATCCGGGCGGGCAGTTTCAAGTTCGAGCTGCCGGTGAGCGTGCCCACGGGGCTGCAGAGCATCTTCGGCAAGCAACGGCCCAATCTTACGCTGTCCGGCAGCGAGACGCTGACCCTGGGGGGCACGTCCAGCTTCAACAACCAGCCCACCTCCTTCGGGCGCCAGAGCAAGTTTCCGCAGCTGGAAATGAAACAGGACCTGCAAGTCCGGGTGGCGGGCAGCATCGGCGAAAAGGTCAAGGTGGACGTGGACCAGACCAGCAACGCCGCCGCCACGCCGCTCTCCAACCGGATCCACATCAGCTACGCCGGCGACGAGGACGAGGTGGTGCGCAGCTTCGAACTCGGCAATACCAACCTGGCGCTGCCGGGAACCCAGTTCGTTTCCTACAGCGGCCAGCACCAGGGGCTGTTCGGGCTGAAGACCATCAGCAAGTTCGGGCCGATGGACCTGACCCTGATCGCCTCGAAGCAGGAGGGGCAGAGCAAGCGCGACACCTTCCGGCGCTCGTCGCAGGCGCACACCGACCGGCTCGAGGACTACCAGTACGTCCAGCGCACGTATTTCTACCTGAGCCTGGACCCGGCCGAGCAGATTGATCTGGGCAGCCTGAGGGTGTACCTGGACAATCGCAGCACTTCCGGGGACGTGACCCAGAAGGTCCACGGGTTTGGATACCTCGATCCGACCGCCATTGATCCGGACCCCAGGCGTGCGTACGAAGGCCACTTCATCGACGAGCCCGAGGGAGTCTTCTACCGCAAGGTCACCAACAACCGCGGCGACCGCCGGACCTACATCGAACTGACCAGCCAGCTGGACGAGGGCTCGGTGCTGGCGGTGAGCTACAGCCGGCTCGACGGGACCAGGGTCGGGGGCTCCAGCCAGGGCGAACTGGCGGTCAAGATCCTCCGGGTCCACAAGGAACTCCTGGGAATCGACAAGAACGGCGCCCTGCTGGCGCCCGAGGAGTCCAACGGATACTGGAACACCTGCGTGCCCTACGAGCTGCGAAACATCTACCGGCTCAGCGGCACCAGCATCGACCCGGAAAAATTCAAACTCCATATCTTCACCACGGCCTCCAATCCGCCCCAGGACTATCTCGGCAGCGATAAGCTGATCGAGATCACCGGGCTGGACAACGAAGTGATCAACGGTTCGCAGTACGCCTTTGGCCCGAACGGCAAGGGGGACGACCGGATCGATGGAGACGATGGGGCCGGGCGCGCCTTCATCGACTACACCCGCGGGCTGGTGTTCTTCCCGGACGCCCGGCCGTTCTACTATCAACCGGATCCCGGACGGCACAACACTTCCCAGGACACCCGGCAACGGCCCTCGCTGTTCACCCAGGAGAACTGCGACTCGGCCGTGTACGTGCTGCGGGACTACAACCCGAACAGCGCGCTGCAGCTCGGAGGCGCCAGCAAATACTACCTGGAGGCCACCTACCGGGAGTCCCAGGGCGAGGACATCATCCGGCTGGGGCAGACGGACATCCTGCCGGGCTCGGAAGTCGTGACCATCAACGGGCAGCGCCTCACCCGCGACGTGGACTACCGCATCACGCCCGAGATCGGGGAAATCCAGATCCTCTCCAGGAACCTGCTGCTGGGCAACCCGGATATCCAGATCGACTACGCCTACGCCTCGCTCTTTTCCACCAGCTCCAAGGCGCTGGTGGGGTTTTCGGCGGCCTACGGAGCGGGCACCGACAAGAGCATGGCCACCACCTGGCTGTTCGAGAACACCAGCGCCCAGGACCTGCGGCCGCGCCTGGGGGAGGAGCCTTCGCGCACCATCGTGGGCGACGTGAACGCCCAGGGACGATGGCAGCCCAAGGTGCTCACCAGCCTGGTGAACGCGCTGCCGCTGGTGAACACCACCGCCGAGTCCAACGTGGCGGCCCAGGGGGAGCTCGCGCTCAGCCTGCCCAATCCCAACACCAAGGGCCTGGTGTACGTGGACGACTTCGAGGCGGTCAAGGACATCACTTCGATCGACCTGAGCTTCGGCTCGTGGCGCTGGTCGAGCGTGCCGGACAGCACCCGGCATGACCCGGACCACAGCCTTCCGATCCTGGCGAGCAACGCGCGCACGCACTGGTACAACACGCTCTCCCGGGTGCGGGAAGGCGATCTCAAGCCGCAGCTGACCGGCTCCGAGGCCACCACCCAGCGCCGCACCCTGGAACTGCGCGTGGAGCGGGATCCCTTCGACCAATCCGGGGCTCCGCTGTGGGCCGGGATCCAGCAGGGGCTGTCACGCGTGCCGCTGGACCTTTCCACCGCGACCGATATGGAACTGTGGGTGAACGAGCACCCGGAGCTCCAGGTCAGCGGCCCGGTCGCGCCGCAGCAGTGGCCCGACGACGCGCGCCTGCACATCGACTTCGGGCTGGTAAGCGAGGACGAGCAGTGGCAGCCCAACACGCCACCCGACGGCCGGCTCAATTCCGAGAACGCGCTGGGCTCGGGCCAGTTCAGCGCCCTGGTGGACGACAACGGGCTGGACACCATCCCGGACGTCCGCGAGCTGGGGCGGTACGACCCCTACTATCCGGGGGACCCCAACGGGGACAACTTCAAGGACGTGATTCTTCCGAGCAACGCCAACGAGGAGTACAAGGACTCCTCCTACTGGATCAAGTACCAGGGCGAGAACGGAACCGAGCACAACCGCCGCTTCGACAGCGAGGACCTCGACGGCAACAACCAGCTCGACACCCAGACCCAGTACTACGAGTACTCCATCCCGCTGAACCAGCTGGGAAACTCGCAGTACAAGGTGGAGGACGGCGCGCAGGGGCTGGGCTGGAAGTTCCTGAGGGTGCCGATCGCCGCGTTCGTGAGCAGCAGCCAGTTCCAGCCCGGGGGAGGCCCCGCCAGCTGGCGCAACGTGAAGCACGTGCGGATCTGGGTTTCGGGCGGGACCGCCGGGAACCGGGTTTCGCTGGCCGAGCTGAGCATGGTCGGGAACCGCTGGCAGAAGAACGCAGCCATCATCACCGACTCCATCCTGGGGCCAAGGCTTCGCGTGAGCACCGTAAACAACAAGGACAACCTGGAATACACCACTCCTCCGGGAGTGGACCCGGGCGTGACGCAGTCAGGCGCGGGCAACGTGACCAACCGCGAATCCTCGCTCACGCTGGAGACGGGAAACCTGAGACCGAAGGACCGCGTTTCCGCGTTCCGGCTGTTCCAGCGCCAGACCGCCGACTACACGCTGTACCGCAGCGTGGACCTGTTCCTGAAGGGCCTGCGGGTGTACGGCGAGAACCTGCGCTTCTTCATCCGCCTCGGGGACATCGACACCACCAGCTACTACGAGTACTCCACCCCGGTAAAGCAGGGCGAGTGGCGCGCGATCCACCTTGACTTCGCCTCGCTCACCAATCTGAAGCTGAACTACATCGGCTCGAAGGACACCATCCTGTCCGTGGCGCTCCCGGGGGATTCCACCGGCGGGCCCGACAGCGTGCGGGTCCGCAAGAAGCCTTCGTTCAACAGCCTCAAGCGCATCGAGGTGGGCCTGTACAATGTGGGCGGGGAATCGGGCGTGACCGACAGCGCCGTGGTGTGGGTGGACGAGCTCACCCTGGGCAATGTCCGGCGTGACATGGGCACCGCCCAGCGGGCCTCCGTGGACATGTCCCTGGCGGATTTCGGGCAGATCGGGGTGCAGTACCAGCGCTCCGGCGCGGACTTCCTGAACATCGGGCGAACCGTGGGGGCGGGATCCACCATCACCAACCTCGCGGTGAACATGTCGTTCCGGCTCAGCAAGTTCATGGAGCCGCTGGGGGTGCAGTTCCCGGTGAGCATCTCGCTCTCCAAGAGCAGCAGCGTGCCCAAATTCCTGACCGGCTCCGACCTCCAGCTGGAAGCCGCCAACGTGAAGAGCCAGACCACCGAGAGCCGGGGGCTCACGCTCACCTCGAGCCTGTCGCGGACCTCCACGGACTCGCCCTGGTACCTGCGTTACTTCGTGGACCCGTTCACGCTCAGCGCGAGCTACAGCAAGGCCAAGTCCACCGGCCCGACCGCGGACGACACCACCCGCGACGTCAACGCCCAGTTGCAATACGCCCTGGCGCCGCGCGGGGAGCGGACCCACATCGACGTGCCGCTGCTGGGCAAGTTCTACCCGCTGCCGACCGGGCTCAACGTGAGCCAGAACCGCAACGAGAACCTGTCCGACCATACCGACAAGTCCCTCACCGACACCACCGTGGTGGTCCGCCCCACTTCGCGCCGGCTGGCATCCGCCATGAGCGTGAGCACCGGGCTGCGCCCGCTGGACAACCTGACCTACTCGCTGACCAAGGTCCACGACCTGCAGCTCCATCGCAGGCTGGGCCCGCTCAACGTGGGCGAGGAGGTGCAGCGCACCCACGCCCTGACCTTCACCCAGGAGCTCAAGGTGAAAGGGCTCGGGCCGCGCCTGGACTATTCGGCCACCAGCAGCGACCAGAAGCCGCTGGATCTTTCGCGCGACCTGCTGATCCACAACTACAACAACTCCTCCACGGTCACGCTGATCATGGAGCTGCCGTTCGCCCGCCTGAAGCCCGCGCCGCGCGGGGCCCAGGACAGCTCCGGGGTGAATCCCCTTCGCATCTTCGGCAGCCTGTTGGGGGCGGTGGGAAACGTCAGCGGCAACTACACCGTCACCCGGTCCAACGCCACGTCCCGCTCCCTCCAGGGCGGCAACAGCCTGCTGGGGGACATGCCCCTGGGTTACCTGCTCGGCTTCCAGAGCGACACCTCGTTCGGGCTGATCCAGAAGGGCGGCAACAAGGCGTACACGATCTCCAAGCACGGCACGGCCCAGAACCAGATCCGGCTCGGTCAGGTGAGCGTGGACATCCACTATGACCTGACCCGCTCCAAGGGCTACGGCACCAACGGGAGCAGCGGCCAGCGCAGCCTCACCTGGCCGGACGTGCGCGTCACCTGGGGGGCGCTGGAAAAATTCCTGCCCCTGGGCGGCTTCGCGACCGGCGTGAACGCCACGACCAACTACTCGCTGGTCGAAAGGCTTCAATTCAGCAACCTGGAAACGCCCGACCAGCGGGTGCTGACCAAGTCATGGCAGCCGCTGCTCACGTTCTCGGGGGAGCTCAAGAACCACGACCACTTCACGTTCACCACCGACTACTCGCTCTCCACATCGGAGAATTCGCGCGGCAACGGTTCCACCCAGAACAGCAACCAGACGTTCAAATTGAACCTGCGCCACACCATCAAGGGCCCCGAGGGCGTGCCCGACGCGGGCGCGGGCGACCTGGGCTTCCGCCTGCGCGGCAACATCGACGTGAACCTGGACGGCTCCTACCAGATCCAGCGCGCGCAGACACTCCTGTTGACCGGCCCCCAGCAGGCGGAGCAGGTGAACAAGCGGCTGGACATCAGCGCCACCGCGGGATATGGGTTCGCCAACAACGTGCATGGCAGCCTGGTCTCGGGCTACACGCGCACCAACAACAGCCAGCAGCAGCTCGTCACCCAGAGCATCCGGCTGCAGGCAACGGCGTCCCTCAACTTCTGATGGGTGGTTTCATGCGCCTTGGCATCCTGACTCTCCTGGTCTTCATCGGCGGGTGCGCCGCCGGCGCGCCTATCGCCGCGCCGGATGGCAAGGTCCTGATGGCCCTGGTGCAGGAGCAGGTGGATATGGGGCCGCGAGTGCCGGGTTCGGCGGCGCACGATCGATGGCTCGCCCGCATGCGGGAACGGCTCCGGGGCTCGGGGGCGCGCCTTTCGGTCCAGAGCTTCACCGACACCGTCCCGGGGTTTGGCCCCGCGACGCTTTCCAACGTGTTGGCTTCGTTCGGGCCCGACACCGGCCGGGCGCTGCTGGTGTGCGCGCACTGGGACAGCCGCCCGCGCTCGGACCGCGACCCCGACACCACGCTTCGCCATATGCCCCTTCCGGGCGCCAACGACGGCGGCTCCGGGGTGGCGGTGCTGCTGGCCCTGGCCGAGCGGCTGCATGGCTCTCCTCCTCCGCGGCGCGTGGACCTGGTCTTCCTGGACGGGGAGGACCTGGGCACCGCGGAGCACCCGGAAGCGTTCTTCCGGGGCTCCACTTACTTCGCCGCCCACCTGCCGGTCCGGTATTCGGCGGGGGTGCTGCTGGACATGGTGGGAGGCAGGGGGGCCCGGTTCACCAAGGAGCCCAATTCCCTGATGGCGGCCCCGGACGTGGTCCGCCGGGTCTGGGAGGAGGCGGCCCGCCAGAAGCTCGACGCCTTCAGCGACGAGGTGGGCCCGACGATCGGGGACGACCACCTGCCGCTCAACCGGGCCGGGGTCCCCACCGCCGACGTGATCGACATTTCCTACCCGGAGTGGCACACCACCGCCGACCTCCCGGCCGCCATGGCCCCGGAGGGGATGCAGGCCTGTTACCGGGTCCTGGCTGCCCTGGCCGCCCGCCCCTGACCCCCGGAGGTCCGCAAGCCAGCCTTTACTTTTTCCCGAATCCGAGGTATAAGTAGGTCTTGGCGAAGTGGAGGTATCTCCACTTCCTTTGTTTATGGGGAATAGGACGACTCACCCGGCGGGGACCCCCAGGGGACCCGGGTCCGGGAGCCCCGCCCCGTTCCGAGACACCTTTTTTCGCTGGAGGGACCGTGGAGCAGCTGACCGCGTCCGTCCGCGCGTTGATCCACGAGGTTGCCGAACGCTTCGGCGTCGAAGTGGTGGACCTGGAAATCATTCCGGGCGGTCGTCGGCGGGTTCTCCGCATGTACATCGACCAGCCCGGTGGGGTCGGCCACAAAGACTGCGCCTTCGTGAGCCGCAAGGTGGGCGAGGCCCTGGACCAGAAGGACTCGCTGCCTTTTCCTTACGACCTCGAAGTTTCTTCCCCGGGCATCAATCGCCCGCTGACCCAGATCCAACACTTCGACAGGTTTCGAGGCGAGCAGGCCGATGTCGAGCTGAAGCTCCCCCTGGACGGTCGCCGGCATTTCAAGGGCCGGCTGGACGGGGTGGAGGGCAACGACGTGCGGTTCGTGCTTGAGGGGGAAGAGCCCCTCACGCTTCCGCTCGAAAACATCCGCCGGGCCCGGCTTGCCGTGGACCCGTGGGAACGAATCAAGAAGGAAAGGAATCAATGAATCAGGAACTCGTGCAGGCCCTGGAAAGCCTCGCCCGGGAGCGCGGCGTGGACCGCCTCACCCTGGTCGAGACGCTGGAGAACAGCATCCTTTCGGCGGCCAAGAAGAAGATCGGGCTCAACGCCCTCATCGACGTGAAATTCGACGACCGCACCGGCGCGTTCGACGTCACCGCCCACAAGAAGGTGGTGGACGTGGTGGCGGACCCTTCGTGCGAGATCTCCACCGCCGAGGCCCAGACGTTCGAGCCCGGGGCGAAGCCCGAAGACGTCCTCAACTTTCCGCTCTCCTACGAGGAATTCGGCCGCAACGCCATCCAGGCCGCCAAGCAGGTGCTGATCCAGCGCGTGCGGGAGGCCGAGCGTGACCGCGTGTATCACGAATACGAGGGCCGCCTCGGTGAACTGGTGCGCGGCACGGTTCAGCAGGTGGACCGCGGAGGAGTGCTGGTCAAGATGGAGCGCTCCGAGGCGTTCCTGCCGTCGCGCGAGATGATGCCGCGCGACCGTTACCACCAATCCGACATCGTCAGCGCGCTCATCCTGACCGTGGACAAGGCCGCCAAGGGCCCGCAGGTGATTCTTTCGCGCGTGCACCCGGACTTTCTCCGCCTGCTCTTCAAGCGCGAGGTGCCGGAAATCAGCGAAGGCATCGTGGAAATCAAGAGCGTCGCCCGGGAAGCCGGCTCGCGCTCCAAGATCGCCGTCACCTCCCACGAGGACCGCGTGGACGCGGTGGGCTCGTGCGTGGGCGTGAAGGGCGCACGGGTGCAGGCGATCGTGCGCGAGTTGGGCGGCGAGCGCATCGACATCGTGCCCTGGAGCCTGGATGCGTCCATCTTCGTGAGCCGGGCGCTGTCGCCGGCCAAGGTGATCTCGGCCACGCCGAAGGACAACGACGACCGCGCCATGGAAGTGGTGGTGGCCGACGACCAGCTTTCGCTCGCGATCGGCAAGGGCGGCCAGAATGCCCGCCTCGCGGCCAAGCTCTCCGGCTGGAAGATCGACTTGATCAACCGCACCGACCTCGACCAGCGCCGCGCCGCCGAACGGGCGCTGCGCGTGGACATCGAGGACTTGACCGGCGTGAGCGAGAAGGTGAAGGAGCGGTTGGTCGAAGAGGGCATCGAGACCGTCGCCGAACTGGAGGCCACTTCGCTCGAAACCCTGCAGAAGATCTCGGGCATCGGGGAAAAGACCGCCGAGAAACTCCTGCAGCGGGCCCGCGAAGTGATGGAAGAAGTGCGTTCGCGCGCCGCGGCGCCGGTGGAGCAAGCTGCTTCCCCGGATGTGGCCGAGGCCGCCGAAGCGCCCACGCACCACGCCGGTGGGGACGAGGCCGAAGTCGAAGCCGAAGCCGAGACCGAAACCCCGCCCGCGCCTGAACCGGCGGAGGAGTAGCCATTGAAAAAGATCCGCGTCTACGAAGCCGCCAAGGACTTCCACGTCTCGAGCGAAGCCCTCCTGGAGATCATCCGGGGACTCGGCATCGAGGTGAAGAGCCACATGAGTTCCATCGACGACGACGCGATGGCCAAGCTCAAGCAGAAGTTCGTGCGTGAAGTCGAGGTTGCCAAGGAAGAGCTGGCCCGCATGAAGGAGAAGGAGGCGGTCCGCGCCAAGGAGACCGCGCAGGCCCATCCGCGCCCGTCGCCGCCGCGCCCCGCTCCGCCGCGCCCGTCGCCGTCGCAGCCGTACCGGTCGTCCCAGGGCGGGCAGTCCTCGCCGTCGCAGCCGTACCGGTCGTCCCAGGGCGGACAATCGTCGCCGTCGCAGCCGTACCGGTCGTCGCCGGGCGGGCAGTCCCCGCCGTCGCGTTCGTCCTCTTCGTATCCGTCGCGCTCGTCTTCGTCGCCGCGGCCCCAGTCCTCGTATTCGCCGGGCGCGCCGCAGGGCTCCGGCCCGCCTTCGCGTCCGGGCTTCGGTCCTCCGGCCTCCCCGGGGCAGTCCCGCTTCGGCGGCGGCCCCGGAGGTCCGCGCGGGCAGAAGCCCCGCGGCGGCAAGAAGAAGCGCCGCACCGTGGACGAGCGGGCGGTGGCCGAAAACGTCAAGCGCACGCTGTCCGCGCTGGACTCGGGCACCAAGGCCAAGGTGCACCGCCGCCGCGAGCGGGAGGACGGGACGGTGGTGGAGGAGGAAGTCAAGCTCATCAAGGCGACCGAGTTCATCACCGTGGCCGATCTCGCGCAGATGCTGGAGATGAAGCCGCAGGAAGTGATCGCGGCGTGCATGCGTCTGGGCGTGATGGCCAACATCAACCGGCGCCTCGACAAGACCACCATCGAGGCGGTGGCCGACGAGTTCGGTTTCGCGGTGGAATTCGTGGAGGAATTCGGGGCCGACACGCTGCAGGAGCCCGAGGACGCCGAAGTCGGCACCTCTCCGCGGGCCCCGGTGGTAACCATCATGGGCCACGTGGACCATGGAAAGACCTCGCTCCTGGACTACATCCGCCGCACCAACGTGGCGGGCGGAGAGACCGGCGGAATCACCCAGCACATCGGCGCCTACCGGGTGAAGGCACACGACAAGGCCATCACCTTCCTGGACACCCCGGGCCACGAGGCGTTCACCTCCATGCGCGCCCGCGGCGCGCAGGTGACCGACATCGTGATCCTGGTGGTGGCCGCGGACGACCGCATCATGCCCCAGACCATCGAGGCCATCGATCACGCCCGTGACGCCAACGTCCCGATCATCGTGGCGATCAACAAGGTGGACCTGCCGAGCGCCCGCGCGGACCTGGTGCGCAGCGAACTCACCAAGTACAAGCTGGTGGCCGAAGAGTTTGGAGGCGACGTCATCATGTGCGAGGTGTCCGCCAAGAAGGGCACCGGGATCGAGCACCTGCTGGACATGATCCTGCTCAAGGCCGAGCTCATGGAGCTCAAGGCCAGCCCGGCGCGTCGCGCCAAGGGCACGGTCATCGAAGCGCGCAAGGAGCCGGGCCGGGGAACGCTGGTGACGGTGCTGGTCCAGAACGGAACGCTGCACGTGGGAGACGCGTTCGTGGCCGGCCGGCACTTCGGCAAGGTGCGCGCCCTTTCCAACGATCTGGGCGAGCGCGTGACCGAGGCCGGTCCTTCCGAGCCGGTGGAAATCATGGGCTTTTCGGACGCGCCGACCGCGGGCGACACGCTGCAGGCGGTGGCCGAGGACCGCGAGGCCCGCGAGATCGCCGGCAAGCGGCACCAGCTCCAGCGCGAGCAGGAATTCCGCGCCTTCCGCCATGTGACCCTGACCGAGTTTTCGCAGCGGATCCAGAAGGGCGAGGCCTCGGAGCTCCGCCTGATCATCAAGGCGGACGTGGACGGTTCCGCCGAAGCGCTCTCGGACCACCTGGCCAAGCTCAGCACCGACGAAGTCAAACTGCGCATCGTGCACTCGGGCGTGGGCAACGTCAGCGAGACGGACGTGCTGCTCGCCGCGGCCGCCGACGCGGTGGTGATCGCCTTCCGGGTGAAGATCGAAACGCGCGCGCGGGACGCGGGCGCCCGCGAAAAGGTGGACATCCGCAGCTACGAGATCATCTACAAGGCCGAAGAGGACATCCGCGACGCCATGTCGGGCCTGCTCAAGCCCGAGATCCGCGAGACGGTCCTGGGTGCCGCCGAGATCCGCAATGTGTTCAAGCTTTCCCGCGCCGGGGTGGTGGCCGGATGCTTCGTCACCTCGGGCAACATCCCGCGCAACGCCAAGGTGCGCCTGCTGCGCGCCGGCGAGAAGGTGCACGAGGGCAAGATCAGCACCCTCAAGCGCTTCAAGGACGACGTGAAGGAGGTCGCGAACGGCTTCGAGTGCGGTCTCCAGCTGGAGGGATACAACGACATCAAGGTGGGCGACATCCTCGAGGCGTTCCAGCTCGAGGAGGTGGCCCGCACGCTGGCCTGAGCGGCAGCGGGCGCGTAGGGGCCCGCCATGTTCGTGGGGACTCTGCGCCTGGCTTACTTCCTGCCGGGCTCGCGGTCGCTCAAGGACCGGCGGTCGGTGCTGAACTCGCTCAAGGACAGGGTCCGGGCGCGCTTCAACGCCTCGGTGGCGGAGGTGGAGGCCGAGGACGTGTGGCAGCGCGCGACGGTGGCGGTGGCGGTGGTGGGGGGCGACTGGTCCTACGTCTCCGGGCAGCTCGACGCGATCGTGCGACT
>JANXVU010000156.1 GCA_025351485.1 Candidatus Eiseniibacteriota bacterium | reverse complement strand
GGCCGGGTTTCGCGGGGTTACGGTGTCGGAGTTTGTGGTGGACGTGCCGTTCACGCACGAATCCTTCCGCGGCCGCTTCCGGGCATGCAACGGCGTGATCCAGCTCCTGCCGGAGCAGCGGGAGATCTACGACCGGGAACTGGCCAGGCTCCTCCAGGCGGAATTTCCGGGGCTGCTGAGCGTGGCCCACCGGATCTACATGGTGGTCGGGGAGCGCCCCACCCAAGGCTGATCTCCGGTCTCCGGGGCGAGGTCCCAGCCGCCTGGCTGGACGTGCTATTCTCCCCGCGTATTCCCGTCCCCGGGGGTACCCGGGGCATTCTGCTCTAACCATCCTTGAAGCCATCGTTCCAACGGAGGAAAATTCATGAATACCTGTGCCCTGGTCCGCCGCGCCGCGGCGGCCGCCGTGATGTTGTCCGCCCTGGGAGCCGTTCCCGCCGGCGCCGCGCTCCGCACCCCGCGCCCCAGCCCCGACGCGACTCTCAAGCAGACCGTCGGTATCACCGACCTCACGCTCACCTACTCGCGGCCCGGAGTGAAGGGGCGCGAAGTCTGGGGCAAGCTGGTCCCGTACGGCAAGCCCTGGCGCACCGGCGCCAACGAGGCGACGACAATCACCACCTCGACCGATGTCACGGTCAACGGTCTTCCTTTGCCCAAGGGCAAGTACAGCTTCTTCACCATTCCCACGGTGGGCGCCTGGACCCTGGTGTTCAGCAGGCAACAGGAGCAGTGGGGGGCGTTCGACTACGACTCCACCCAGGACGCGTTGCGGGTCACCCTGGCTCCTGAGCCGGCGGATTTTCAGGAGTGGATGGGCTTCGAGTTCGACTCGCTGACCGCGCAGTCCGCCAGGGTTTCGCTCCGATGGGAGAAGCTGCGAGTGCCGTTCAAGGTCGTGGCCAACACGCCGGAGCTGGTGCTGGTGCTGGCGCGGGAGGGCATCGCCGCGGCCAAGGCCGACGACTGGGCGACCCCGTACCAGGGCGCCCGTTACGCCTTCGAGAACAACGTGGGCAATGCCGGCGAGGCTTCGGCGTGGTTGGAGAAGTCCCTGAAGCTCAAGGAGAACTACCAGACCTTGTTCCTGAAGGCCCGGATGCTCGCCAAGGGCGGCAACAAGACCGACGCGATCACCATGGGCGAGAAGGCGGTGAAGTTGGAAAAGGACCGCAAGCTCGAAAAGGGCGACGAGCGGGCCGATACCGCGCCGCTGGAAAAGATGATCGTGGAGTGGAAGAGCAAGTAGCGGAAGATGGAGCAGCGTCCGCGGGCCACGTCCCGCGGACGCCGCAGCCTCATCCGGCCCGGGCCGTGCCGCGCCGCCGGCGGCCCAGGAGCGGCTCGAGCGCCAGCGCGATCCCCATCACCAGCAGGCAGCCGATGACGTTGTACCACAAGAACGAGATCTTGCTGAACCTGAAGCACGCGATCACCGCAGCCTCCGCGATCCATGCCGCCCAGAACACTGCCGTCCCGCCCACCCGCTTCAGGTAGAACGCCACCAGGAAGATTCCGAGAATCGTGCCGTAGAAAAGCGAGCCCAGGATGTTGACCGCCTCGATCAGGGATCCCAGGCGGTCGGCGTACTGCGCGAACCCGATCGCGAATATGCCCCACACCACCGTGAGCGCACGGGATATCACCACGTCGCCGCGCTCCTCCGGGCGCCGCCGCACCAGGCGCTTATAGACGTCCACCATCGTGGTGGAAGCCAACGAAGTCAACTCGCTCGAGGTCGAGGACATGGAGGCCGCGAACACCGCCGAGAGCACCAGGCCCACCACGCCCGCGGGAAGGAATCGCAACACGAATCCAAGAAAGATGTAGTTGGTGTCGTTGGTCTGGGCGTGCGGATCATTCCGCTTGATCAGGTCCACGGCCCGTTCGCGGACGGAGCTCATGCGGACCTGGGCCTGTTGGAGCGAGAGCGTCGCGGAGTGCACCGCTTCGGCCTGGCCGCCGCGCTGGGCCAGGATCAGGCCGCGGGCCGCGCTTTCTCGGCCGACGGCCGCCGCCGCATGCTCGGCCTCCAGGGCGCGATACTGCTGGGCGTAGGGGCTGCGCTCGATTCGCGCCGTTTCCACCGGGTTGAAGAACAGGGGAGGGGTGACGAACAGGTAGAAGGCGAATACCAGGGTTCCCAGGAACAGGATCCCGAACTGCATGGGCACTTTGATGATTCCGTTCACCAGCAGGCCGAGGCGGCTCTGTTCCACCGACACGCCGGCCAGGTAACGGTTCACCTGCGACTGGTCGGTCCCGAAGTAAGAGAGCGCCAGGAACATGCCGCCGATGAGCCCCGACCACAGGTTGTAGCGGTTGTTGGGATCGAAGTGAAAGTCCACGGCTTGGAGCTTGCCCATCTTGCCGGTGACCCGCATCACGTCCAGCACCGAGACGCCATGGGGCAGGGCCCGGACCACCAGCGCGGCCGCGGTGAACATGCCGCCCCAGATGATCGCCATCTGCAGCACGTGGGTGTGGCCCACGGAGCGGTTACCGCCCCAGGCGGTGTACGTCACCACCAGAATCCCGATCAAGAACGCCGTCCAGTGGACGTCCCATCCCAGGGCCACCGAAAGTATCAACGCCGGGGCATAGATCGTGATGCCGGCTGCGAGGCCCCGCTGGATCAGGAAGAGCATGGCCGCCAGGGAGCGGGTCTTCAGGTCGAAGCGCTCTTCCAGGTATTGGTAGGCGGTGAAGACTTTCAGGCGGTGATAGATCGGCACCGCGGTCAGGCACAGGATCACCATCGCGATCGGCAGCCCGAAGTAGAACTGAACGAAGCGCATGCCATCCACGTATCCCTGGCCGGGTGTGGACAGGAACGTGATGGCGCTGGCCTGCGTGGCCATGATGGACAGCGCCAGCGTGGGCCAGCGCATCCGGCGGCCGGCCAGCAGGTAGCCGTCCAGGTCGTGGTTGCCCCGGCCGCGCAGGAGGCCGTAGAGGACGATGGCGGCAAGGGCCAGTCCCAGCACCCAGGCGTCGAGCGGCCTCATCGGAAGGCGCGGGTGAAGACGGCCATGAGCGCGATCAGCGCCGCCAGTAGCGCCAGCACTCCCGCGTAGAGTGCCCGCCAGGGCAGTCGCGGAGCCGCCGCGGGCGGCGCGCTGGAGGTTCGTTTCGGCGGGTTGCCGGTCCGCTCGCCGCGCTTCAGTTGCCGGCCCGTCCCGCGGACACCAGGTTGGCGAAGATCTTCAACGCTCCCGGCACGCCGGCCGGCAGCTCGCGGAACCAGGAATAGCCCGTGTAGATGAACACCCCCTTGCCGATGCGCGCGAACAGCAAACCGCCGGAGCGGTCCGGCTCGCCCGGGTCGTGGCAGGAAAGCGGGGTTTCGTACTTCGGATCGAAAGGATTCGCAAAGTTCAGCCCGCGCTCCTGGATCCAGCCGTCCATGTCGGATGGCTCGATCTTGTTCGGGCGGTTGAGGAGCGGGTGCGCGGCCTGGTCGAAGCGCACCGGCGTCTCTTCCACGGTGACGCGGTCGCTGCTGATCCTGAAGGGGTAAGGACCGAGCTTCTCCTCCAGGCCCGGGTCCACGGTGTTGTACTGCAGCACCAGCGTGCCGCCCTGCCGGGCATAGTCCAGCAAGCGGCCCTGCAGCGCTCGCAGCCGAGGGCGGGTGTTGTACGCCCGAACCCCGGCCACGATGGCATCGAACCGGGACAGGTCGGCGTTTTCCACTTCCCCATCGGACAGGAGCGTTACCTGGTAGCCCAGTTGCGTGAGCGCATCCGGGACCTGGTCGCCGGATCCCATCAGGTAGCCAACGGAGCGGCCGGCGGTCTTGATGTCGAGCCGGGCGAAATGGGATTCGGCTCGAGGAAAGATGACCTGGGTCGGGATGTGCGGGTACTCCAGCGCCACCCGGGCGTTTCGGAGCGTGTCGGCGCCGGACACCAGCAGGGCGCCAAGGTTTCCGCTGCCCGCCGCCACGGCCGGGTAGACCGTGAAGCGGCCTTCCTGTTCCGGCGCCTTCGCGGTGAGCGAGACGTCGACGAACTCCGGCGACGAGCGCCAGCCGGCGGGCAGCGAGAGACTCAAGCGGCCCGTCGTTCCCGCTCCAGCGTCGCGCGCCACCACCCGCACCTCGCGTGGGGAGGCATCGGGAAAAACGTACATGCCACGGTCCAGGCGCAGCGTGGCGCGCGGGACCACTTCAAACGGGCGGTAGCGCGCGCCGGCCACCGGGTCGATCCAGCGGTAGGCCACCGGCAGGTCGTAGGCCAGGTCTTCTCCATCGGAGGACAGCGTGGCCCGCAGGGTGAAGGCGGGAGCGTTCTCGGGGCGTCCAATCAGCCGCGGGTCCTCCACCTGGAATAGCCCCTTGGCGGACGGCCGGAGGAGCCAGTAGGGCTGCGAGGGCCGGGTGCCAGCGGGGATGCCCATTTCGGCCGACACCACGGCCGGCTGATTGAATGCCAGCCATGCCCCCACGGCCTCCGAGCCCGCGCCCGGCCTTAGCGAATCCGGCAGGCCCACGACTTCAAGTTTCACCAGACGTAGCGGCACAGTTGAGCGGTTGAGGGCCGTGACGGTGAGCTTGAGCTTCTCGCCCGGGGACGCTTCGCTGACGGCCGCCATCGCTTCGAGCCACAGTCCCGAGCAGGACCGGATCAGTTCCAGGATTTCCCGCCGCTTGACCTCCACCATGGCGTCCGGCGGGAGCCGACGCAGCGCCCCGTGCGCGTGGAGCAGCATCGGCACGATGCCCTCGGGGTGCGCGGGATCGAAGGACTTCTGCGCGCGTGCCAGCCACTCGTCCACCGCTTCGCCACCCGGCAGGCGCTTCCAGGTGAGATCGATGCCCTGCAGGATGTCCCGCACCCCCACGGTGTCGCCCCCGAGCGGATAGAAATAGATCGGGAGCGCCCCCCGGCGCTCGGCCGACCCGAAACCCTGGCTCTTGTGCTGGCTGCGGCTCTCGGCCGCGATCTCGGAGTAGGATCGGCCCAGCAACGAATTGTAGGCTCCCACGTCCAGGGAGATGAAGCGGGCCTCGCGCGGGTCGGGCTTGTCGGACTTCCAACTGTTCAGGTACATCCGGCGGGCTTTCCACGGCGTGGTGTAGCGAAGTTGTTCCGGGAACCGCGACGCGTCGCCGGCGGCAGCGAACGCCTCCTCGGCCAGGATGGCCGATGCGGTGTGATGGCCGTGGCCGCCCTCGCCGGTGGTGGGGAAGCGGGTCAGGATGACGTCGGGCCGGAAGGTGCGAATGACCCAGACCATGTCGGCCAGCACGCTGTCGTGGCCCCAGATCCCGATGGTCTCCCCGGGTCCCTTCGAAAAGCCGAAGTCGAGCGCGCGGGTGAAGAACTGCTCGGCTCCGTCGATCCTGCGGGCGGCCAGCAGCTCCTGGGTCCGGATCACGCCCAGCAGCGAGCCGGTCTCGGACCCCAGCAGGTTCTGTCCGCCGTCGCCGCGGGTGGCGGAGAGATAGCCGGTGCGCACCTTGCGTTCGCGCGACAGGTAGGCGAGCAGGGCGGTGTTCTCATCATCGGGATGGGCCGCCACGTAAAGCACGGTTCCGACCACCCGGGCCTTGGAAAGGGCCACCTGGATCTCCGCGGCGTTCATCACGTCGCGCGGGCGCGATTGCGCGCGCGCGGCCGTCGGGTGCACGGCCAGCGGGGGGATCAGCAGGGCAAGCAGGAGCAGGACTCCGTACACAAGTCGTCGCATGGATGCGCACGCCTCCAAGGATGTTCCAGGGGGATGAAGCCAGGATGTGGCCGTGACCATGAATCCCGGCCATGTTAGCACAGCCGAGAGCACCGGATCGGGACGCCCACTGACCCGAACGTACTTCATGCGAACGGTGAGGGTCGTCGCCCAAGGCTTTGAGATTGAAGCCGTTGAGAAATGGAATGACCTACGAACATCTTCGTGCAACCTGAACCGATGTCTTGTCGTCTTACACCTGTACGCGGCAGAATGCGCGCACCCCACCGAATTTCTGGGCACCGCTCGGGCGCCGAGGCCAACACCTTCAAGCACGATCCCGTCCGCTCAGGCGGCGGGGGTCTGCAACCGGAGGACTGTCGTGAGCGGGATCCGCATGCTGATCATTTGGTCTGTGCTGGCGGCCGGGCCCGACATGGCCCAATCGGCCGACACCACGCGCGCAGGAAATGCCTTCGTTCCGCCGCTCGCCCGCGCCTCGCGTGCCTCCGGGCCGATCCGAGTGGACGGCCGTTTGGACGAACCCGCCTGGGCTTCCGCACAACCCATCACCGGCTTCACCCAGACCGATCCCTCCGAAGGCCAGCCGGCATCCGAACGAACCGAGGTTCGGATCCTGGTAGACGACGAGGCGGTCTACATCGGCGCCCGGCTTTTTGACCGGGATCCGTCCGGAATCCGGGCCCGCCTGGCCCGGCGCGATGACGAGACCGATTCCGATCACTTCGATGTGTACCTGGATTCCTACCACGACCACCTGACTGCGTGGCACTTCCGGGTGAACCCGGTGGGAGCCATTCGCGATGCGGCCATCTACGCGGACGGGAACGAGGACGACTCCTGGGATGGCGTGTGGGAGGCGGCCGCCTCGGTGGACGGCGAAGGTTGGGTCGCGGAACTTCGGATCCCGCTCTCTCAGCTTCATTACAGTGAAGCCGCGGATGGCGCCTGGGGTCTCCAGGTTTCCCGGACCATCCAGCGCCTCCAGGAGCAGGACGTGTTCTCGTTCACGCCCAAGAAGGAGCAGGGCGGCGTGCGGCGCTACGGCGTCCTGGGCGGGCTTGGCCGGTTGCCGGTTTCCCGTCATGCGGAACTGCTGCCCTACATGGTCGGGCGTTCCGAGTACACCCACCCGGGGGCGGGCAATCCCTTTCGGAGCGGGAGTGACTACTTCGGGGATTTCGGACTCGACTTCAAGTACAGCATGACATCCAACCTGACTCTCTCGGGCACGCTCAATCCCGACTTCGGCCAGGCTGAAGTGGATCCCGCCGTGGTGAACCTTTCGGCCTTCGAAACGTTCTACCCCGAAAGGCGCCCATTCTTCGTCTCGGACGCCGGGAACTTTTCGTTCGGCAGTCTGCGCTCCATGAACAACTTCGGATTCGGACAGACCTTTTACACCCGGAGGATCGGCCGGTCCCCGCACCTGGACGTGCAGGGAGATTACCCGTACGTGGATGAGCCGCGGCAGAGCACCATCGCGGGAGCCGCCAAGCTCACGGGCAAGACTTCCTCGGGCTGGACCGTGGGGCTCTTGGACGCCGTGACCACCCGGGAGTCGGCCAGGTTCCAGGACGACCACGGGGCCCCGGGTCGGGTGCCGGTGGAGCCGCTCACCAACTATTTTCTGGGGCGGTTGCGCCGCGACATTCACCAGGGAGACTCGCAGGTCGGCATGATGCTCTCGGCGGTGAACCGGGACCTTTCCGATCCGACCCTCGGCGCAAAACTCAGGTCCAGCGCCTACGCCGCCGGTTTCGATTGGAGCCACGGCTGGTCCAACCAGGACTGGTCGCTCGACGGCTTCCTCCTGGGGAGCCATGTGCGCGGGTCCCGGGCCGCGATCGTCGCCACCCAGCGAAGCAGCTCCCACTACTACCAGCGTCCGGATGCCCCCCAGGTGACATTCGATCCCACGCGGACTTGGCTCTCCGGGTACCACGGGGAGGTCGCACTTGCGAAAAATAACGGCGAGCACTGGATCGGCTCGGTAACTACGCAGTTCATGAGCCCCGGGTTCGAAGTGAACGATCTGGGCTTCATGGGGCGCGCCGATCGCTACACCATCGCGCCCATCATCCTGTACCTGGAAAACAAGCCGGGGAAGATTTTTCGCAACTATCAGGCATTCCCTTTCACGTACCACGCCTGGAACTACGATGGAAAGCTGATCACTGCCGGCT
>JANXVU010000031.1 GCA_025351485.1 Candidatus Eiseniibacteriota bacterium | reverse complement strand
GGTAGGTGTTCTGCAATCCGAGATCCACGCGGCTCTGACGGGAGGACGCCAGCCCCACCCCCGCCACCGTGGGAAAGCGGGGCCGCTCCACTCCCGCCGTATCCAGGTAGTTCAGGTTCTTGAACGCCGGCTGGTAGAAGTACCGGATGCTCGGGCTCAGCACGTGGCGGATGCCGTCGAATGGCCCCCAATGCGGCTGGAACGTGCCGTAGAGCGTGGCGCTGGTGCCGAAGGATGCGTTCCACACCACGCCCTGGGCGAATTTCTTGCCCTGCGCGTCCTGATCCACCAGGGCGTGCGAAATGCTCACGGCGGGCCCGAAGTTGAGCCACCCGAAAATGCGCCGGTTGTCGGAGATCCCCAGGTTGTTGCCCATCGCGGTGCGGTCGGAGCTGCGCAACCGGGTGACATGCACCTCGCGCGCCAGCCTCCCGGTGTAGCTCCAGTAGGTGGAGCTGAGGAACGCCAGGCGTCCGCCGCGCCCCGCCGCATCGCTCGCGTGGCCGATCGGACGGGAAGAGAGCGAGAGGTTCAAGGTGGGGAACTGCTCCCCGCGCAGCTCGCTGAGCGAGTCGGTGGAGTCCACCGCCAGGTTCTCGTTGCGGTCCAGCGCCAGGCTCAGGTTGCCGCCGTCCCAGCCGTGGTTGAGCGCCAGGAGCGAGTGCAGGTTGCGGCTCACGCGCGAATCCGGCGGCCGGTTCAGCCCCTGGTCGGTCAGATAGGACTTGTCGCTGATGAAATCCCCGGAAATGGACAGCGAAGTGCGCTCGTCCAGCTGCTGCAGGTGCTGGTTTCGCAACTGCCACTGGGTGCTGTGGGTGCCCAGGTCCCGGCTGACCTTGGCAAAAAAGTCGCCCTGCTCGATCAGATAGCGCACCTTGTAGCGAAACTCGAGATTCCCGGTCCAGCGCGGCTGCTCCTGTTCATAGTCCCCGTAGACGGCGAGGTCCATGTAGTCGTTCATGGCCCAGTAGTAGCCGGCGTTGCGGATGAACCGCCCCTGGGTGGAGCTCAGGCCCAGCTCGAACTGCGGGAACAGGATCCCCGAGTGCCGGCCTTCGCGGATCGGGAAAACGTAGAAGGGCAGCGCGAACAGCGGCAGGTTCCGGATGTAGAACACCACCGGCTTCAAGACCACCTTGTCGTGCAGGTAGATCTTCATCTGGTTGCTGTGGATGCGGTAGTGCGGCTCGGGATCGTCGCAGGTGGTGTAGTCCCCGCCGTTCACGTTCAGAACCGTCTCGTTCAGCTTCTTGATGGTCTCGCCGGTGTAGAGCCCGTTGGCGTAATGGGTGACCCCGTGCTGCACCGAGCCCTGCTGGTTTTTCAGGTCATAGCCCATCTCCAGGCCGGCGATTTCCTGGGTGGCGTCCTTGATGCGCGGATTGCCCCGGGCGACCAGCACCGAGCGCTTCATGTCGTAGTCCACGGAGTCCGCGTTCAACACCAGGTCCTTGTACTCCAGGCGCGCGTTGGTGCGCAGGTACACCATGTCCTTGTCCAGGTCGTAGCTCACCTGGTCGGCGGTGTAGCGGACGTCCTCGGGGGAGGATTTTTTCGAGCCGGGCTCGTACTGGTAGCGCCCGGTGCGGCCGTTGTAGACCACCGCCACGCGGGCGTGGTTGTCGCGGAAGCCCACCACGATGGAGTCGCCTTCCGACGTGTTCACATCTTCTTCGCCGGTGACCAGGTCCTTTCCCCGGAACTCGTCTTTGGCCCCGCCCGAGACGGTCACCCGGTCGGCCCGCTGGTTCTTGAGCTCCAGCACCACCCGGTCGCCGCTGGCGGTGGAGGTCTCCTCGCGGTTGGGGGTGGGCCGGGTGCTGTACACCGCGCGCGCGCGGGTGCGGGCCACCACGCTCTTGAGCTCCTTGTTGTCCCAGAAGAGCTCCAGGGTGTCGCCTTCGGTGGCCCCGTGCGAATCGGAGGCGCGCGGGTTCAGCAGCAGCAGCGCGCGCTTTTCGTCGCGAAACACCACCGCCCGCCCCGATTCGGCCGCCAGGCTGTCCCGCGCAATCCGCACCTTTCCGTAGGCCTTCGCCACGTGGGCGCGGGTGTCGTAGTCCAGGCTGTCGCTGGTGATGCGGGTGGGCTTGCCGTTGTCCATCACCACCAGCTCGGACGGCACCGGGGAGACCAGCCGCCGGGCCTCGCGCTCATAGTGGAGCCGCGTGGTCTGCAGGGTGGCCTCTTCCCCCTTGTCCACCACCTTCACGTCGCCCTCGGCGATCGCGACGCGGGTGTCCTTGTAGTAGGTGAGGCGCTGGGCGGTCAGGGTGCGCGTGGAGTCCTTCGCCACCACGTTGCCCTCCATCACCAGCCGGCCCTCGCGCCGGTAGTAGGTGGCCTGGGAGGCGGTCATGGTTCCGGAGGTGTCGGTCACCGTGACCCCGCCGGTCAGGATGGCCTTGCGCTCATCGTCGTAGTGGTCGGCGGCCAGCGCGGTGATGACCAGCGGCCCGTCCAGGTAGCGGACGTTGCCCTGCAGGCTCTGGTGGTGGTGATCGCGGTCGTAGATACCGGCATCGGAGGTGATGGTGACCGTGCCCTGGCGGATGACCACGTGGCCGGTGAGCACGGTCTGCCCGGTGCCGCCCTCGGCCTGGTCGGCCGCGACCTGGATGGGTTCCTCCGGAGCGCGGGCTTTGGCGGAGGCCGGAACGCTCCAGGCCATGGCAAGGGCCAGCGCCACGGGCAGCGCCAGCCGGGCGATTCGCGGAATCCTAGAGGCGGGACTGGCCATGCGCCCCCAGGCGGGCCATGGCCTCGCCCACGGTGTACAGGGATCCGATCACGATCACCGGCTCTCCGCGACGGCGCTCCTGGAGCGCCCGCTTGAGCGCGCGGGCCACGCCCGGCACCACCACGTGGGGAGCCCTTCCCAGCGCGCGGGCCATGCCTTCCGGGCTCAGGGCCCGCTCGGCTTCGGGCGCCGTGGCCACCCACAGGCGGGCGCACGCGCGCAGCTGGCGCGCCACTCCCGGCGCGTCCTTGTCCGCCAGCATCCCAACCACCCCCACTCCGGGCCGGCGAAAGGTGGCGCCGTAGGTCCGGGCGAAGCACCGGGCCGCCTCGGGGTTGTGCGCGACGTCCAGCAACACGCCCCGGCGCGCCAGCCACTCGAACCGGGCAGGCCAGCGCACCTCGCGAAGCCCGCACCGGATGGCCGGCTCGGAAATCTCGAATCCCCGCCCCCGCAGCTCGCGAGCGGCGGCCACCGCGCATTCCAGATTCGAGACCTGGTGATCGCCGACCAGCGCCGTGCGGTAGTGCGCTCCCGAATCCTCCCGGAGCGACATGTGCCCGGGCGTCAGGGACACCCGCACGAGTCCCGCGGCCCGCTGCGCCCGGACCACGCGGGCTCCGCGCGCGCGGCAGGCGGCCTCGACCAGCATGCGCGCCCTTCCCCGCCCTCCGGTGATCACGGCGCGGCCGCGCCGCGAGATACCGGCCTTCTCGCGCGCGATTCCCGGGAGCGTGTCGCCCAGCACGTCCATGTGGTCCATCGAAATCCCGGTGATCACCGATACCTCTGGATGGACCACGTTGGTGCAGTCCAGCCTTCCGCCGAGCCCAACCTCCAGGACCGCGAACTCCACTCCGCAATCCGCGAAGTGGCGCAGGGCCATGGCGGTGGCGCACTCGAAGAACGTGCTGCGCCGGCGCGCGGCCAGTGGCAGGAAGCGCAGCAGCAGCCCGCGCAGGCGGGGACCGGAGATGGCCCGCCCGTTCACCCGGATGCGCTCGTGGAACTTCACCAGGTGGGGAGAAGTGTAGAGACCGGTGCGGTAGCCCGCTTCGCGCAGGATCCGCTCCAGCGTGGCGGCCGCGGAGCCCTTGCCGTTGGTGCCTCCGACCAGCAGCGCCGGGTAGGCGCGCTCGGGCCGGCCGCACCCGTCCAGCAGCGCGCGGATCCCCGCGAGCCCCCAGTGGGAACCCTTCTTTTCCAGCCGGAAGAGCCTGTGAAGAAGCGGGTCAGGTGCCAATCGCGGCCTGGCCCCGCGCCTGCGCGAAGAATCGAAGCAGGAAGGAAAGAGTGGGCTTGAGGGCCTGCCGGTGCACCACGCGGTCCACCATGCCGTGCTCCAGCAGGAACTCGCTGCGCTGGAAGCCGGGCGGGAGCTCCTGGCGGATGGTCTGTGCGATCACCCGGGGGCCGGCGAAACCGATCACCGCCCTGGGCTCCGCCAGGATCACATCGCCCAGCGAGGCGAAGCTGGCCGTGGTTCCGCCGGTGGTGGGATGGGTGAGAATGGAAATGAACGGCACGCCGGCCTCCTCGAGCTCCGCGAGGCGCACGCAGGTCTTGGCCATTTGCATCAGGGACAGCACGCCTTCCTGCATCCGCGCGCCCCCCGACTGCGCGGAAACCACCAGCGGCTGGCGCCGCTCCAGGGCTCGCCGGCCGAGACGCGCGAATTTTTCCCCCACCACCGAGCCCATGCTGCCGCCCATGAAGCCGAAGTCCATGACCCCGAGCAGGAACGGGTGCGAATCCAGGGTGGCCTCGCCCGCCACCAGGGCGTCGGACAGCCCGGTCTTCTGGCGGGCCTGCTTCAGCTGGTCCTTGTAGCGTTTCAGGGCCCTGAATCCGAGTGGGTCGGTGGACACCACGTCCTGGTCGGTCTCGACGAACGTGTCCGTGATCATGGGAGTGAACAGCCGCGCCGAAATCCGAAAGTGGTACTCGCACTTGGGACAGGTCCACAGGGTCTTGTCGAGCTCCTTCTTGTACAGGATCTCGCCGCAGCCCTCGCACTTGATCCACAGGTCGCCGGGCATGTCCCGCCGGGGAACGCCCCCCAGCTTTTCTCGCGTCTTTTGCAACCAGCTCATGACACCCCCCCGCGGGAGTCCATCTTGAACGCCAGCACCAGCGCGTCCTCGTTCCCCACCGTGTAGTACTGCCGGCGCAGCCCCACCTGCCGGAACCCGTTGGCCAGGTAGAGCGCGATGGCGCTCTCGTTGGACTTGCGGACCTCGAGCGTGATGATGTGCGCCCGGGTCCGCCTGGCGTCCTCGAACAACTCGTCCAGCAGCGCCTGGCCCACGCCCCGGCGCCGGAAATCGAACTCCACCGCCAGGTTGGTCAGGTGGATCTCCCCGGCCACGCGCCACGACACCAGGTAGCCGGCCAGGCGGCCCTCGAGGCGCGCCACTCGCAGAAAGGCCAGCTCGGGCTTTTCCAGGTCGCTCCGGAACGCCATCTCGGGCCACGGGTCCGCAAACGCCCGCATTTCCAGATGGACCACCTCGTCCAGATCCTGGGCGGTCATGGGACGAATTTCAAGCGGGACGGACACGTTTCCGATACACCGGGCTCTTGCCGTAAAAGGGAACGAACTCGCGCGGGCCACCGGCCTTTCCGGCGCGCGCGGCATAGACCCCCACCCACCGGGCCGACGGCTCCACGGCGCGGACGCTGCGTCCGGGGGCCTCGCGGGCCAGGGCTTCGGCGGCCGCGGGGTCCGCGACCACCGGAAGCGCTCCCAGATCGGTCCATTCGCCATAGGAGCGGGTTTCCAGCGGGCCCCGGGAGACCGGGACGCCGCCGCGCAGCTCAAATCGCTGCACGAAGGCCTCGCCGCGCACCCGGGCCAGCACCGCCAGCCCATCCTCCTCGAAGTCCGAGGCCAGCGCCAGCGCCAGGGCGCTCGGCACCGGCACGATCGGGATCCCCCGCGCATCGGCCAGGGCCCGCGCGGTGGCCGCGCCCACCCGGAGCCCGGTGAAGGAGCCGGGACCTTCTCCGACGGCGATCTCGCGCACCGCGCCGAGCTCGAGCCCGGCCTGCTCCAGCACCAGCCGGATGGCCGGCACCAGCGAGGCGGCCTGGGTCCGGCTTCCCTGCTCGCGAAACTCCGCCAGCACGACCTCTCCGTCCATCAACGCCACCGACAGCGAAGGCGAGGCGGTCTCCAGGCACAGCCGTATCACGGCCCGCCCCTGGAGAGAAGCGGCAGCCGGCCGGACGGGCGGGGGCCGAACGCGCGCACCTCGGCGCGGCGGCCTTCGCCTTCGGTGGAGAGCTCCACTTCCCAGCGCTCCGCGGGGAGCACTCCCTGCGCCCGCTCGCCCCATTCCACCACCATCACTCCCGCACGCTCCACGTATTCCTCCCAGCCGATGCCCCCGAGCTGCGCGATATCCGTGAGGCGGTAGAGATCCAGGTGCACGATCGCCAGACGTCCCCGGTACTCCTGCACCCAGGCGAACGACGCGCTGCGGACGTGAGAGGGGCTCTGCAACCCGCGGGCAAGACCACGCACCAGCGTGGTCTTGCCCGCGCCGAGCGCTCCCGTGAGCACCACCAGGTCGTGCGCCTCCAGCAGCCGGCCGAGGGTCTCGCCCAGCGCCTCCGTGGCCTGCGCGTTGGGCAGGAAACGCTCCACGCGGGTGGGGGCCGAGGCGCTCAAGCCTTTCGAGGCTCCAGGGTGGCCAGGGGCAGGATCATCTCCTCCATGGAGATGCCTCCGTGCTGGAAGCTGCCGCGATACTGGCGTTCGTACTCGTGGAACTTGTTCCGGTACACGAAGTAGTAGTCCTCCTTGGCCAGGAGGTAGTTCTTGTTCAGGCCGTTCTCCGGGAGCTGGCAGCTGGCCGGGTGCTTGATATGCATGGCCATGCGCTCGTCACACACCAGGTTGTTTCCGTACTTGTAGCGCAGGCTGGTCGAAGTTTCGCGGTTGGCCTTGACCAGCGCGGCGCGCCGTCCCAGCACCGAGCCGTGGTCGGTGGTCACCACCAGCACCGCGTCCTGCTGGGCAATCTGTTTGAGGGTGTCGAACAGGGACGAGTGGTTGAACCAGGTGGCCACGTGCGCGCGGAATGCCGCTTCGTCGGGCACGAACTCCTGGAGGATCTCCACCTCGGAGCGCCCGTGGGAAAAACTGTCCACGAAGTTGTAGACCAGGGCCACCAGCGGGAGCTGGCGAAACCCGTTCACCTGCCGCCGCACGTTGAGCCCTTCCTCGGCCGCATACACCTTGATGTACTTGATCTCGCCCGAAAGATCCACGTGGAGCCGCTTGAGGTGCTCTTCCAGGAAGAACCGCTCGTGGCGGTTCTTGCTGCCCTCGTCGGATTCGTTCTCGGTCCAGTGTTCCGGATAGCGGGTGCCCATCTCCAGCGGCGTGAGCCCGCTGAAGATCGAGTTGCGCGAATAGGGGGTGGCGGTGGGCAGGATGGAGATGTACTCCTCGCGCTTCACGTCGAAGAAAGGCTCGAGCATCTTTTCCAGGGCCAGCCACTGGTCCAGGCGCAGGCAGTCGATCACCAGGAAGTACACCCGGCGGCCGGCCCGCAGGTGCGGGGCCACGGCGCGCTCCACCACGTCGGTGGAAAGCACCGGACGCGAGGGATCGGAAAGGTTGGACACCCACCGGGAATAGTTCGACTCGATGAAACGTCCGAACTCGATGTTGAAGCTCTTTTTCTGCTCGGCCAGCGCGTCGCGCAGCCCGCTCTCCTTGATGGTCTCGAGCTCGATCTCCCATTCCACGATGCGCCGGTACAGGTCGGTCCAGCCGCGCCAGTCCAGCGTGCCGACGTCGGTGGCGCGGATGTTCGAAAGCTCGGTCACGAAATCGCGGGTCAGTTGCCGCCCTTCGATCTTGGTGCCTTCCAGCACCCGCTTGAGTTCCAGCTGGATCTGCGTGGGGTTGACCGGCTTGATCAGGTAGCCGCTGATGCGTCGCCCGATCGCGTCCTCCATGAGCTGCTCTTCCTCGGACTTGGTGACCAGGATGACCGGGAGCCCGGGGGCGATCTGCTTGACCTGGTCCAGGGTCTCCAGCCCGCCCATGCCGGGCATCATCTCGTCCAGGAGCAGCGCGTCCCAATGGCTCCGACGCACCTGTTCCACGGCATCCTCGCCGTTGGAGACGGGCGTGACCTCGTAGCCCTTTCCGTTCAGGAACAGGATGTGGGGACGCAGCAGGTCAATCTCGTCATCGGCCCACAGGATCTTGCGCGGGGTGTCCGGCATGGAGTTCTTTCCGAGGTAGCCCTAAGTGGGAAATGAGATCACGAACGTGCTGCCGCGACCGGGTTCGGTCTGGGCGATGTCCACCCGGCCGCCGTGGTATTCCTCGACGATGCGCCGCACCAGCGTCAGGCCCAGCCCCCAGCCGCGCTTGCGGGTGGTAAAGCCGGGGTCGAAGGCCCGCTGGCGCTCGTAGGGAGACATGCCGCGACCTTCGTCGCGGACCTCGATCTCCACCGCCTCGCGCTCGCGCTTGCGCCGGATCGAGATTTCGATCCGGCCCACGCCCGGGCCGCTGGCGTTGAGGGAATTGTTGAGCAGGTTTTCGATCGCCCATTCCAGCAACTCGCGGTTCACATTCACCGGAGGCACCTCTTCGTAGTGCTCGACCAGGGCCACGCGGGTGTTCTGCTGGGGCAGCCGTCGCTTGAAGTATAACACGGCCTCCCGGACGATCGGGACGACGTCCTGCTGCGTCAGGATGGGCTCGGAGCCCACCCGGCTGAAGCGCTGGGCCACCATGTTCAGGCGGTCGGCGTCGTTTTGCATCTCGTCGAGCGTCTCGCGCAGGAACTCGGCGGGCAGCGTGACCTCCGCGCCCCGCTGGTCGGAGATCTTCTCCCGCAGCAGCTCCAGCCATCCGGAGAGAGACGAAAGCGGCGTTCCCAGCTGATGCGCCGTCTCGCGGGCCATGCCGGCGTAGATGCTTCGCTGCTCGTTTGTTCGGAGCGAACGGAGCAGCGAATAACCCACGGTCACGAACACCAGGATGGCAAGGACCTGCGCCGCCGGAATCCAGCGCAGCGTGGAAAGGGCGATGGGATTGCCGTAGTGCACGTACCCGATCACCTGTCCCGTTTCGGGGTCCTTCATGGCGATGGGCGCGTGGATCGAATCCAACCGCTTCACCTGCACCGAAACCCGCGAAAGGATCGCGCGCACCCGCATGGGCAGGTCGGTGGTCCCGATCCGGTTGATCTCGTCCGGGGACACCAGGGACGGATCGACTCCGATCTCCTTCTTCCAGGCCCTGGGGTTGCCCTGCATATCGGTGATCACGAGCGGGAATTTCAGGCGCTCGATGAGTTTTTGAAAGATCGGAGTGATGGAAGAGTCGGAACTCGCGGGAAACGAGGCATCCGCACAGAACTCGGCAACCCATCGGGAGAGGTCCTGCGTCTGTTGCTGCATCTGGCTGATGATGACGTTGGTGAAGAGGAATACGCCGATGAGGAGAACAAGGCTCCCCACTGCCAGGAAGACTCGGATTCTTGGCGGCAGCCTGGTGGAACGATTCGAGGGCAAGAGCGCTCCTTCGTAGGCGGGCTTGGTGGATCTTTCGACCGCCCGCGGGAGGGGTTGTCACCCCCCTCGGCTCAGGGCTCGCTTCGCTCGCATTCGCCG
>JANXVU010000010.1 GCA_025351485.1 Candidatus Eiseniibacteriota bacterium | reverse complement strand
CTCACCCAGGGGGTGGGCTCGGTGGTCGAGAAGATCCAGGGCAAGCTCGGATCCTTCCAGGCCATCGGGTATTCGGCCTCCGGCGTGGTGACCGAAGTGGGCCCGGACGCCGGCTTCTTCCGCGTGGGAGACCGGGTGGCGTGCGCCGGATCGCGCGCGCCGCATGCCGAGATCCTGAGCGTCCCATCCAACCTGTGCGCCCTCGTTCCCGCCGGCGTGGGCATGGACCAAGCCTCCATCACCACCCTGGGCGCCATCGCCCTGCAGGGGATCCGCCAGGCCGACGTCCGCCTGGGCGAGAGCGTGGCGGTGATCGGTCTGGGTCTCCTGGGCCAGCTCACCGCGCAGATGCTCCGGGCGTCCGGCTGCAGCGTGCTCGGGTGCGACCTTGCCACTTCGCGGGTGGAACTCGCGCTCCGGAGCGGCGCCTCGATGGGCTTCGTGCCCGGCCGGGACGACCCCCGCGCGGCCTCGGCCCGCCTCACCCGCGGATTTGGATTCGACGCCGTGATCGTGACCGCGTCCACCCCTTCCAACGCGCCGCTGGTCCTGGCCGGCGAACTGGCCCGCGACCGTGCCCGGGTGGTGATCGTGGGGCTGGTGGGTGGCGAAGTCCCGCGCTCACCCTACTACGAAAAGGAGCTCAGCGTCCTCTTGTCCCGCTCCTACGGGCCCGGCCGCTACGACCCGGTGTACGAGGACCATGGGGTGGACTACCCGATCGGCTACGTGCGCTGGACCGAGAACCGGAACATGGAAGCCTTCCTGGAGATGGTGGCGCGCGGCAACGTGGACCTCTCCGGGGTCCTCACCCATCGCTACCCGGTGGACCGGGTGACCGAAGCCTACGCGCACGTCACCGAGGGCGGCGATGCGCTGGGAATCGTCCTGGAGTACTCCGGCGCCACGCAGGATGCTCCCACGACCACACCCGCGCCGGCGCCGGCGCCCCGTGGCGGCTCGCCCACTCTGCCGCGCCGCTCCGAACTGGGCATCGGCGTCATCGGTGCGGGCTCCTTCGCCCAAGGCTATTTGCTCCCGCACCTCAAGCGCGATTCCGCCGTGCGCCTGCGGGCGGTCACCACCGGCAGCGGCCTCACGGCCCGCCAGGTGGCCGGGCAGTTCGGCTTCGAGCGGGTCGAGGACTCCGCCGCGGCCCTGCTCGAAAAAGACGATGTGCAGGCGGTGGTCATCGCCACCCGTCACGATTCCCACGCCGCGCTGGTGTGCCAGGCTCTCCGGGCGGGCAAGAGCGTTTTCGTGGAAAAGCCGCTGGCCCTGACCGCGGATGAACTGGACTCCGTCGAACGGGCCCTCTCGGAAACCGGTGGGCTCCTGGCGGTCGGGTTCAACCGGCGGTTCGCCCCGATGATCCGCGAATTCAAGGCCGGCCTCGGCGCGGCCGCCCCGCTGGGGATCGCCTACCGGGTCAACGCCGGGCCGATTCCCGCGAACCACTGGACCCAGGATCCCCGGGTCGGGGGCGGACGCATCCTGGGCGAAGCGTGCCATTTCTTCGATCTCCTGGCCTTCCTGGCCGGCGCTCCGATCACACGCGTGAGCGGCGAATCGTTCCCGGCCCCCGGGCGTCCGGCCTGGGCGGGCGACGACGCGTGCTTCCTGGTCTCCTTCGCCAACGGCGGGGCCGGCACGCTGGGCTACTGGGCCTCCGGCCACAAGTCCTTCCCGAAGGAGCAGCTCGAGATCTTCGGGGGCGGCTTTTCCGCGCGCATGGACGACTTTCGCGAGGCTGTCTTCACGGGTGGCCCGGGCGCCCGCTCCAGGAGCTCCAAGATCCAGGACAAGGGCCACGCCGAGGAGATGCGCCTCTTCGCGCTCGCGGCCCGGGGCGAGGGGCCACCCCCCATTCCGCATGCGGAATTGCTGGCCGCGAGCCGGGTCACGCTGCTGGCCGCCCGCTCGCTCGCGGAGCGCCGCACGTTCGAACTGACTCCCTAGGAGGCCCCGCCCGGCCCCGTCCCGACGGCCCGCCGGTACAGCTCCAGGATTCGCGCGGCGACCCTTTCGGTCCGCAGCGGCTCCATTCGCTCCCGTCCCTCGGACCGCCGCGGGGCCGCCAGCAGCGGCGCCAGCGCACGCGCCAGGCTTTCGGCGGAGCGCCCCACCACCGCGCAACCCTCGCAGCCCTCCACGTACTCGCGCACGTCGCCCACGTCCAGGGTGACCACCGGCAGTCCGACCGCCATGGACTCCTTGACCACGTTGGGGGAGCCCTCCCACCACGAGGTGAACAGGAGAGCGTCCGAGGCGTTCATGGCATCCACCAGTTCCGCCTGGGGGCGGCCGAAGAACGGCACCAGCCTGGCGCGAATGCCCTGCAGCATCAGCGCCCGCATGGCAGCTTCGGCCAGCGGAAAGTTCTTGGCCGCAATCGCAGGGTCGGCCGCAAACAGCGCCACGCTTTCATCCGGCGCCCACCCGAGGCGCGCGCGCGCCTCTGCCCTGGGCGAGGCCGCGAAGAGCGAGAAGTCCACCCCGTTGGGAACCACCTCCGACTCCCGCAGCGGCAGCAGGGCCCGGCGCATGGGCTCGGATTTGACGATCACCACCCGGGCACGCCCGGCGGCCCGCTTGCTGAGCCACACCATGGGCAGGCTCAGCGGATCGACGCTGCCGTCGGGGCGCGATCTTCCCAGCAGGTCATCGCCGCACAGGGAGACCACCGTGGGCGGCGTGCGCATCCCCTCGAGCAGCGCCCCGGTGAGCCCGAAGTGCACGTGCACCAGGTCGTATCCCCGGCGTAGAGCCTCGGCCACCTCGCCCCGCTGGCGAAGGTAGTTCCATTTGCTCTCCCAGCCCCGGACCAGCAGCACGTCGAAATCCACCCCCAGGGGCCGCAGCGATTCCATCTGCGAGCGCACGAACGTGCCCCACGAGGGCCGCTCCGGCGTGGGATACAGGTTGGTCAGGCACAGCACCCTCATCGACCGCCCTCCGCTGCGGCCAGGCGGGACCACTCCAGCAGGTGGAACAGGGTCATGGCCAGGTTGCGCGGATAGAATCGCTTGTCGGAGAGCACCCGATAGTCGCCGCGCGAAAAGTGAAATCCGCCGTTTCCGAGCTGGCGGGACAGCACCCAGTCGACCAACCGCTCCGAAAGCGGCAGGGCGCCGGCGGTCCCGTGGCGCGCGCCCAGGGCGAGCGCGATGGCGAGGGCGTCGGCGTAATAGACCACCTCGGGAAGATCCTGTCCGCACCCGCTGCGGGCCGAGCCGTTCGCGCGCACTCCGCCTTCCAGGAAAGTCGTGACGCGCCCGGCCAGCCGGGATGCCCGCGGATCCCCGGTGGCTTCGTGGTGCCACCACAGCTTCATCGCCTGGAAAGCGTTGTACTGGTAGCAGAGGTAGTGTGGCTGGTGGCGGGAATCATGCGGGCCCGGCAGCTCATAGGGAAATTCCCCGGACGGATACTGAACCGCCTCCAGGAAATCCAGCAGGCCCGGAACCCGTCGCAGAAAGGACGGATCGTCCAGGGCCGCGGCGTACTCCCCCAGGACCCAGATCATCTCGGCGGAATTGTTGGGGACCAGGCCGCGCGGCCGGTCGAAGTAGTTCACCGCGATCCCGCCGCCCGGGTGTGCCTCGAACCCGATCCGCTCCTCCACGAATCGGTGCCAGCGCAGCGCCCCGTCGCGATAGCGGGAGTCGCCGGTCTCGCGGAATGCGCGCAGCAAGGCGACGGCCGCGAAGTCCCCTTCCACGGTGGCCCGCAGGTGGGCCCGGGCGCGGAGTGGATACTCCCACGCGCCCTCGGGGAGCTGCGAGGCGAAACACTCGTCGGCCACGGCCAGCGCCAGCGCGCGGTGGCGGGGATCGCCGCCGGAGCGCCACAGGGACCAGTTGGCCAGCGCCCAGTAGCCCTGCCCCTGGCGGAACACGAACCTCTCCCGGCCCTGGAAGACAGGGAAATAGCTCTTCAGGAAGCGTCCGATGCGAATGTGCCAGCGCACGCCCTGGTCGGGGCCGCCCAACGTGGAACCGTCCCAGTATCGCGCTTCGAGGAATGAGTGCAACCGCAGCGCGGCGGCGTGGGCACGGGCCTGCCGGCTCTCCGGCGGAGAATCGGCTGCGCGGGCGCTCACAGCGGGCCCTCGGCCCGTGCCTTCAGGAGAAGCGACTCGATGAACCGGGCGTTGAGGGACCAGGTGTGATGGCGCACCACGGCTTCGCGCGCGCCGGAACCCAGGCGAGCGCGAAGGAGGGGGTCGTCCGCCAGTTGAATGAGCGCCCGCGCAAGGTCGGCGGAATCACCCGGCTTCGTGAGCAACGCGGTCTCTCCATCCGTCAGCACCTCGCGGAGCGCCGGGACCGCGGGCGCGACCACCGCGCGCCCCATGGCCATGTACTCGAAGGTCTTGGTGGGCGAGCCGTAGTCGGCGGCCATCGGGATGACCGCGACATCCATGGCTGCAAGCCAGCCCGGGATATCCCCGTGGGGCACTTCTCCGGCGAACATCACCGCCCCCGGCCGCACCGT
Organism: Candidatus Eiseniibacteriota bacterium; assembly: GCA_025351485.1. Taxonomy (GTDB): domain Bacteria; phylum Eisenbacteria; class RBG-16-71-46; order RBG-16-71-46; family JACRLI01; genus JANXVU01. The sequence goes on along the minus strand of JANXVU010000010.1, from coordinate 2,306 downwards.
CTTTTCGGTCTGCGCGCGAAGCGTCTCGTAGCGGAGATTGCCCTTCCGCCCCCCGACCAGCAGGAACACCACGCCCGGACGCGCCTCGGTGACGCGCGCGGCGGCGTCCAGGAACAGGTCCACTCCGTGATAGACGGCGAAGCTGCCCACGAATCCGATCACCGTCCGGCCGGCCAGTCCGAGGGATGCGCGCACCTCTTCCCCCGAAATATCCGGGCGGAATCGGTTCTCGTCCACGCCGTTGTGCAGCACGTGGGCCCGTTCCGGAGAAACGCGGTACCCGAGCAGCTGGTCGCGGAGCACCCCCGAGACCGCCACGACGTGATTGGCCCTGCGCACCACGTCCCCCTCGATCCGTCGCCCGATCGTGCCCAGGCCCAGGCCGCCCAGCAGCTTGAGTTCTTCCACCGAGGCGTTGAACTCCAGCACCCAAGGTAGAGCGTTGTCCTTGGCCCACCTTCCGGGCGCGTACTCGAAGGCGTGGTAGCGCTCGTACACCACGTCGAAGGGGCCTTCGCAGCGGGCGAACTCTTCCAGCCGCGGCCGGAAGCGCCGGTTGTGCAGGATGTAGAGAGAATCGCGCCCCACGAACCGTAGCCACTGCGGGATCCGTTCCTTCCATCCGTGGGAAGATCCTCCCCGCGGACGGCCGTCCGGCTCGAAGTCCACCCTGCCGCTGTCCAGCAGGCTCACCTCGTGCCCCAGGGACTCGAGGTTCTCGATGGTCTCCCGGACATGGGTTTGGAACCCGCCCCCGCGGGTGCGCGGCGTGATGCCCGGATCGGCAACCACATAGAGAATACGCATGGAGTCTAGGACAGCCCTCCTTCGTACCCGCCCCACCAAGTGGCGGGCAGGTCCTGCACCAGCAGACGGAACTTGCCCCCGGGGGTTAGAGGAATGTGATCCTCGACCTTGCAGGCCAGGATCAAACTGCCATCCGCCACCCGTTCCAGCCGGCGGCAGATCTGCTCGCCGATCTCCGGCGTGAAGCTGGCATAGGGCACGATGCCCAGTTCCAGTTCGCCCTTGACCCGCTGGCGGACCTGCAATTCCTTCACGTGCCGGAACTCCGGCAGGTGCGAGCCGTAGATCAGCGCGTTCAGCGGCAGGATGTGCCCGTCCATCGCCACCACCACGTCCTGGCCGCGACCCTCCAACTGCTCCAGCAAGGGGAACGCCCGGCCGCACACGCAGCGCCGCCGGCTCCACGCCGCCAGGTCCCCGGTGCGGTAGCGGATCAGCGGCATGACGTGGTTGTTGAAGCCGGTGCCAACCACCTCTCCGATCTCCCCCGGCGCGGTGGGCGTGCCATCGGGCCGCAGGATTTCGGTCACCCCGTACTCCGGAAACACGTGATAGGCCGCGTCGTGCTCGCACTCGCTGGCCAGCACCGCGCACTCGCTCTGCCCGTAGTTGGAGAACACCCGGGACCCGAAGGCCTTCTCGAACCGGTTGCGCTGCTCGGGCCGCAGCGTTTCAGAAGACAGATGGATCATCTTCAGACCTGGGAGCGGCGGGAGACCCTTGCGGATCCAGTAGCGGGCGAGCAGATCGAGCCCCGATGGAAAGCTCTGGATGAAGTCGGGATTCAACTCCCGGATCTTCCGCGCGTAGCTGTCCAGGTGCTCGTCGGAGATGTGGTGGGCCGAGAAGAACGTCCAGTGCCGCTCGGGATAGCTGGTCTGCCAGTACACGCCCTCACGGAGCAACCGGTCCTCGACCACCATGCCTTTGAGGATGACGGACCGGTCCTCGAAGCGCACTCCCATCCATCCCCAGAACCTGGCAATGAAGGCCCGCTCCAGCGGATCCGTGCGGCCCCGCTCCACGAAGAACCCCAGCGGCGTCCCGGTGGTGCCGCCGGTGGTCCGCTCCTGCCGGGCGGATGGACTGAAGTTCTGAGCCAGGAGCTCGGGCAGGAGCGCCTGGATTTCCTCCTTGGAAAGCAGCGGCAGGGCGCGCAGGTCCTCTGGACCGCGCACGTCCTCGGGGTTGAGCCCCACGTCCTTCAACAGTCGCGCGTAGTAGGGCACGTGCTCCCGGGCGTGCCGCAGGAGCCGGCGGAGCTCCCACACTTGTAGTTCGCGCAGGCGCTCCTCGTCCCAGTACTGGCTGACCTGGAGCCGGGCGAACGTGCGGCGATACAGCCCGCCGTAGCGCAGGTTGGCCGGAATCAGGCTTCGCAGCTTCTGGATTTCGTTCCGGGTGCTGCGCCACAGGTTGGGCGGCGCGGGATCGGGCCCGGGGTCCTCTCCGCTCTCGGTCTGGATCCGCGCGGGAGGGGGCGCGGCCAGGCCGCCGCC
>JANXVU010000169.1 GCA_025351485.1 Candidatus Eiseniibacteriota bacterium | reverse complement strand
TCCAGATTCAGACCACACCCGGTGTTCCCATCCGCCCCAGAGGCCCGTGGGAAACCAGAACAACTGCAGCGAAAAGACCAGGATCAGGAGCGGGCCCAGCACGAAATTGGGCACCGAGATGCCGGCGAGCGCCGCGGACATGGAAAGGTAATCGGCCAGCCGGTTCTTGCGCACCGCGGCAACCGCGCCGAGCAGGCCTCCGAGCAGGAGCGCCAGCACGAGAGCCGACGCTCCCAATTCGAGCGAAACCGGAAAGGTCTGGAAGATGATCTCCTGCACCTGCAGCGCGGGATGCTTGTACGAAGGGCCAAAGTCCAGGTGGGCGGCGTTCCAAAGGAAGCGGGTGTACTGGGTGAACAGCGGCTGGTCGAGCCCGTACTTGGCCGACAGCGCCTCCCGCGCGGCCTTGGGAATGTCCTTTTCGGCGTTGAACGGGCCGCCCGGAGCGAGGCGGATGAGGAAGAAGGTGAGTGTCGCGATCACCCACAGGGTGGGAACCATGAGCAACATTCGCCTCAGGACGTAGCGGGCCATCTAATGCCTCCCCGGGACCGGCATGCCGGGCTTCCATCCGTGGTGGATGCTTACGAACTTGAGGTCGTGCTGGTCCAACGGGTTCTGGTAGAGCCCACGCATGTAGGGCTTGATCTGCTCGTAGGTGACGTAGTGGTAGATCGGGATCAAGGGGCCACGGGCAACGATGATCTCTTCGGCCCGGCGGAGCAGCGCCAGGCGCCTGCCCGCATCCGCTTCGCGGGTGGACTCGTGCATCAACCGGTCGTATTCCCCATCCGACCAGCCGGTGCGGTTGTTGCCGTCCCCGGCGGCCATGATGGAAAGGAAGGTGTACGGGTCGGGATAGTCCCCGATCCAGGAGCGGCGGGCCACGTCGTAGCGCAGCTTGGTGCTGGCCTCCAGGTACGAGCCCCACTCCTGGTTGTCCAGCTCCACTTCGATCCCCAGCTCTTTTTGCCACATTCCCTGGATCGCCTCGGCGATGCGCCGGTGGTCCTCGCTGGTGTTGAACAGGATCTGGATCTTCCGCATTCCCTTGCCGCCCGGAAAACCGGCCTCGGCCAGCAGCCGGCGCGCCCTTGCCGGATCGTACCCGTAGCCGGCCAGGTTCTTGTACCCCGGGTAGCCGCGGGGGCAATACGAGCCCCACGGATCGCGCGTGCCCTTGAGCAGCTTGGAAGCGATGGCACCCCGGTCGATGGCGTAGTTGAGCGCCAGGCGCACCCGGGGATCGTCGAACGGCTTGCGGGTGCAGTTGATGGAGTAGAAGTAGGTGGCCTGGAAGGAGCCGCTCACCAGGTCGGAGAAGCCGCGCATATAGGGCAGGAACGGCGTGGGGATGCCGCCGCTGGGATTCCAATCCACGGCCCCGGACTTGTACAGGTTGACCGAGCTGCTCACGTTGTCCACCGGGTAGCACTCGATTCCGTCCAGTTGCACCCGGGCCGCGTCCCAGTAGCCGGGATTCTTCGTGAACACGAACCGGTCGCCCTGGCGCCATTGTTTCAGGAGGAAGGGGCCGTTGGTGACGATGTGCGAGGGCAGGATCCAGCGATCACCCCACCGTTCCACGGCCCCCCGCGGGACGGGGAGAAAGGTGTAGAACATCGTCTGGAAGAGGAAGTACGGGGTGGGGGATTCGAGCTCCACCACAAAGGTGGAGTCGTCCGGAGTTCGCAGCCCCACTTTGGAGCTGTCCGGCTCCCGGCCCTTGTTGTAGTCCTCCGCCCCGCGAATGGCGTAGAGCAAGGCCGCATAGCGGGCGCCGGTGGAGGGGCGCAGCACCCGCATCCACGACCAGTAGAAGTCGCGGGAGGTGAGCGCGGTCCCATCGCTCCAGCGAAGGTTTCCCCGCAGGTGAAAGGTGTAGGTGCGGCCGTCCGGCGCGATGTCCCAGGAGTGCGCCTGGCCGGCTTCGGGATCCAGGGTGCGCGGGTTGGGAACCACCAGGCCCTCGAAGAGGATCTTGGCCACGCGGCCGTCCGGCTGGCCCGACATCAGGCCGGGATCCAGGTTCTCGGGCTCCGCCTGGTTGTTGAAGCGGAAGACATTGTCGCGCGGGGGGGTCGTGCTCCCGAAGTAGACCGGTCCGCCATGTCTCGCGGGGACGCGGCCGCACCCGGCAGCCAGGAGCAGGCCGGCAGCGAGCGGAGCGGACATCCATGAACGTGGCGGCAGGAATCGCATTCCCGCCAGATTACAGGCGCCCTCCCCGCGGGCACAAGCCCGCAGGTGGAAACCCCCAACCTGGGGAAAAGTCCCCGGGAGATTTTCCCGGGTCCAACATTTGTTCTCCAAGGCAGCATGGCAATACGCCCGCACACCGTTGCGTCCTGCGAATGGAACGCGTACCCGGGCCGGGGACATCCGGTTGGCCGCCGGAGGAATTCGCAACAAGCATCGCGCCCGGAACGGAATCGGGGCACGGAGATTGCCCTACAGGGGGTTGGGGAATTCCGGCCGGCCCCCGGGTGCGTGTCCCCTGGAACCGGATCGGACGAAGAGGAGCGGAATGAGCGCCAGGAACTCCAAATCAAGGGTTAGGCCGTGAGCCCCCTTCGGCTGCCCCTGGGAGCGCGCCTCCTGTGGGTCGCGATGCTGGCGTCCGGGCTGCTCAGCCTGGTGGACGCGGCTCCGCCGTCCCTGGCGGTGCTGGCGGCCTGGATCCCGGTCCTGGGCCTCAGCGAGGCCTTCTGGATCCGCACCAGCGGCCGGCAGGCCACCATCAGCACCGCCATGGTGGCCCACCTGGCGGCCATCCGTCTCCTGCCCACCGGGCAGGCGGCGTTCATGGCGTTCGTGGTTTCCTTTGCGGCCGACATCCTTATCCAGCGCAAGCCGGTCATCAAGGCCGCCTACAACGCCTCCCTGGTCGCCATCACCCTTCGCCTGGCGGCCATCCCCATCCTGCTCGCGCGCCTGGCTCCCGCATCCCACCTGGAAGCCGCGGCCTGGGTGGGCTTCGCCGGAGCGGGAATCGTCTACTGGCTGGTCAACCGGGCGGGAGTGACCTGCATCATCGCGGCCTCCGAAGAAATTTCCTGGAGCCGGGCGTGGCGGGAGAACTTTGGATTCGGATACGAGGCGCTGACGACCTCGGTGCAATTGGTGCTGGCCGGGGTGCTGGCCGCCGGATGGCAGGTGCTGGGCCCGTCGGGCCTCGCGGGAATGGCGCTGCTGTGCTACTTCGTGACTGACGCGTACCGCCGCCGCAACCAGCTGGAGAAGCTTCGGACGGAAGTCGAGGAGGAGCGCAAGGCCGCCTGAGTCGCGGCCGGCATTCATCCAATCCATTCCCGGTGGGCGCGGGGCGCCCACCGGCCGGG
>JANXVU010000141.1 GCA_025351485.1 Candidatus Eiseniibacteriota bacterium | reverse complement strand
GGTGCCGGTGATGTCGTTCACCACGAGCCCGATGGTCACGTCGGGGCGCGGCGAATAGGTGAGCCCCACGTCCGCGCCCATCCCGAAGCTGGAGTGATCAGCCACGCTCTGGCGGATCAGCTTGACCGTGCCGCCCAGGTTGAGGTTGCTGCCGGAGTGCTGGGCGTAGCTGATCAGCACGGCCATCTCGTGGTCGCTGGTGTAGATCAGGCGGCCTTCATCGTAGATCGGGGTCGGCGTGCCGCCGTTGCCGGGAGTGGTGCGCAGGCTGTCGGTGAGCGGAATGTTGTCGAGTGCCAGCCGGATCACGCTGATGGAAATCGTGGAGTTGGAGTTGATGGGATGCACCAGCCCGTAGAAGTCGTAGCCCAGGATGCCGCCGAACTCCTCGGAGTGGGTGGGCATGAACTGGTTGGTCTTCACGTAGGCCAGGCCGGCCGGGTTCCAGTAGGCCGCGCTGGCGTCGTCGGCCATACCCGCGAAGGCCCCGCCCATGCCGAGCGCCCGGGCCCCCACACCCAGCTTCAGGAACTCCCCCGAGTACTTGTCGGCGCGAGCCGGGGCCGTGGCTCCAAGGAGCATGAGCAGCCCCAAGGCCGGAGCCACACCCGCGAAGATCCAGTTTGAAGTTTGCCGAAACCGCATGCACCCAGCCTTTCCAGGATTCCGCCCGGGAACCGTAACATCCTTCACCTGCTCAAGATACCAGCGGGTGAACCAAGGGTCAAATGGTGTTTCCCTGCGGGCGCCGCCGACGCTACGCGCCGTCCCCGGCTGCGGCCCGGTAGGCCGCGCGGAGTTCCCCCGCCAGATCGCCGGAGTCTCCGGGCAGCGTTCGGCCCCGGAAGCTGGAAACACTTCTGACCCCGACACCCGCGGACAGGAGCAAAAGTTCCCGGGCGTGGTCGATCTCCTCCACCCCGTAGGCGCCGGAAATGAGTTCCCGGCCGCTCGTTTCGAGGTGCTGGCGCGCCCAGGCGAGCGTGGTGCTGCGAACGCCGCCGCACTGTTCGGACGTCGTTCGCAGGCTTCCGTCGATTTCCCAGAGCAGCGCGCAGCGGCAGCCGCCCGTGACTTCCCCGCGCTCGTTCAGGCGCACCGCCTCGTGGAAGCCCTGCAAGCGTGCCTCCCCCAGCGCCTGCCATGGCTCCACATAGCTCAGTAGCTTGTGCCCGCGGAGCCGGGCGCCGGAGTGGATCGGCCAATCGGACAGGCCCACCGAGGCCGCGCCTTTGGGAGGTGCCAGCGGTTTGGTGAAAATCACCGTGTGCGGCCGGGAGTCGCGCGCCTGGCCGGCGAACCACAGGTCGCCTTCCCCCTCTACGATCGCGATGCGGGATTGGGACGTGGGGGCGGCGTTGGCATGGGCGAGGGCCTTGAGGTCGGCGAGCCAGCTTCCGGGATCCAGGCCTTCTGCGCCCGGCAGGCTCAACGCACGCGCGCCATCCACGAGCCGGGCGGCGTGCAAGTTCCATTGAAAGGGCGCGCCGTTGATGAGGCGCAGCGTGGTGAAGACGCCCGAGCCATACAGCGCGCCCGCGGCGGTGATGGGCATGCTCGCCTCGGACACGTCGAGGATCTTGCCGTCCACGGACACCAGCGGATGCATCACGGCGCCAACCGGGCCGCTTCCAGCGCCTGGTCCAGCGCGCGCCGCTTCACCAGGCACTCCTCCCACTCGCCCTCCGGCGTGGAGTCCCAGGTGATGGCCCCTCCCACGGGAAACGTGGCTTCGCGGCCGCGCACTTCCAGCGTACGGATCGCGACCGACATTTCCCAGGAGGTGCGCGAGCGGAACACTCCGATCGCGCCCATGGAGAATCCGCGCGGCGCCGGTTCCAGTTCGCCGATCAGTTCCATTGCGCGCAGCTTGGGCGCACCGGTGATGGAGCCCGAGGGGAAAGTGGCGCGAAGGATCTCAAGGAGCGACACGCCGGGGCGAAGCTCGCACTCGATCTCGCTCACCAGGTGATGCACCGTAGGAAAGCTCTGCAGCTCCGCGATGGCGGTGGCGCGGACCGTGCCGGTCACGGCGAGGCGGCCCAGGTCGTTGCGGAACAGGTCGGCGATCATCACGTTCTCGGCGCGGTTCTTGGGATCGGCTACGAGCGCCGCGGCGATACGGGCGTCCTCTGCGGGATCCGGGCTCCGCCGCGCGGTGCCCTTGATGGGCGCGGCTTTCAGGATCTCCCCTTCCCGACTCAGGAATCTTTCCGGGGAAAGGCTTACCAGGGCGAACTCCGGGCGCTTGAGCATCGCCAGGTAGGGCGCGGGCGTGTGCTCGCGCGCGGCCAGGTAGAGCGATGCCGGATCGCCGTCGCACCTGCCGCGAAGCTCGTTGACCAAGTTGAGCTGGTAGATGTCGCCGTCGGCGATGGCGCGCCGGGTGGCTTCCACGGCCTGCGCGTAGGCCGGCTGGTCGAGCGCGGGGCGCCATGGGGTGACGGTGAACGGCGCGATGGAAGGCGCCGCAACGTCGTTTCCGATCGCCGCCGCAGAATCGATCCACGATTCGTAGATCGCAAGGTCGGCGATCGGGCGGCCGAGCTCGAGCTTTTCCAGGGATTGCAGCAGCTCCCCCGCGCGGGCCTCGCTCAGCGAAGAGGCTTGGAGGAGGCAGCCGGCTTCGTAGGAGAGCGCGAGCACCGCGGGGCGGCCGGTGGCCTCAAGTTCCAGCTCCAGGCGCCCCAGAAGGCCCTCAAGCGCCGTGGTGGTGGCGTGCCGCCCCCGCCAGTCGACCGTCTCGTGAAAGACCGGCCGGGATGCCATCCAGCCGTTCCCCGGACGATGTGGGCCGGCGTCGAGGATGGAGGGGCAGTCGTGGGCGCTCGCGCCCGCCACGCGGTGGACGGCCTCGCTGGAGCCCATGGGGATGGCCGGAAGGTGCCGGCTGGATTCGAGCATGGGGGAAGAGTAACGCCAAGCGGCGGTGGGGACAAATGGAGTGCGGGGCCCGGTCCGGCGGGCCTCGGAGTGTCTCGAAGGCGTTCCGCGGCCGCTCTGGAACCGAGGCTTCGTTGACGCTGCCCGGGGCGAATGCTACTTTTGCTCCCGAATGCCGGAGTGGTGAAACTGGTAGACGCGCGGGACTCAAAATCCCGTATGGGCAACCATGTGAGGGTTCGAGTCCCTCCTCCGGCACCATTTTGTTGCAACGAGTTACGGTTCATTTCTAGAATCTCCTTCAGGTTGGTTTTCGTGGATTGTACACAAACTTGACCTTCTCGCTTCTTCAATGCCCGCTTGATCGCCCTGCTCGCTCGCCTCATTCCATCAGCTTCCCTCCTCGGCGAGCGACCTTGCCCAGGCCCTCGGCCATGTCGGCTTCGCTCACGATCGCGTACCGGCGATAGACGTCCTCGGTCCGGTGCCCGGTCACTCGCATCGCGGTCGAGCGGGGTACGCCCGCACGCTCAAGGTTTCGGACGGCACTGCGCCGGAGGTCATGGAACAGTTTTCCGGGACACCCAGCCGCGGTGCACGCCTTGTTCCAGACCCCGTGGAAGCGCCGGATCTGCTCGCCAGGCCGTCTGCCGCGCACGCCCTCGCCGTAGGAAAACACCCACGGCACAATCTGGCCCGTCCTGAGCTCGAGCTCCCGGGTGGCGAGGCGCCGGGCCTTGAGCAACTCGATCAGCTCGGGTACTTCACGGATCGGAAGCACCCGCCCCTCCCCGTTCTTCGACCGGCGTGCCTCGAGGCGTACCGTCCCCGACTCGAGGTCGACATCCTCCCAGCGAAGGCCGGTCACTTCCCGAAGGCGCCAGCCGGAGCGGAAAGCGAACGTTGCGATGGGCCGTATCCGAGGCGGCAGGTGGGTGAGGACCCGCTTCAGGTCCGCCTCCTCGAAAAACCCCTGGCGCGCGTTCTGGACCGAGAGGGCCTTGATCTTCGGCACCTTGAAGACTCGTTCGGCCTCGAGGGCAAGGTTGAACATGCGCCTCAGGGCCGCGAGCTCGGCGTTGACGCTCGCCGGGGCAGCCCCGGCCTTCAGCCGTTTACTCTTGTAGCCGTTTACCCGGTCGGCAGTGATGTTGATCGCCTTGAATCCGGCGAACTCCTCCTTCAGGTGCTTGATGGAGGTCTCGAGCCGCTCGGTGGATCTACGGCCGTTGACCAGGTAGTCGTCGCGGATCATGCCGACGAGGTCTTCGAATCGGGTCTTTTCGACCTGGGGCCTGATGTCCTGCCCGTCATCTAAAGCGACAAGTCGCCGCTGCAGGAGCTTCTCCGCGACCAGCTTTTCCGGTGATCCGGAGCTCTCCTGCGCCTGCCCGCCGCGGACCCAGTAACGGATCCACCAGATTCTGCCCCTAAGGCGAAGGCTTCCGGTTCCCCGGAGCCGATTGGTCCGCGTTCTGCTCTTCTCCACCGCAGCTTCTTCGCACTCGCCCGCACGAAGCGCCGCGAGACCGTCGAGCGCGACACCCCGAACACCTCCGGCACCAGGGCGGCCGTCTCGGCGTAGTTGCGGCAGCCCAGACCCCGCAGGACCCGGCCCATCAGGTGCCCG
>JANXVU010000120.1 GCA_025351485.1 Candidatus Eiseniibacteriota bacterium | reverse complement strand
CCCGCGGCGCGCAGCAGCCCCATACCGCCCCAGAGAAGCATGAGCGAGCCCGCGAAAAGCGCCGATCCGCGCTGGATGCCGGCGGCCGCCCCCATCCGCTCCACTCCCGAGCCCAGCGCCCCGGAGGCCGCCCCCCAGGCGACATAGGACGCCAGCCGGCCAAGATTGTACGCGGCGTGTCCCAGCCAGCGGCGCCGCGAGCTTCCCTGGCCGGAATAGAAGCACACGAAGCCGCCGCACATGCCCGCGCAGTGGGGGCTCCCCACCAGGCTCGCGACCAGCACCGGCAGCAGCAGCGGCGTCATCGGGACAGTGCTCCCAGGTCGCGGTGGACCACCGAACGGAAGTGCTGCCCGCCGCGGCGGACATCCAGCCGCAGTTCCCAGCGCCCGCCGCGGTCGAGCGGCAGGATGCCCCGGTAGTCCCCCGCGGGGCCCTCGGCCAGTGCCGCGGTCACGGGAGTGGCCGCCTCCAGGTTGTGGATCGCCTCCACGCGCACCGCCGCGCCGCCGAGCGCGGAGCCCTTTCCATCGGAGACCCGAACCCGGACCTCCGCGCCCTTCCCGGCTAGCCAGCCAGGGCAGTCCGCCTGCAGCTTCCAGCCGAGCGATCGTCCGCGCGCCTCGTCGGCCATGGTCGAATCCCACTCCACGCCCTTGCGGTAGTAGTCCCTTTCCACGGCCGATCCGTTCGGGTCGTCGTTGGCCGCGTAAAGGATGAAGCCATTGGCCGCCACGGTAATCGCCAGGACGGCGACGAGGGCCGCGGGCCAGAGCTTGGAGGCCTGCATCACTCTTTCCCTTCTTCGCCCGGGTGCGATTCCCGGTCGGGACCGATCAGGCGGTAAGCGAAGTCGCCGGAATACCGGAGGCCGTCGCTCACCCGGAACCGGACCGGCATTCCGTCATCCGGCATGCGCCGGGGCGGCAGCACCACGAAGACGCTCAGCGTGCGCATCGCGCCGGCGGCGACCGGAACGGGATTCACCGGCGCGATCAGGTGCGCTCCCTCGGTCCCCAGCAGTTCCAGCCGGTACGAACGGTCCGCGCTTCCGCGGTTGGTCAGCTTCACCATGATCTGGTTCACCACCGTCCCGTCGGGCTCGCGCACGAAGGGCGCCCCTCCCGCGCGCAGGAGCGTCACGTCCGTGTCCGCGCGCGCCGAAAGGTTCCACACCAACAGGCCCAGCGTCCCGGCCAGCACCAGCGGGTAGAGCACCACGCGCGCGCGCAGCAGTCGCCCCGGCCGCCCCTCGAAACGGTCGCGCGAACCGTAGCGGATCAGACCCCGCGGCTTGGCCACGTTGTCCATGATCACGTCGCACGCGTCCATGCATTGCGTGCAGTGGATGCACTCCATCTGCAGGCCGTCCCGGATGTCGATCCCGGTGGGGCAGGTGAGCACGCACGCCCCGCAGTCCACGCAGTCCCCCGCACTTTCGGGGCGGCCCACCACCCCCCGCTGGCGAGGCTCGCCGCGACGGGCGTCGTAGGCCACGATCAGGGATTGGCGGTCCAGGAGCGCGGACTGCAGCCGCCCGTACGGGCATGCCACCAGGCAGGTCTGCTCGCGGAAGATCGCGAAGTCGAAGAAAATGGCCGCGGCCGTTCCGAGCATGACCAGGAACGAGACCGGATGCTCGACGGGCGACCGCCTCACCCACTTCGCCAACTCCTCCACCCCCACGAAGTAAGCCAGGAAGGTGTGGGCCAGAAAGGCGGCGAGCACCGCGTACAGCGCGTACTTCAGCAGCCGGCGCGGTTGAAAGCCGCCCCTTCGATCGAAACGGATGGAGCCGTTGTATCCGCCTTCCAGCCACCGCTCCAGGGGACGGAACAGGAACTCCATGTACACGGTCTGCGGGCACCCCCACCCGCACCACACCCGGCCGAACATCGCCGTGAGCAGGAAGATCGCCAGCAGGCAGCTCACCATCAGCAGCATGAACAGCATCGAATCCGTGGACAGGAAGGTGGTCCCGAACAGCGTGAATTGCCTCCGGGGCAGGTCGAGCAGCATCAGGGGGCGCCCGGCCATGCGCAGGTAGGGCACCAGGAAGAACACTGCCATGAGCGCATAGGCCACGATTCGCCGCCGGGCCCAGAACGCTCCCTGGCTCGGTTTGGGCCGGAGCCAGCGGCGCGAGCCGTCCGGATTCATGGTGGGCAACACGCGTTCGGTCGCCTGGGGCGGCCCGGCCCGCGCGTTTGCGCCTTCCGCTTCCAGGAGCCGGTCTTTCACGCTCTTCAGTGCCCTCCGCCCGCTCCGGCCTGTCCGGGCTGCTCCCCGGCTTCAATCGAGGCCGGTTCCATTGAGCCCTGCGCGGCCTTGGGGTGCCCGGGGTGTGTTCCGCGCAGCGTCAGGACGTAGGCCGCCACGTCCAGCACCTGCTCGTGCTTGAGCGACTGGCCCCAGGCCGGCATGCCCTTGTCCGGCACACCCCCGTTGATCGTCTGGCAGATCTGCGAGGGGCGGCTTCCGTGGATCCAGAAGTCGTCGGCCAGGTTGGGCCCGATGTTGCCGCCACCCTCGGCGGTGTGGCAGGCCGCGCAGGTGGAGATGAACGTGGCCTTGCCGCTCGCCAATCTCGCGGCATCGGCCTTGACTGCCAGGACCTCGGCATCCGACACCCCGGCCGCCTGGGAAGCGGCCGGCGCGTACTTCGCGGCGGCTGCCGCCATTTCCTTTTCGTACTCGGCGATCCGGCCCTTGCCGATCCCCACGCCCGGAACGTTCAACCAGTAGAGGATGGAGAACACGATGCTGGCGTAGAAGATGTTGAGCCACCAGCGCGGCATGGGATTGTCATACTCCTGGATGCCGTCGTAGTTGTGTGCGAGCAGCTGGTCCTGCCTGGGATCGAGGCTCATGAGCGGCTCCTCCCCGGCGGGACCGGCCCGCCGTCGTCGAGCGGAAGCCTTCCGGCCTCCTCCATGGCCCGCCGGTTTGCCGGGGCAAACACGCGCCACAAAATGATGGCGAATGCGAACAGGAACAGGATCATCGCGACCTCCGCGTAGATGGCGAGGCCCGCGTGGCCCATCACGTCCGAAAGTTTCATTTCCCACCTCCCGCCGCCGGCACGGCCAGCGCCACGGCGCCCGGCCTGCGCGCATCCACTCCCAGGCGCTGCAGGTAGGCAACCAGGGCCACGATCTCCTTGTCCTCGAGTCCGCCCGGGCCACCCTGGGCCTCGATCCCGACCGCCAGCGCATGCGCCTGGTCGCGGGCCATCCGGGGCGCCCGGTTCACGGCGTCGCCATACGGCACGCCGAGCATGGCCATCGCATCCACCCGCTTCTGGATGCCGTCGAAATCGGTCTTCGCGGTGAGCATCTGCGAATAGCCCGGCATGATCGAGTTGGGCGTGATGGACCTTGGATTTTCCATGTGGCGAACGTGCCACAGGTCGGGGTACTTGCCGCCCTCACGCGCCAGGTCCGGCCCGATCCGGCGAGACCCCCACAGGAACGGGTGGTCGTACACGAACTCGCCGGGCTTGGAGTACTCGCCGTAACGCTCGGTCTCGTGCCGCAGCGGACGAATCATCTGGGAGTGGCAGTTGAAGCAGCCTTCCCGGATGTAGAGGTCGCGCCCCGCGAGCTCCAGCGGAGTGTACGGCTTGACCGTGGCGATGGTCGGGACGTTGGAGCGGATCAGGAAGGTGGGCAGGATCTCGAACAACGACGCCACGATCACCGCCACCAGCACCAGGATGCTGAAGGTGATGGGGAGCGCTTCCCAGCGGCGGTGGAAGCCGGCGCCGCTGAAGCGCGCCCACAGGCCTCCCTGGACCGGCACGGCCGCCCTGGCCGGCTCCAGGGCCGCGAGCGGCGCGGCCTGGATGACGGGCTCCTCGTAGACCTTGGGGCGGGCCTGCCAGGTGCGCAGGATGTTGTACCCGAAGATCAGCATTCCCACGATATACAGGCTTCCGCCCAGAGCGCGCATCCAGTACATCGGCATCAGCTTCATGGTCGTCTCGATGAACTGCGGGAACTGCAGGCGGCCGGTGGCGTCGAACGCCCGCCACATGAGGCCCTGGGTGAGCCCGGCGGTGTAGATCGCGGACGCATAGAAGATGATCCCGATGGTGGCCAGCCAGAAGTGGAGCTCGGCCAGCTTGTGGCTGTGGAGCCGGGCCTGGAAGAGCCGCGGGAGCAACCAGTAGACCATGCCGAACGCCATGAAGCCGTTCCATCCCAGCGCCCCGGTATGGACGTGCGCGATCACCCAGTCGGTGTAGTGCGCCAGGGCGTTCACGCTCCTGACCGAGAGCATCGGTCCTTCGAACGTGGACATGCCGTAGGCGGTGATCGCCACGACGAAGAACTTGAGCACCGGATCGTCCACCACCTTGTTCCAGGCGCCCCGCAGGGTCAGCAGGCCGTTGATCATCCCACCCCACGAAGGCATCCAGAGCATCACCGAGAACAGCATGCCCAGCGTGGAGGCCCACTCGGGCAGCGCGGTGTAGTGCAGGTGGTGCGGGCCGGCCCAGATGTACAGGAACACCAGGGTCCAGAAGTGCAGGATGGACAGCCGGTACGAGTACACCGGCCTCTCGGCGGCCTTGGGCAGGAAGTAGTACATCATCCCGAGGAAGGGCGTGGTCAGGAAGAACGCCACCGCGTTGTGCCCGTACCACCACTGCATGAAGGCGTCCTGGACGCCCGCGTAGATCGAGTAGCTCTTGAACGGCGCCACGGGGATGGAGAGGTTGTTGAAGATGTGCAGCACCGCCACGGTCAGGATGCTCGCAATGTAGAACCAGATCGCGACGTACAGGTGCCTCTCGCGGCGCCGGATCATGGTGCCGAAGAAGTTCACCGCGAAGATCACCCACACCACGGCGATCAGAATGTCGATGGGCCACTCGAGCTCCGCGTACTCCTTGGCCTGGGTGAGCCCCAGCGGCAAGGTGAGCGCGGCCGAAACGATGATCGTCTGCCAGCCCCAGAAGTGCAGCTTGCTGAGCGTGTCGGAGAACATCCGGGCCTTCAGCAGCCGCTGGGTGGAGTAGTAGCAGCCCATGAAGAAGGCGTTGCCGGCGAAGGCGAAGATCACCGCGTTGGTGTGGAGCGGGCGCAGGCGGCCGAAGCTCAGCCACGGGATGTTGAAATTGAACCATGGATTCGCAAGTTGCAGGGCGATCAGCAGGCCCACCAGCATGCCCACGAGGCCCCAGATAAAGGTGGCCCAGAGGAATTTGCGCACGATCGCGTCATCGTACGTGAACGACTGCAATTCAGGATTCATCGCGACTCCCGTGTGGACATCGGTCCGTCGTCCGCCCGCGAGGGGCGGCCCTAGGTGGGTGGGCCCGGGGATCATCCCCTTCCATGGGGCGTCTCCGGTAAGCGATACTGGAATTGCAAAAGGCGAACCACCCGCTGTAAGTCCGTAAGTCGCTGCGAATAGATAACCAACGTCATGACGATGCAACGGTTCGGTCCCGGAAAAGTGTCAATTTGTCAAAGCGCGGGGCCCCGAATTGCCACAATGTCAGGGTTTCAGGGTTATTTGCGGCAGGTACGGGTGCAGCGGGCAAAAAAAAGCCCCGGTCCTGGGGGACCGGGGCTTTGGATCTATCATCAGGGAACCCGCGTTGGGGAAACCCGACCGAGATCGATGGAGCGGAAGACGGGATTTGAACCCGCGACAGCCACCTTGGCAAGGTGGTGCTCTACCGGGCTGAGCTACTTCCGCCCTGACACGCCCCGTAGAATAGAGAGCCGGGAAATGACTGTCAAGGGGGTACCCTCAACTCCTATACTGCCGCCCAGCCATGACACTCATCGTCCAGAAGTACGGTGGCAGCTCGGTGGGCAGTCCCGAGCGGATCTGCTCAGTGGCTGCCCGGGTTGCGCGCACCCGGGCCGGCCTCAAGGACCTGGTGGTGGTGGTCTCCGCCATGGGCGAGACCACCGACCAGCTGATCGAGCTGGCCCGGGCCGTCCACTCCGATCCTCCGCAGCGCGAAATGGACATGCTCCTGACTGCGGGAGAGCGTATTTCCATGGCCCTTCTGGCCATGGCTCTGCGCCGGGAAAACATCGAGGCCATCTCCTTCACCGGCTCCCAGAGCGGGATCATCACCGACTCCAGCCACGGCCGCGCGCGCATCCTGGAGGTGCGCGGCGAGCGCATCCGGCAGGAGCTGGCCCGCGGGCGGGTGGTGATCGTGGCCGGTTTCCAGGGGGTCTCGCGCGATCGGGAAATCACCACCCTGGGCCGCGGCGGCTCCGACACCACCGCGGTGGCCCTGGCCGCGTCCCTGGGCGCCGAGCGGTGCGAGATCTACACCGATGTCCCCGGCATCCTTTCCGCCGACCCGCACACCGTGCCCTCGGCCCGTCCCCTTCCGAGGCTGTCGCCGCGGGTGGCGCTCACCCTGACCACGCTGGGCGCAGGCGTGCTGGTCCCGCGCGCCGCCGCCCTGGGCTTCAAACTTCACATGCCGATCGTGGTCCGCTCGTCCTGGGACGAGTCTCCCGGCACGCGGATCGAGGAGGATTCGAAAGTGGAAAACGAAGGCGTCGCCGCCGTCACCAGCACCGGACCGGTGGTGGTGCTGGAGCAGAGCGAGCAACTCGACCCCGCCGGCCGCGGCACATGCACGATCCTGGCCCTGTCCCAGGATTCACCCCAGTCCGGCACGCGGGTGGTGGTGGCCGAAGAGGATGCCGATCTCCTCCAGGGCGCCTCCGAGGTCGCCCGGGGCTTTCTGGTCTCCCTGGTAACCCACGGCCTCATGACCGCATCCCTGGCCGCCCGGGCCCGGGAAGTGGCGCATACCCTCCAGACGCCCATCCTGGCCGCCTTCGGAGGCCCCTGCAGCTACAGCGCCCTGGTCCCCAAAGAAAAAGCCGCCGCCCTGGTCCAGTCCTGGCACAAGGAATTCATAGAGCAATCGTAGCGCGGCCAGCGAGCGAAGCCGCCCCCGCGGCCAGCGACGCGAAGCGAGCGAAGCCGCGGAACGCGGAGGGGCCGGGCGGAAGGGAAAGCGAGTGCGACCGCGCCCCGCAGCCGCCCTCGCGCGCCAACAGGAACGGCCGGTAAATCCCGCCGGGGCTCATCCAGGGCGCCTGCGCCCAGAGCCCCGGCGGGATTCACCGGCCGTTCCGTTCCCCGCAAAAAGAAGCGAGCTACCCGACCGTGGTCAGCCACGAAGCAAAGGTTTGTTTGCGCCGCACATCCAGCGCCTCCTCGTAGGCCTCCGCATACTTCTCCGCCGACGCGGCCCACGAGAAGTCCTGGCTCATGCACCGCAGCATGATCCCCTTCCAGGTGTCCGGTTCCCGCCACAATTCCAGCGCCCGCCGCACCGCGTCGTACAGCGCGTCGCTGGTGTAGGGATCGAAGGAGAACCCGGTGCCGTCGCGATGGACCGGGTCCCAGTTCTTCACGGTGTCGGCCAGCCCGCCGGTCGCGCGCACGATGGGCACGGTCCCGTAGCGCATGGAATACATCTGGTTGAGCCCGCACGGCTCGTAGCGGGAAGGCATCAGGAACATGTCCGAGCCGGCCTCGATCAGGTGCGCCAGCGGGTCGTTGAACCCGAACTCGAATGCCACCTTGTGCGGGAATCGCTCGTGGAGCGTGGTGAACAGGCGGCGGTAACGTTCGTCGCCGTCCCCCAGCACCACCAGCGAGACGTCCTGCGACAGCAGGGCGTTCGCCGCGCCCTCGATCAGGTCAAAGCCCTTCTGCGCGGCCAGCCTCGAGATGATCCCGATCAGCGGCGACTGCATGCGCTCGGTGGGCAACTTCATCTTGTCGAGCAGCGCTTCCTTGTTCCGCTTCTTCAGGTGGAGGTTCTGGGGCCCGAAATTCTGCGGGATGTGCCGGTCGGACTGCGGGCTCCACACCGACGTGTCGATCCCGTTCAGGATCCCCTTGAGGCGCGGGCCGAGGCCCCGGAGCACCCCTTCAAGCCCGAATCCGAATTCGTTGGACTCAGTGATTTCCCGTGCGTAACGCTCGCTCACCGTGGTGACCATGTCGGCGTAGGTCACGCCGGCCTTCATGAAGTTGAACCGGCCGTAGAACTCGAACGGGCTCATCGGGTAGAAGAGCTTCCAGGGAATGCCGGCCAGCTCGGCGGTCTCCGGAGGGTACACTCCCTGGTAGCCCAGGTTGTGGATCGAGTAGACCGTGGCGCAGGTCTTGTAATAGGAGTCCTCCGCGTACCACAGCTTGAGGTACGATGGGATCAGTCCGGTCTGGTAGTCGTTCAGGTGCAGGATGTCGGGCCGGTACTCGATGGCCTTGAGGCCCTCCAGCACCGCTTTCTGGAAGAACACGAAGCGGCGCGGATTGTCCTCGAAGTCCTTGCCGGTCGCCGGGTCCGTGTAGATGCCGTCCCGGTCGAAGTAGTCTCCCCCGCCCAGCAGATAGACCTGCGACTCGAGCCCCCGCCAGCTGACCGGAGTCAGCACGGCCGTCTCGGTGCCGTCCGGCATGAGCACCGGGAACTTCACCGGGTTGCCTTCCTTGAAGCCGGCGGGATGCTTGATCCCGCGATAGTGGGGCAGGATCACGACCACCCGGTGGCCGGCTTCCGAGAGCACTTCGGAAAGGCTTCCCAGCACGTCGGCCAGGCCGCCCACCTTGGCGAGCGGGAACATTTCCGCCGCGATCATCGCGATCTTCAGTTTGCCCTTCTTCATGGGGGCTCCCTTCCGTTCCATGGAATCGAGCGCGTCCGCCGGGCCGGCGGCGGCGCGGCGCCGCGTGGTGGCGCGGGGCTGGCCGTTCGTGGCGGCCTTCACGGCGCGCCGGACGCGGGGGGCTGGCGCGGCGTTTCCCTCCGCCGCGGACGATCGGGTGCTCTTTTTCGGGGTGGTGCGTTTTTTGTCAGGCATGGATCTCGATCTGTTTGAGGTACGCCGCAGCCTCCTCGGGAGGCGTTGGATTGATGTAGAAACCGCTGCCCCACTCGAACCCGGCGACCTTGGTCAATTTGGGCAGGATTTCTATGTGCCAGTGAAAATGCTCCAGCCGCGGCTCGTTGAGCGGCGCGGTGTGAAAAATCAGGTTATAGGGCGGCGCGTTGAGCGCCCGCTTGAGCCTCACCAGGGTGTCCTTGAGGCACATGGCCAGCTCGCGATACGAACCGGGCGGCATTTCCTCGTACGCCGAGTGGTGTTCCCGGGGCAACACCCAGGTCTCGAACGGGAAGCGCGAGGCGAAGAACTCGAAGGACACGAAGCCGGCATTCTCGCACACCAGCCGGGAGCCCTGTGAAAGCTCCTGGTCCACGATGTCGCAGAACACGCAGCGTTCCTTCAGGGAGTAGTACTTGAGGGAGCCCTCGAGCTCCTCCTGGACCCGCTTGGGAATAATGGGCGTGGCGATCAACTGGGTGTGGGAGTGCTCCAGCGATGCGCCGGCGGCCTCTCCCTGGTTCTTGAACACCAGGATGTAGCGAAACCGCCTGTCCCTCTTCAGGTCCAGCATTCGTTCCCGGAACGCCCACAGGACGCTCTCGATGTGGTCCACGTCCAGATCGCCCAATTCGAGCTCGTGGTCGGTGGTCTCGATGAACACCTCGTGGGCCCCGATGCCGTTCATCTTGTCGTAGAGCCCCTCCCCCTTGCGGCCAAGCGAGCCTTCGATCTGGAGAGCGGGGAACTTGTTGGGCACCACCCGCACGCGCCAGCCGGGAGTGTTCGGCGCCGAGCCGTCATCGCGAAACGCGAGCACTTCGGGCGGCGTCTTGTCCTCGTTGCCCGGGCAGAACGGGCAGAATCCGCGCCGTTGGGCGGGCTGAGGCTCGCTGAAATCGCTGGGCTTCTTGCCCCGCTCGGTGGAGATGATCACCCACCGGCCAATCACCGGATCCTTCCGCAGCTCGGGCATGAAACGCCTTCTCCGTGGGATGGTTGAGACTTCCCGCCGGACCGCCCCTTACCAGCGGCGCATCGCGGCCATCCTCAAACTTGATGTATAAAGAACACGCGCAGTGTAAATGGTGAGGGAGAGCGTGTCAAACCGCGCCGGCTTCCCGCGCCAGGCGTTCGAACAACTGCACGTATTCGGGCGTGGGCCGCACTCCCCGGCGTCCCAGGACCGTGTGAAGCAGCGGCCCGGCCTTGGCCCACCGGTGAGGCTCGGGCGCGCCCTCCCCCATCCACTGGAACGAGGGAACGTGCCTGGGGGGCTCCACCCGGAAGACGTTGGACATCACGCCGACGGAAGTGCCCGTGCCCAGCAGCGTCCCGATCGCGGTCTTCGCGTGGTCGCCCACCAGCGAGCCCAGCTTCATCAGGGACGTATCGGCCATGGCTCCCCTGTGCCACATGCGCACCGGGCCGTAGTTGTTCTTCAAGTCGCTGGTGGTGGTCAGGGCGCCCAGGTTGACCCACTCGCCCAGGTAGCTGTGCCCGACGAATCCGTGGTGGCGCTTGTTCGAGTATCCCTGCACCACTGTCTCCTCGATCTCCCCGGCGATACGGCACTGCGGCCCGAGCGACGTGCCCTCGCCCACCCGGCCGCCCAGCAGCTCGGTGCCCGGCCCGATCCAGCACGGGCCCTCGATCCGGGTGTGGCTTCGCACCGTCACATCCTCCCCGATCACCACCGGGCCACCGGATGCGTCGATGTAGCAGCACGCCTCGATCCGGGATCCGGCGCCGATGCGGATCCGCTCCGGCACTTTCAGGTGAGCCCCATCCTCGACCACACCCTCCATCGTCACCGGCCCCATGGACTCGGCGTCGCGAACCAGCCAGGCGGGGTTGCGGGCCACCAGGTCCCACGGCCGATCGATCCATTCCCCCGGCGCCTCGGTGCGGGGAAGTCCTTCCAGAAGCGCGGCCGGCCAACTGAGCCCGCTCGCCCGGCACTCCTCCAGTTCCCCGGCGCCAAGACGCGCGGCCGCGAGCCTCCCTGCCACGGAAGCGGCCTGCCCTGGCGAAAGCGCGAACACCGCCTCGGCAAAGGCCTCGTCCCCCAGCAGGCGGCCGTTGAGAAACACGGCGTCCGAAGAGTGGGGGATCTCCTCCCAGCCGGTGGCGAATCCGGTGGAGGCACGGTAGGACGCGGCGATCCCGGGACGGGTCAGGGCGCAGATCGTCCGACCGCGGAGCTGGCGCTGGGCGCGCTCCCGGGCCGAGAAGATTCCCGCGCGCAGCTCGAACACCGCCCGGGTGTCGGAGAGCGGGTGAAAGAATTCGGCTTCCTGGTCCTCGCACAGGACCAGGATCGGAGCGCCTACCATGAGCCGGTCCTGCCGGGAGTGCGCACGAGGTAGCCTTTCGGATAGAGCTTGCGGGAGCGTTCCAGCAGCCCCTGGATGTTCTTGCGGGGCGCAAGCACGTAGAACTGCCACTTGCCCCTGAGGTTGGTGACAGTCACCTCTTCGTCGCCGAGGCGCAACAGCCGCTGGGCGCGCTGGACCTCCGCAAAGGCCGCCGACCGGGTGGAAACCGCTCCCAATTGCACGCCCCAGGTTTCGGCTTCCAGGGCCCGGAGCGCCTGCGCGCTGTCCGCGGGCGGAGCGGGCGCAGGGCCCGGCGACGCAACCGCTTCAGGCGGCGCTGCTCCCGGGGGAGCGGCGGGGATGGACGTGTCGGATGCCGTGTCGGAGGGCACCAGCGGGGAATTGTCTTCCGCGGGGGCCTGGGGTGCCCCGGTCCGCGCGCGCACCGGCGGCTCGGGGATGGTGGAAAGCACCTCGGAAGTGTCCCCAACCGGCGCGAACACCGCCGGGGGCGCGATCTCCCCCGCGGGCCGCGGCCCGCGCGAACATCCGCCCAGGACCAGGGCCGCGAGGCCGAGCGCGAAAAGCCCGGGGCGGCTCGTCATCAGAGGTACTTCTTGAACCGCTTTTCCGTCTGCATGCGCGCGACCAGGGAGCGCACTTCGTCCGCGCGGTCCTTGGAGCACACCAGCGTGGCGTCCTTGGTCCGGATCACCACCAGGTTCTGCACCCCGAGGGCGGCCACCAGGCCGTCGTCCGACATCAGCACGCAGCCCTCGGTCTCCAGCGCCACGGCCTCGCCGCGATACGCGTTGCCGGCGCGATCGCGCTTGAGAATGCGCTCCCAGGCCAGGTGCGATCCCAGGTCGTCCCAGGTGAATCCGGCTTCGACCATGGCCACCCGGGAGGATTTTTCCATGACCGCATAGTCGATGGAGATCCGCTCGACGCGCGAGTAGTAGGAGCGGAGCGCGCGCGGAAAGTCCTTTTTGGCCGCCGAAGCCACCCTGCGGGCGGCCTGGACCATGGCCGGACGGTAGCGGTCCAGTTCGTCCAGGATCACGTCCACCCGCCACACGAACATGCCCGAGTTCCAGTAGAACCGGCCCTGCCGCAGGTAATCCGACGCGGTTCGGGGGTCCGGTTTTTCGCGGAACGAGTGCACGTTGTACACCCGCCCGCTTTCGAAGCTCGGGAACGGCTCGCCGCGCTCCAGGTAGCCATAGCCCACGTCGGCGCGCGAGGGGCGAATGCCGAAAGTGACCAGGACGTCGGTCGACTCGGCCACTTCAAATCCCAGCTTGAGGTCATTGCGGAATCCGGCCACTGGCTCGATGGCATGGTCGGACGGCAGGACCGCCATGACCGCCTCGGGATCCTCCTGGGAGATCATGGCGGCGGCAAGGGCGACGGCCGGCGCGGTGTTCTTGCCCTCCGGCTCCGGGATGATCCGGCCCGGGGCCAGCCCCTTGGTTTCCCGGGCAGCCACGCGGGCGAGCGCCTCGGAGGTCACCACCAGGGCACGCTTCGGGCCGCACACCGGCTTTACCCGTTCCCAGGTGTCCGCCAGCATGGAGTGGGCGCCGATGAGATTGAGGAACTGTTTGGGCTGGGCCTCGCGGCTCAAGGGCCACAGCCGCTCCCCCTTGCCTCCGGCCAGCAGAACCACATATCGCATCGTTCCTGCCCCCCTCTCTGCTACAAAAATGGGAAGATTTCAGCGCTTGCGCGCGACTTCCCGGTAGATGGCCTCGGTCTGCTCCACGATCCGGTCCCACGAGAATCGCTCCACGACGTGGCTCCGGCACTTCTCCTCGTACCCCCGAACCAGGTCGGGGCGGTCGAGCAGGAGCCGGAGCTTCGCTTGCAGGTCGTCCACGTCCCCGGACCGGAACGGAAGGGCGCAGTCCTCGACGACTTCCATGTTGGCTGGGATGTCACTTGTGAGGACGCACTTCCCGTAGCTCAGCGCTTCGATCAGGGAGATCGAGAGCCCTTCCATCGTGGATGGTTGTACCACAAAATAGGCGTTGCTCCAAAGCTCCTCGAGCACATCGCCGAATACATAGTCCAACAATAAGATGCGGTCGCTCTTGAACTTCATGAGCTGATTGACGTAATCCTCTGAAAAACTTGAACCTCCAGCGATTGCCAGCTTCATGTTGGTGGGGATGCGCCGGAACGCCTCGGCCAGGAAGTGGACCCCCTTCTCGGGCACCAGGCGGCCCACGAAGAGCAAGTACTTGCCCGGGTCGAGCCCGAACTTGAGGATCTTCTGGGCCGGCCGGTGCACCGGGACGGTGGTGCCGTTGGGGATCACCACGGTGCTGCCCTTGTGGCGCTCCTTGAAATAATCCTGGAGGGCCTTGGACACCACGATGGTCCGGTTAGGGAAGCGCAGTGCCGGGGTCTCGCAGCGGCGCAGCAGCCACCGGGCGGCCGCCCCCCACTTTTGCCGCTCCCAGTCCAGGCCGTGGATGGTCACCACGGAGGCCGTGCCCCGCACGCGCGGCGCGAAGGAAAACACCGACGGCCCCAGTGCGTGGAAGTGGACCACGTCGAAATCCCGGAACAGCGAGTCCACGGTGGAAAGCAGGCAGTGGCTGGCCGCGTCCAGATGCTTGGTGTTGATGCTCGGAAGGCGAAGGATGCGCACGCCGTGATGGCGCCCGCGCACGGCGGTGTAGTACATGCGCGAGTACACCGAGATTTCATGGCCGCGCTGCACCAGCCGGCGCGAAAGCTCTTCGACGTGGCGCTCCACTCCGCCGTAGGTGGCGGGGACGCCCTTCTGGCCGATCATGGCGATCTTCACGCGGCCACCTCCCGGTAGACGCCCAGCAGCGTCTCGAGGTGGCGCTCGGGGGTCAACTCGGTCTCGGCGAATCTCCGGGCGTTCCTTCCCAGCTCCAGCATCCGCGCCGGATCGCCGTAGGCCCGCTCCAGGGACAAAGCCCAGGACGACGCGTCGCCCGGAAGGGCCAACAGGCCGGTGTCCCCCTCCCGCACCAGTTCGGGGATCGATCCGAGGTCGGATCCGATCGCCCCCTTGCCGCGCGCGAAAGCCTCGTGGAGCGCGATCGGCCGCACCTCGTACCAGATCGAGGGCATGACCGTGAACCGGACCGAGGCCCAGAAGTCTTCCAACCCCTGGCCCGAGATCTGCCCCAGGAAGCGCACCGGGAGCCCCTCGGCCGCCTTTTCCAGCGCGGCGCGCAGCGGCCCGTCTCCGGCCACCAGGAACTCCCAGTCCCGGGGAAGCCGGGGCGCGGCCATGCGGAGCGCTTCCATCAGGGTCAGGAGTCCCTTCTCGTGGGATAGCCGCCCGAGGTAGCCGCCACAATGAGGACGGCCCCCCGTCACCGGAATGCCGGCGGTGCGGACGTAGTGGGGCACGAACGCGGTCCGCGACTCGGGCCAACCGAATCGGTGCACCGTTTCGCGCTGGAAACTGCTCGGGCAAATGAACCGGTCCACCTGGCGGTAAGTCCCCCGGGATTCATGAAAAGTCATTTCCACGTAGTTGACCGCGCTCCGCAGAAGGGAGCCGCGGTTGCAACGGTGCTTCAGAACGGGCTCGAAATGGGCGCCCCGGCACTCTTCGCAAACCTGGCCGTCGCGCATCAGCACGTAGACCGGGCACAGGAGCTTGTAATCGTGCAGCGTCTGCACCTGCGGAGTCCCCTCCGCAGCGGCCGCGTCCACCACCGCCGGCGACAGATGGTGCGCGATGTTGTGATGGTGCACCAGGGCGGGCCTGACCCGGCGCAGCAGGTCCCCCAGGCGCCGCCGGGCCTCGAACGAGTACAGCACCCGGGCCGTGGCCCGGGCGGCTTCCCCCGGGCCCCCGCCCCTCTCGAAATCCACCCGGCTCACAAATCCGCCGGAATCCGGCGAAGGCTCGTTGCGGGGGTCGTGCATGGAAAAGACGAACACTTCGTGGCCAGCCTGCCGAAGCAGCGCGTTCACTTCAAAGAAATACCGCTCGGCGCCCCCGCGCAGGTAATGAAACTTGTTCACCGCCACGATGCGCACGGCCTGCCTAGACCTTCCTCGCCCGCGCCCAGTGTCCCTGGGCCCAGCGCTTGGCGGGATCGAACATCCGGTCGAGCGGCAGATCCACCGCGCGCATCCACAGATCGTTGAGCGCGAGCATCGGGCCCCACAGGGGCGGGATCATGGCCCCCAGGGCGAGCCAGGCCATGCTCCGCGGAATCCCGAGCGTGGCGATCACGCCGCACACCGGCTCCAGCTCCAGCACCTCGAAACCGGCTCGGGTCAGGGCCAGGCGAAGCCCGTGACGGGTGTAGCGCTGGAAATCGTGGGGGGACTCATGCTCGTAAAAAACGAACGGGACCGTGATCAGCAGCTCTCCCCCTGGCCGGAGCGCATCCCGGGCCTCCCGCAGCACCGCGTGCGGATCGCGCACGTGCTCGAGGACCTCCGAGAGCACCGCCACGTCGAAGCTGCCCGGCCGCACCGGCAGCGCCTCGCCCAGCGCCCGGATCACCCCCGGGCCGCGCGGGGCCGGGTCGACCCCGACGTAGGTGCCGGCCATGGCCGCGAAGACCTCGCGGTGCACGCCGGAGCCGGCTCCGATGTCGAGCCAGCGGCCGCGCGGGCAGCGCGAGGCGGCCTCGCGCAGGGATCGCACCAGGTTCTTCTTGACCGGGTCGAGCCGCGCATAGTCCTTCGCGCCGCGCACCCGCGATTCAATCAGGCGATAGAAGCCCATGTCCGCGGCGCCTCCCCGGGGTTTTCAAACCAGGCCTCGTATGCGCGCAGCATGCGCCCGGCCTGGCGCGACCACTCGTAGCGCGCCAGCCGCACGCGGGTGTCCGCGGGCTGCGCCGCGACGCGCCGCAGGCCCGCCAGCATCTCCGGGAGCGCGGCCACGGTGACGCACGGCAGGAGGTCGTCGAAGCCGCGCATGCCAAAGGCCGTCGTCACCACCGGCAGTCCGGCCGCCAGGAACTCCGGGACCTTCAGGCTCGTCCCCGATCCCGAGGTCACCGGGTTCAGCGCCAAGTCGGCGGCCGAAAGATAGGGCGGCACCTCTTCCACCGTCCCGGTGCAACGCACGTTGGGTGGAAGCGCTCCCTCGGCCAGGTCCCCCACCATCAGGAATTTCACGTCAGGCAGCAGGCGCGAGGCCTCCGGGGCCAGGTCGCGCGCGATGAACCGGGCGGCTTCCAGGTTGTGCGCCATCCTGGATCCGGTGAAGACCGCCACCCGGTCCGAGGACGAGTAGCCGAGCCGGGCGCGCCACTCGAGCCGCTCCGCCGTGTTGGAGCCTTGAAACTTTCCGGGTTCAAAACCGTTGGGCACATGCATCATCCGCTCGGGACGCGCCCCGAAGTCGGAGACCAGCCGTGCCTTGTCCTGCTCCGAGACGTACAGCACCAGGTCGGCGCCCCCCACCGCGTGGCGCTCGATCTCCCGGAGCGACCGCTCCGCGCCCACGGGATCGAACAGCCGGCCCAGCGCGCCCCGGTGCCAGTCGGTCTCCACGTTCACCGCCTGGTAGACCTTGAGCGCCCCCGCCGGAACGCGGTCGTACCAGGCCGTGAGCAGGAAGCTGTCGAACTGGTAGACGGCGCGCTCCTCTCGAAAGTGCCATGCGAATCGGCCTCCCAGGGCCTGGTGCAGGCGGAACACCGAGTGCATCGGCAGCAGGCGAAGCCGCTCGGCGTAGTGCGCCAGCGTGGGATAGAACGGCTTGCGGCGTTCGATGTGGATCCCCTCCACCACTTCACTCCGGCGAGCATGCTCCCGGGACAGCAGCAGGCTCAGGACGGTGACCTCGGCGTGCCCGGCCAGGTGCCGGTACAGCCGGTAGATCCGTTCCGATCCGCCGAAACGCGCCGGATAGAGGTTGTTGTCGTACAGCCCGCGGATCTTCACTTCACTTCCGCGGAATCACGGGCCACCCGGAACTCCTTCGCCGGCGGGGCCGAGATCCAGCCGGCAAGGAGACCCACGGCCATCACGTGCCAGGTGACCATCCCGACGAACGCCGGGCCCAGCCCGTTTTTGCGCAGCGCCTGGGCCACCAGGACTCCCACGGCCACCAGCGGGGCCAGCGCCCACATCCACGGAGAAATCAAAACCATGGACCAGAACAGGATCACGCCCAGATAGAGCCGCTGGCGCACCAGGGTCTCTTCGAACAGGTTCGAGCCCCAGCGCAGGCGCAGCACCCGGCCCTGCCCGTGGTAGAGGCCGGACTCGAAACGGCGGAAAGTCTCCGAGAGGCCTCCCCGCGGCCCGCTGCGGTGGATGCCTCCGGGCTGGACCCGCTGGAGACGGTGCCCGGCGCGGCGCAGGCGCATGCCGAGGTCGGCATCCTCCTCCGATTCGAGCCACGGCACGAATCCGCCAACCTCGCGAACCGCCCCGGCTCGATAGAGCGCCAGCGCCGCCAACAGGTCCACCTCGGTCTCCGGAGCGCCGGAGTGAGGCGGAACGCCGCGGCCTTCGTCGAAACGCAACTGGCCACCCACTCCCGCAAGCCGCGGATCGCCGTCCAGCAACCGCATGGCCCGCTCGAGGTAGCCCGGCTCCACCGCCACGTCGCCGTCCACCAGCAAGACCCGGTCGGCCAGGGCGGCCCCCATGCCGGCCGCGCGGGCGGCCCCGGCTCCGGTGGCCCAGGCGCGGTCGAGCTCGATCACCCGCCAGCCCCGGGCGCGGGCCCGGGCGGCGGTATCGTCCACCGAAGCGGCATCCACCACCAGTCGCGTCGCGCCCGGATGGGACGCGAGCTCGCGCTCCAGCGCCTCCAGGGTGCCTTCCACCCAGGCGGCGCTGTCGTGGGTCACCACCACTGCCGCAAGCTGGACCTCTTCCATGCAGTCACCTCTTCATAAAGCGCGGCGTAGGACTCCGAGGTGCGGCTCCAGTCGTTCACTTTTCCCACGCGCTCGGCATCCACGGCCACCTGGCGCCTGAGCGCCTCGTGGTCCCGCCACACTCCCAGGACGGCCGACAGGGCTTCCGGGGATTCCGCGGGCACCATCACCCCGCCGCCCTCGGCCAGCACTTCCAGGATGCCGTCGACGGCACTGGCTGCCACCGGGATCCCGCAGCCGAGCGCCTCCAGCAGCGTGAGCGGCAGGCCCTCCCAGCGGGAGGCCAGCGCGAACGCGTCCAGCGCGGGGTAGAAGTCTTCCGGCGCCTCCAGGCGCCCCAGCCAGCGCACGCGGTCCTCGATCTCCAGCTCGGCGGCGAGCGCCCGCAAGGCGGCCTCGTCCTCTCCCTCGCCGGCGATCGCCAGCACCCAGGCGCCTTCCATGCGGGCGCAGGCGCGGAGCAGGATATCGAAGCCCTTCTGGCGGGTCAGCCGCCCGGCGCTCCCGACCACGAATCCCACCGAGGGCAGGCCCAGCCGGGCGCGCGAGCGGGCCCGGTCGCCGGGATGAAACCGCGCCAGGTCCACGCCGTTCCGGATCACCCGCACCCGGGACTCCGCGATGCGGTAGTGCTCCACCAGCGACTTGCGCACCGAGTCCGAAACGGCCACCACCCTGGCGATGCGCGTCGATCCCCAGCGCTTGAGCGCCAGCTGCGAAAACGTGTCCACCTCGTGCCGCACGTGCTCGGTGCTCACGCAGGCCGCTCCCCGGGGCCCGAGCAGCGGCAAGTAGCGGTCGGCGGTGGCGTGGTTGAGGTGCAGGTGCACCACCTCCGGCTGGAATTCCGCCATCTGCCGGGCCGCCCGGGCCATTCCGGCCCAGTCCAGCCGCGAGGTCACTTCCTTCTCGCGCACCACTTCCAGGCCCTGCCCCAGGAGCTCCGAGGCCCACGCGTCCAGGGCCTCCGAACGCGGCATCGAGAACCGCACCTGGTGGCCGCGCACGGCCATGTCCAGCGCCAGCCGCCCCGCCACTTCCTCGGTGCCACCGGGCTGGGTTCCGGAAATCCGCGACCAGACTTTCATCGCGGCCCCTAGGGCTGCGGGCGGCCGGCCCGGAGGTTCGAGTAGGCGGTGGTGAGCGCCGAGGCGCTCCGTTCCCAGGACAGCTCGTTGCGCAGCCGGGTCTCGTTGCGCGCTCCCATGGCCGCGCGCCGCGCGGGATCATCCAGGAGCTGCAGCATCTTGTCCCCCAGGTCGTCCTCGCGGTTGGGCTCGGCGTACAGGGCCCCGTCCCCCGCGGAATATCGTGTTTCCTTGAGGTCGAAGGCCACCAGCGGGCGGCCCAGGGCCATGTATTCCAGCACTTTGTTCATGGTGGAGATGTCGTTGAGCGGGTTGAGCGGGTCCGGGGCCGCGCCCAGGTCGCAGCTGGAAAGATAGCGCATCACGTCCTCGTCGGAGATCCGGCCGGTGAACTCGGTGCACCCTTCGATCCCCATCTCCACGGCCAGCCGCTTGAGGTCGGCATGGGAGTCCCCCGAACCGATCAACGCGAAGTGCAAGTCCTGCCGCCCCCTCACCTGCACGATATGCCGGATCGCCCGGAGCAGGAAGTCCACGCCGTCCTGGGGGGCCATGACGCCCAGATAGCAGATCAGGAAGCGCTTGCCGCGCTTGAGCGCGATCTCCTCGGGCACCCTTCGGAACCGCCCCAGATCGGGCGCGCTACGCACCACCACCGAGCGGGAGTCCTTGACCCCGCCCCGCGAGCGAGCCACCTGGCGGTAGCTCTCGTTGGTGGCGATCACCAGGTCGCTGGTGGCGTAGGTCAGCCGTTCCAGCAGGAGCTGGGCGGCGTAGAGGAAGTCCTTTCGCGCGCCGAACCGCGACAGGTACACCTCGGGGCACACGTCGTGCTGGTCAAAGATGAACTTCACCCCGAAGAGTTTCCACAGCCAGCCGATCAGGAAAAACGTGTCGGGCGGGTTGCAGGCGTGGATGCAGTCGAAGCCCTGCTGCGACCGGACCTTGAAGGAAAGTCCCAGGCTGTGCAGCCAGCAGTGCAGGAACTCGTGCACGTAGGAGAACTTGCTGGGCGTGGGCGGCGGCGCGGGATAGCGGTAGATGTGCACGCCTTCCAGGCACTCGTAGGGCGCCGTCCACGGCGGCCCCTCGGGGCAGATCACCGAAACGTGCCAGCCGGCGTCGCGAAGCGCCCGCGACTCGAGCCACACGCGCCGGTCAAACGGCACGGTCAGGTTTTCGACGAGGACGAGGACCTTACCAGGAGAGCCCAATGTATCCTTTCGGGCGCGCCGCGCCCCGGGGCAGGATCCGCACCAGGTCGATCAGCAACTGGTCGGGGCGCAGCCGGTCGAGGACGGACCGGTAGGCGGGCGCGAGGTTGGCAACCACCACCACCTCCGCGTGCTCCAGCACCTCCTCCACCGTGGGCTTGAGGATCGCCTCCAGGTACGGGACCTCGGCCTCCAGGAACTGCCGGTTGGCTCCGATCACCCGCGAGATCTCCACGTTCTCGTCGTGGACCTTCAGGTTGTAGCCCTTGCCGACCAGGGATTCCAGCACCCGGATGATGGGACTCTCGCGCAGGTCGTCGGTCTCGGCCTTGAACGACAGGCCCAGGATGCCGACCTTCTTCTTCCCGGTCTTTTCGATGGCCCGGATGGCGTTCGCGACCTGCTGGTCATTGCTGGGGATGATCGCGGACAGCACCGGCACCCGCACCTGGGCGTCCTCGGCGCGGCGCAGGATGGCGCGCACGTCCTTGGGCAGGCAGCTCCCGCCAAAGGCGAAACCCGGCTTGAGATAGTGGGCGGATATGTTCAGCCGGGTGTCGAGCGCGAAGATGCGCATGATCTCGTGGCTGTCGATCGCGTGCGCCTTGCACAGGTTGCCGACCTCGTTGCCGAACACCACCTTGAGCGCGTGCCAGGCGTTGCACACGTACTTGACCATCTCGGCCGAGCGGATGTCGGTGACTTCCACGTTGTTCGAGGTGGCCTCGAAGAGCTTGCGGAGCTTCGCTCCGCTTTCCTCGGTGCGGGCCCCGATCACCGCCATGGGCGCGCCGAAAAAGTCCTCCACCGCGGTGCCCTCCCGCAGGAACTCGGGCACGTAGGCGATGTCCCAGCCGTCGCCGGGCTTGCGGCCCGAGGCCCGCTCCAGTTCGGGCATGAGCACGTCCTCGCAGCTCCCCGGGAGCATGGTGCTGCGGGGCACGAACAGGTGCGTGCCCTTGCTCTCCTTGAGCGCCTCGCCCAGCGAGGAGCACACTTTCTTCACCTGGTCCAGCGAGAGCGACCCGTCCTCGGCGCTGGGCGTGCCGATGCACAGGATCGAGATCTCGGAGCGGCGCATGGCCTCGAGGAAGTCGGTGGTGGCGGTCAGGCGGCCGGCCTTGACTCCCTCGGCCACCATCTCCCCGAGCCCGGCCTCCACGATGGGGCTCTTCCCGGAGCGGATCAGGTCCACTTTGAGCGGCTGGATGTCCACCCCGATCACTTCGTGCCCGAGCTTGCTCATGCAGGCGGAGGTGACACTGCCCACGTAACCCAGACCATAGACCGCGATTTTCAAGAAGACCTCCGGGGGATGGCCGCGGGCGCTACGCCGAGAGGCGCAGTTCGGCCGGGGCCGCGTCGTACCAATTGGATGAATCCACGAACAGCCGGTGCCACGTCTCGAGCATGGCCAAAGTCCACAGTGCGCGCGCGTGGTCGCGCGTCCCGGAAAGGTGTTCCTTCACCAGGCGCTCCACGTGGCCAGGCGCGAAGTACCCCCGCGCGCGGGACCTGGCGGAAAGCAAGGAATCCTCCAGGTAGGGCCGCAGCCCCCCCCGGAACCATTCGCCGACCGGCACGGTGAAGCCCACCTTGCGGCGGTCCACCACCTCGCGCGGCAGGAGCTCCCGGGCCCAGTCCTTCAGGATGATCTTGCCGGAAAGGCCGCGCACCTTGTAGGAGCTCGGCAGCGTAGCGGCGAACTCAACCAGCTTGTGGTCCAGCAGCGGCACCCGCGCCTCCACCGAGGCGGCCATGCTCATGCGGTCCATCTTCATCAACAAGTCGTCCGGCAGCCACACCTTGGTGTCGGCGTACAGCATGCGGCTCAGGGAGTCCGCTCCGGCCACCCGGGCGATGTGCCGCGCGAAGATCCGGCTGGAGGGCGTGGAGGAAACTTCGCGCGCGAACTCCGGTGAAAGCAGCGACCGCTTCTCGGCGCCGTCGAAGCCGGCGAACCAGGAGCTCCAGCGTTCCGCCTCGTCCCGGATGCCCAGGCTGCGGTCGGCGATGTGCAGCCGGCGGCCGCGCGCCCCGAGGGGCGCCAGCAGCGCCCGGCGCAGCGGGGCCGGAAAAGCCGAGTACAGGCCGGCGTAGCGGTCGTGGGCGTACTTGGCGTACCCGGCGAAGAGCTCGTCCCCGCCCTCGCCCGTGAGCAGCACGGTCACGTCCCGGCGCGCCATCTTGCAGATCAGGTAGGTCGGCAACGCGGCCGGCTCGGTCACCGGCTCGTCCTGGTGCCACACCAGCCGGGGCAGCAGGTCCAGCACGTCCTCCTCGCCCACCTCCAGCTCGTGGTGGCGGGTGCCGAAACGCTCCGAGACCATGCGGGCATAGCGCAGTTCGCTGTAGTCGCCGCGGGCCTTGAACCCGACCGAGTAGGTGTCCACCGGGCGGTCCATCAGGCCCGCCATGCAACCCACGATGATCGACGAGTCCACCCCGCCGGAGAGCAGCGCGCCCAGGGGCACGTCGCTCATCAGGCGCAGCTTCACCGACTCGGTGATCATCGCGCGCGCCTGCTGCGAGGCCTCCTCGTACGAACCCTGGAAGCGCTCCTGGTATCCAAGGTCCCAGTAGCACGTCTCGGTGAGCCGGCCGCCCTCCAGCACCAGGTGGTGCCCGGGCTGCAGCTTGTGGATGCCTTCGAAGAGCGTTTCGGGGCCCGGCACGTAGCGGTAGGTCACGTAGTCGGACACGGCGGAGCGGTTCACCTCGCGCGGCACGTCCGGGTGGGCCAGCAGCGCCTTGATCTCGGAGCCGAACACGAACAGCCCCCCGCGCTGGTGATAGTAGAGGGGCTTGATCCCCAGGCGGTCGCGCGCAACGAACAGCCGCCCGCGGGCGGAATCCCAGATGGCGAGCGCGAACATGCCGCGGAAGCGTTCCAGCGCCGCCGGCCCCCACTCCTCGTAGCCGTGAAGGACCGTCTCGGCGTCCGAGTGGGTGCGGTAGCGGTGGCCGCGTGCCTCGAGGTCGGGGCGGACTTCGGCGTGGTTGAAGACCTCGCCGTTGAAGATGATGTGGAGCGTGCCGTCCTCGTTGGAGATCGGCTGGTGCCCGCCGCCCAGGTCCACGATCGAGAGCCTCCTGAAACCGAGGTATGCAGGGCCCGAGTCCAGTTCGCCCTCGTCGTCCGGGCCACGGTGCTGCAGCACGTCCCGCATTCGGCGGAAGGTGCCGGGATCCCGGTGGGCATGTTCTCTCAAGTCAACGAGACCGCAAATTCCGCACATGGGAGATCCGTGGTTTCTGAAGGCGGTGGCCGGCAGAGGAAAAGGGATAGGAAACGCCGGCCGGTCCCATGG
>JANXVU010000068.1 GCA_025351485.1 Candidatus Eiseniibacteriota bacterium | reverse complement strand
ACACCTACCAGCTGAAGCTCAAGAGCGGCGGCGAGATCAAGCGGCTCGACAACTTCGCCAATCTCAGCCTGGGAACGAGCTACGACTTCCTGGCCGCGGAGCACGCCCAGAAGCCGTGGAGCCCGGTGGCAGCGAATCTCTCGGTCTATCCGGGACCGGTGGGAAGCTTTTCCGCCAGCGCCACCTACGACCCCTACTCCGTGCTGGGCCGGGCGATCACCCAGGCCAGTTTCAACACCAGCTTCACCCGGGGAGGGCGGCTGTTCGGATTCGCGCCCGACACCAGCTCGGCGGCACGCCGGGTGCCGCTCAGCGCCAGCTCGGCCCCGGGCAACGCGGGGGCCTACAATCTGTCCTTGTCGTATTCGTACGGGGGCAGCGCCGGTCGCGACGCGCTGGGCGCGCCCCGGTGGTTCCAGTCGCAGCGCCTGCGCACCCAGCTGGGTTTCGATCTCACGGCCAACTGGCACTTCGACTACGGCAACCAGTTCGATCTTTCCAGGGGGATTTCGGTCTACCAGGAGATCTCGGCCCGTCGCCAGCTGCACTGCTGGGAGGCGTCGTTCAGCCGCCGGATTTCGCCCGGGACCTCGGAATACTATTTTCGCATCGGGGTGAAGGACCGTCCGGAAATCCAGTACCAGAGCGGTTCCACGGGATTGGGGGGATTGGGCGGGCTCGGCGGGCTCAGCAGCTTCGGGGGATTGTTCTAGGCGCCTTCGGCCTTCGTCAGTGCGGTTGGCCGATCATGTGCAGGTCGCTCACCGCCGCCGGAGGGGTGACATCGGCGGAGACGTTCATCAAGATCAGCGCGTCCTGGGCCGGTACGGTCATGGAACTGGAGATCTGGCCGTTGTTCGTCAGAGGGTCCTGGGTCCCCAGCAGGCGCTGGAAACTCTGGCCCAGGTTGATGGTCGAGGTCGAAGTGGTGTTGTTCACCAGCACCGTTCCGTGCTGGAAATCCCGCCGGTACACCGAAGATGCTCCCGCCTGCATGTGCACGTCGTCCACCCACACGTCGCCCGCCTCCGACCCGAATTGCAGCTGAAGATTCAGCTGGCAGGTCGCGGTCACGTTCACCTGCACCTGGTACTGCTTCCAGGTGGTCCCGACGTCTACCGCCTGGTAGGCGAAGATGGTGAACGGCGAGTCCACCCGCTGCGCCTGCACCCACAGGTGCCTGGGCGAAGCCGCCTTGGCCCAGAAGGTGACCGACCACGGGCGGGGGCTCAGCGTCAGGGTCTGCTGCAGGTGGACCTGGCTGGTGTAGGAGGTGGCGCTGGGGATCACCATGTGCACCGAGGTCGTGCCCTGCGCGGCGGTGGAGATGTCCAGCAGGGAAGCCCCCACCGGATTGTACGGGGACCACGGCGCCATCCCGCTTTCGAAACTCGTGTTGACCAGCTGCTCGGGCGTGCCCAGGCTGCCGATCTGCTGGTAGTAACCCCCCAGGGGCTGTCCAAGGTAGCCGAAGCCGCGCCCGGCGCCGTCGTACTCGTCGAACCACCAGTCGGCCACGATCAGGCTGTCGATGCGCGGGTCGAACACGAAGTAGCCGTTCCCCAGGAGCGTGCTGCCCAGGCAATAGCGCATGAACTGGAGGTTGTTGGGGTTGAGCTGGGCCGGCGGAGCGACCGACGTGGAGTATACGAAGTTCACCTGGGGCGAACGGAAATTGGTCTCGTTCACCAGGTAGCCGCCGGAGGCGTGGAACATGTTCGAGGTCCAGTCGCCCTGGTTGGGGAAGTCCTCGCGCATCCAGCCGTTCATGGTGGTCCACTTGGAACCGTAGGCGCAGTTGCCCACGATCGGCATGTCGGGGCCCACCAGCGCGCGCAGCTTGGAGGCCAGCGAGTCGGTGCCCGCCTTCCAGACCGGATCAAACGTCGCCTGGAGATCCGCCACTCCGTCGCGATTCTGGTCGATGAACTGGCCCGCGAAGGGCTCTTTCCAGTAGTTGGACTCGCAAAAGTCGTCCAGGAACACGCCGTCCCACAACCCCGTGGAAAGCACCCGGTTGTAGATGAAGTTGGCCAGTCCGGAGGTGACCGTGCCGCGGCTCAGGTCGAAGGTGCTGCCGAAGTACGAGAACGGCTTTCCATCGGTGGCATAGAGCCACCAGTCGCTCGACTGGAACAGCCGCCAGCAATCTCCGTAGATGTTGCCCACCGGGTACTGCGAGCCGTCCCACATGAAGTCGCCCGGGAAGTAGGCCAGCAGGATGATGTGCGGGTTCAGCGCGCGGATCTGCGCCAGTCGGGCCGCGTACTGCTCGGTGGCCGGGCTGGAGGGGATGACCGCGATGGAAAAGCGCGCGATCTTCGCCACCATCGCGTCCGAGTCCAGCTGGTGCCCGTCGCTGGAAAGACGCATGTACAGGGCCGGGTGCGGATAGTCGGGAATCTGAATGACGCTCAGCGCGCCCTCGGGCCGCACCGGGCGGGGCCCCGGGGGAAGCGCTCCGGAGGCCGGAGCGGACAGGCCCACGAGACCAAGCAGCAGCGTGCCCGCCAGGACCCGGGACAGGCCGGGCGGGAGCGGGACGCGCCCGAAGGCGCAAACGGAGTCCGCGGGGAGAGCACTCATATCTCAGTAGG
This sequence comes from Candidatus Eiseniibacteriota bacterium, assembly GCA_025351485.1. Taxonomy (GTDB): domain Bacteria; phylum Eisenbacteria; class RBG-16-71-46; order RBG-16-71-46; family JACRLI01; genus JANXVU01. The sequence continues at coordinate 13,222 of JANXVU010000068.1, read as the reverse complement.
GAAGTATCGGCAGATTGGCGGTGGAGCTTAAGCGGAAGGGCCGGCCCCGCGCGCGCGGAACCGGCCCCAATCCGTGAATCGATCCCGATTTACGCGGCCCGCGGCCCTACCGGCGCAGCAGCACCAGCCGGGCCACCGCGGACATGCTGCCTTGCGGCGATTGCGCCACCAGGCGCGCAAAATAGATCCCCCGGGCGGCTTCCCCGGCGGAAGTGCGCCCGTCCCAGTGAAACGCGTAGTTCCCCGCGGACTCGAATCCCTGCCGGACCACCGCCGCGAGCCTGCCGGTCACGTCGTAGACCCGCACCGCCACCACGGCAGGCGAGGGCAGGGTCATGGAAAAGTCCACTCCCGCGCCCGAAACCCCCGGCACGGCCGAGAACGGGATGGGCCTCGGCGGGCCCTTGATCCCGCCTCCGCCCGAGATGGTGTCCGGGACCTCGGTGTTCAGCAGTATCGCGGCGTCCCGCCCGGGCAGCAGCATCGAGTTCACCATGGCCCCGTTGTTGGTGAACGGATCCTGGTACCCAAAGAAGCGGTAGTAGGGCCGTTCCAGGGTGATGCTGGTCGGGCTGGTGGTGCTGTTCACCAGCACCGTGCCGCCGGTGAAGTCGCGCCGGTAGATGCTCGAGGATCCCACCTGCAGGTGCACGTCATCCAGCCATACGTCGCCGGCCTGCTGGCCCATCTGGAACTGGATGTTGTCGGTGGCGCTCGCCGACTGCTGGAATGGGACCTGGTACTGCGTCCACCGGCTGGTCAGGTTGATCGGAGTGTTGCAGAAGATGGTGAACGGGCTGGTGGTGGACTGCACGTTCACCCACAAGAGCCGCGGAGCGGCGGCCTTGGCCCAAAAGGTAAGCGACCACGGATGGATCGATACCAGGCGGGTCTGCTGCAGGTGGATCTGGCTCGGATACGACGTGGCGGACGGAATCGCGGCGTGCGCCGAATAGCTTCCCTCCACGTGGGTTCCCGGATCGGTGGTGATGCTTCCCACCAGCGAGTACGGGGCCCAACTGGCGAGCCCGCTCTCGAACCCGGTGTTGACCAGCATCTCCGGCGTGGTCAACCGCCCGATCTGCTGGTAGTACGCCCCGGTCGGCGTGCCCAGGTAGCCCGCGCCCCTGCCCCCGGCGTCGTACTCGTCGAACCACCAGTCGGCCACGATCAGGCTGTCGATACGCGGATCAAAGATGAAGTATCCGTTGCCCAGCAGGGTGCTGCCCAGGCCGAAGCGCAGGAACTGGAGGTTGCCGGGAGTGAACTGATTGGGCGGGGCCTGGGACGTCGAGTAGATGAAATTGGCGTGCGGGGTGCGATAGTTCTGCTCGTTGACCAGGTACCCGCCCGACGTGCTGAACATGTTGCTGATCCAGTCGCCCTGGTTGGGGAAGTCTTCCCGCATCCAACCATTCATGGTGGTCCACTTGGAGCCGTAGGCGCAGTTGCCCGCGAGCAGCACGCTGGGCCCGGCGGCCGCGCGCAGCCTGGAGGCGAGCGAGTCGGTGCCGGCCTTCCAGATCGGGTCGAACACCGCCTGCGGATCGGGGATTCCGTCCCGGTTCTCATCCACGAACTGGTTGTTGAACGATTGCTTCCAGTAGACGTCCTCGCACAGATCGTCCAGGAAGATGCCGTCCCAGAGACCGGTGGAGATCACCCGGGTCGCCAGAAGCGAGGCCAGGCCGGCTTGGGCCTGGGGGCGGGATAGGTCAAACGTGTTGCCGAAGTAGAAGAAAGGCTTGCCGTCGGTGGCGTACAGCCACCAGTCGTTGGACTGGAACAGGCGCCAGCAGTCACCGTAGATGTTGCCCGCCGGGTACTGGGAGCCGTCCCACATGAAGTCCGCCGGAAAGTAGGCCAGCAGGATGATGTTCGGGTTCCGGGCCCGGATCTGCTGCAGCCGGTTGGCGTAGTTCTCGGTTGCCGGGCTGGCCGGGATCACCGCCACGCTGAAGCGGGCGATCTTGGCCACCATGGCGTCGGAATCCAGTTGGTGTCCGTCTCCCGAAAGGCGCAGATAGACGCCCGTGCGGGGAAATGGAACGGTCGTGCCGTCGCTGCTCGGAATGATGTCGAGGGGCGAGGCGTGCACCGGCGCCCACAGGGCGAGCAGGAGCACGGCGATCGCGGACAGGGGAGCGCGGAGGCTTCGATGGGATACGACGGTGCCGGACAAAGCTGCCTCCACCTCAAGTTCCATTTGGATTCCTTTGGGACTTTGGATGCTGCTGCGGGGCCCAACACGATCGGAGTGCGCCTCGAAAATGAATGAGAGTGTATTCAGTGCGATAAGTCAAGGGTTCGATCACTGCCAAGGCCGCATGAAGAGCATGGTATACAGTAATTGGCGCGTCTTAAAGAAATTTGAGCGCATACGTGGTGTCGCGCGTTGACAGGCCCCAGATAGGCCTCGTACAATGAGAAATCCATTCTCCCAAGGAGAAACGAACGCATGTCCACCAAGTCGATTTTACAGTTTATGCTCGGGTTGGCTCTGGCGATCCTCGTATCCGCCGGCGCCCAGGCGGTCGATAAGCCTTCGGCCCGAAACGAGTTGATGATCGGGAGCACCTCGGATGTGAATGCCGAGCTTGCTCCCTGTGGCTGACACTCGGGCCAAAAAGGCGGGGTGGCCCGGAGGGCTGCCTTCATCGACTCCACGAAAGCGAAATACCCGAATACGCTGCTCCTGGACACCGGCAACATCTTCGAGGTGCAGGAGGATTTCCAGTTGGAGCGGGGCCTGGTCCTGCTGGGAATGATGAAGAAGATGGGCTACCACGTGATCGGAGTGGGCGGCAAGGATCTGGCATGGGGCGTCAAGCTCTTCCAGGACTCCACGGCGGGCGCCGGGCTGTTGCCCGTTTCGGCGAACCTGCTCGATGCCCGGACCGGCAAGCTGTTGTTCAAGCCCTACGCGATCGAGCAGGTGGGCGGCTTGCGCGTGGGCGTGTTCAGCGTGGCGAGCAGCTCCCCGGACTTCATGCCGGCGGCGCTGAACTCCAAGCCGGACTCGGTCAAGTTCCTGGATCCCGAGGAGACCGCCCGCAAGATCGTCGCCGAGTTGCGTCCCAAGTGCGACGTGCTGGTGGGCATCTTCAATCTCGGCAACCACGACGCCGATCTGCTGGCCGGCAAGCTGGCCGGGCTGGACGTGGCCCTGGTGGGCGGCAACAACCCGATCATGATGGGCAAGGGCACCCACACCGGGAGCGCGCTGGTGGTCTCGCCCGGCACCCGGGGCCAGCACATGGCCCGCACGCTGGTGACGCTGGAAGCCGGCAAGATGGTCTCCGCCGAGGCCGAAGTGTTTCCCCTCGGGGATCACTGGCCTGAAAACGAGGTCTACGCCAACATGCGCAAGGACTTCGAGGACGGCCTCAACGAACGGCTCCAGAAGCGCCAGCGCGACCGCGGAGCGATTTCCAGCATCAAGCACGGCCCGGACCACTACATGGGACACGAGGCGTGCGAGCGCTGCCACGCCGAGGCGGCGGCGACCTGGGTGAAGACCGCTCACGCCAACGCGTTTGCCACGCTGCAGCGCCGCCGCAAGGACTCCATGCCCGACTGCGTGCCCTGCCATGTGACCGGCTTCCAGAAGTCCGGCGGCTATCTCAGCTCGCTCGATCCTGGCATCGAAGTCGACGGCCAGAAGCGCCACCTGGAAAACGTCCAGTGCGAAGCCTGCCACGGCATGGCCACGCTCCATGACACCGGCGATTCCAACTACCTGAGCCAGGCCCGGGAATCGTGCAAGTCCTGCCACACGCCGCAGCAGGACCCCAACTTCAAGTTCGACGTGGCCTGGGCCAAGATCGCCCACTAAAGGGGAGCATGGACCTCAAAAAAGTGCAATTCGCGACAGACATCGTCGCGACCATCGGCAATACGCCCCTGGTGCGGCTCAACGCGGTCACGCGCGGCCTGTCCGCCACCGTCCTGGCCAAGCTGGAGTCCCGCAACCCGGGTGGAAGCGTCAAGGACCGGATCGGGATTTCAATGGTGGAGGCGGCCGAGAAGGCCGGCCAGCTCAAGCCGGGCGGGACCATCGTCGAGTGCACCTCGGGCAACACCGGGGTGGGGCTGGCCCTGGCCGCCTGCGTGCGGGGCTATCGCTGCGTTTTCGTGATGCCCGACAAGGTGAGCCAGGAAAAACGGGTGCTGCTGCGGGCCTATGGGGCCGAGGTGGTGATCTGCCCGACCTCGGTCGCGCCGGATTCGCCCGAGAGCTACTACGAGGTGGCCAAGCGGATCACCCGCGAAACGCCCGGCGCGTTCCACATGAACCAGTACCACAACATGGCCAACCCCGAGGCCCACTACCGCACCACGGGCCCGGAACTTTGGAACCAGACCGGGGGCCAGATCACGCACTTCGTCACGGGCATGGGCACCGGCGGCACGCTTACCGGCACGGCCCGCTACCTGAAGGAAATGAACCCCAAGGTCCAGGTGGTCGGCGCCGACCCGCTGGGTTCCATCCTGTGCGAGTTCTTCTACAAGCACACCATGGGCGAGGCCCGGCCGTACAAGGTGGAGGGCATCGGCGAGGACTTCATCCCCACCGCGACGGACTTTTCCCTGGTCGATGAAGTGATCACGGTGAACGACCGCGAATCGCTCAACCTGGCCCGCCGTATTTCGCGGGAAGAGGGCATCCTAGTGGGCGGTTCGGGCGGCACCGCCGCCCACGCCGCCCTCAAGGTGGCCAAGCGCTGCGGTCCCGAGGCCCTGGTCGTGGTGATCCTGCCCGATACCGGGGAACGCTATCTTTCCAAAGTGCACAGCGACGACTGGATGCGCGAGAACCGGATGCTGGACGCCGACATGGTGCGGGTGGACGAGGTGGTCCGGGGCAAGTCCCGCGGCATGCCACCACTCATCTCCATCGAGGTGGGGGATCCGGTGCGCAAGGCGCTCGGCCTGATCCGCGAGTACGACGTCTCCCTGATCCCGGTGTTCAAGGACAAGGAAGTGGTGGGCACGCTGAATGACGGCGACGTGATGGAAGCTGCCCTGGAAGATGCTTCCTCCCTGGATAAGCTCGCCTCGGCGATGATGTCCAAGCCTCTCCCGACCATCGACAAGGACGCCCACCTCTCCGAGGCCAAACGCATGCTGGCCCAGCGCAATCCGGCGCTCCTTGTGACCGACAACTCCCACGTGGTGGGCATCCTGACCCGCTTCGACATCATCGAATACGAGGCCGCCTGAATGGGCTTTTCAACCGACGCGATCCACGCGGGCAACGCACCCGAGCCGCGCACCGGCGCCGTCTCCGTCCCCATTTTCCAGACTTCCACCTACGCGCAGCCGGAACTGGGAAAGTCCAGCGGGTTCGAATACGCCCGCACCCACAACCCCACCCGCTTCGCCCTGGAAGAGAACATCGCGGTGCTTGAAAAGGGCGTGAAGGGCTACGCCTTTTCCTCGGGCATGGCCGCCATTTCGGCCATCCTGTCCCTGGTCAAGCAGGGCGAGCACGTGGTGGCATCGCACAACATGTACGGGGGCACCTACCGGCTGTTCGAGTATGTGTTGAAGAACTATGGTCTGACGTTCACCTACGGGGACACCTCGGACACCGCCTCCGTCGAGCGGGCTCTGACGCCCCAGACCCGGCTGCTGTTCGTGGAAACCCCCACCAACCCCATGATGGTCCTGTCCGACCTGAAGGCCCTCGGGGAGTTGTGCCGTTCGCGGGGGGTGTGGCTGGCGGTGGACAACACCTTCATGACCCCGTATTACCAGCGGCCGCTGGAGTTGGGCGCGCACCTCGTGACCCATAGCACCACCAAGTACCTGAACGGGCACAGCGACATGATCGGCGGGCTGGTGGTCACCTCCGAGAAGGACCTGGCCGAGAAGCTGGGTTTCATCCAGAACGCCGTGGGGGCGGTCCCGGGCCCGATGGACTGCTTCCTGGCCCTTCGGGGGATCAAGACCCTGGCGGTCCGCATGGACCGGCACAGCCTGAACGGCGCCCGGGTGGCGGACTTCCTGAAATCCCACCCCAAGGTGAAAAAGCTCTATTATCCGGGGCTTTCCGACCACCCCCAGCACGACCTGGCCCGCCGGCAGATGAGCGGCTTTGGCGGCATGATGGCCATCGACACCGGCTCCCTGGAAGCCGGGCGGACCCTGCTGAACCGGGTCCGGCTGTTCACCCTGGCCGAGAGCCTGGGGGGGGTGGAGAGCCTCATCTCCCACCCTGCCTCCATGACCCACGCCCTGGTGCCCCGCGAGGAGCGGATCAAGTGGGGCTTTACCGATGGACTGGTAAGGCTTTCCGTGGGTATCGAGGATGTGGAGGATCTCGTGGCCGACCTGGACCAGGCCCTGTCCGGAGTCTGACCCGGACGGGTGTTTTTCGGTCTAACCTGTTGTGAAGGAACAGCTTTAGGTCGAAAAAAAATCCTTGACACATCCCCGGGCCTTTCCTATTCTGCCCCTGCGTTGATCCCGACGCTGCCGCGCGCCCGATTTGCGGTTCCAGCCTTGCGGCAATAGCGAATACCGGCAGGACGCAGGGGTTCTTCATGGCCCCCGCATCATCTGCCCGGTCTTCGTCGAGCGACCGGCGGACGCTCAAGGACGTAGCCGCCCGTTGCGACCAATCAACGTCCCCGAGCCTCCAACGAAAGGCCATGACGGCCTTCTGACATTTCAAACCAAGAAACCACACAAAGGTCGATTTCAAAAAACGGAAGGTGGAAGGAGGTGACCCAAGTGACCAAGAAGCTTACGGTTCTTTTCATGATGGCTGTCCTCACTGTTGCTCTCGCCGCGGCGGGTTGCGGCAAGAAGGAGTCCAGTTCCTCGTCGACGACCACGGAGACCAGCAGCTCGACCACGACCACGAGCAACACCGCTCCGGCCGAGTCCGCTGCTGCCCCGGCCGCCATGGACACCACCAAGCACTAAAGAAGCTCATCCTGCTGGCCTGAGTTTCGGCCGTGCGGGGTATGGCATATCGAGGGAGGATGGGCGGCTCGCCGCCCATCCTCTTTTCGTTAGTGACGACAGCGCCGGGCGGCGTGCCCGGAGGGGGGGGCCATGGCCACCGACAGCTCGTTCGACGTGGTTTCGCGCGTGGACATGCAGGAAGTGAAGAACGCGGTGCAGCAGGCGCAGAAGGAGTTGGCCCAGCGCTACGACTTCAAAGGCAGCACCAGCGGGATCGACCTGCAGGAAGGCGAGTCGAAGATCGTCCTGACCAGCGAGGACGAGATGCGCCTCAAGGCGGTGCTGGACATCGTGCAGAGCAAGCTGATCAAGCGGGGCATCTCGCTTAAATGCCTGGAGTACGGCAAGATCGAGCCGGCGCAGAAGGCCACCGTGCGCCAGGAAATCATCCTGGAATCCGGCCTGGACAGCGAGTTGGCCCGCGAGATCGTCAAGGACATCAAAGCTCTCAAGCTCAAGGTGCAGGCGGCCATGCAGGACGAGCAGGTGCGGGTGAGTTCCAAGTCCAAGGACGAGCTCCAGGCGGTGATGAACTTCCTGAAGGGCAAGGAGTACAAGCGGCCCCTGCAGTACACCAACTACCGCTAGTTCCCCTCCGGGCCTCGGGCACGCCGGCAGGCCGCTATTTGGCGGCCGCCAGCACCACCAGCAGATTGTTGCAGAAGTGCAGCAGCATCGCCGGCCACAGGCTGCCCGTTTCCAGCGTGAGCCAGGCGTGCAGCAACCCCAGCGCCAGGGCGAACGGCGCGGCCTGGCCGTGGGCGGCCGCAAACAGGATCGCCTGCGCCACGATGGCCCAGCGGGCGGGCCACACCGCGGCCAGCCGGTGCAGCAGCCACCCCCGGAAGAAGAGCTCCTCGAAGAACGCGGGCATCGCCGCGATGAACAGCAGCGCCCCGCCCAGCTCGCCGGGCGTCTTCCAGGTGACCAGCGTCCGCTCCCGCAGCGCCAGGTCCCGGAACGCGGGCAGGCTCGAGAGCAACGCGGTCATGATCCAGATCCCCACCATGGCCAGCGCCATCCGGCCCAGCACCCGCCCCAGTCTCCGCGGATCGGGCGGGCCCAGGCGAAGCCACGCGCGCCGCAGCTCCGCCCGGCGGCCCTGGAAGGCCAGGAAGGGCGCGGCCACCATGGCGAATCCAAGGGATATCGCCGCTTGCCGCAGGAAGGGCCTGTGCCCTAAGCTTGAACTCAGAGCCAAGAACATGGCCACCAGCGCGACGGCCCCGACCTCCAGGCCCAAGGCCACGACCATCAAGCGGACCCCGGGGAGGACATCAGAAGATGAGCTTCCGACCCTGTTCGGAGGGCCAGCCGGCCCGGCCGTTTGCGGCGCAGCATTCCCCCCTGGCTCTTCCGCGCCTTCCCCGTCTTCTACCACTGGTTGTTTCCACCTTTCTGGCGCTGGCCCTGGGGGGCTGCGGCTCCGGTTCCTCCACTACGGCGCCCCCGGCGAACCATGATCCCGCAACGCTGAGCCTGGCACCGGATTCTGCCGAGGTGTCGCTCGGCGGTCAAATCGCTTTCAGCGCCACGGTCAAGGACTCGGGCGGCGCGGTGCTGCACGTCGTCGTTCACTGGACCGTGACCGATACCGCCATCGCCGAAGTGGACTCCACCGGCAGGGCCGCCAGCAAGAAGGTCGGGCGGGTGTTCATCGAGGCGCGCACTCCGACGCTCCTGCGCCGCGCCGCGCTGCGCGTGGTGGGCGGAACGCCCACGCCGGTGCGGGTGGAAGTGTTCCCGGCCTCGGCGACGCTCCTTTCGGGCGACGAGCAACCCTGGATCGCCACTCCCCGCGACGCGGCCGGCTTTTTCGTGGCCGACCGGGTCACCTGGGCTTCCAGCAACACCGCCGTGGCCACGGTGGACACCAGCGGCGGGGTGCACGCGGTCGCCGCAGGCAGCGCCAGGGTCACCGCCACGGCGCGCGGGATCACCGGGGAAAGCCAGGTCACGGTGCTGAACGGCCCCACCGTCAGCAACTTTGCCGGCACCGGGCTCGCGGGATCCGACGACGGGAACGCCGCTGCCGCGACCTTCGAGATGCTGGGCGGCATCGCCCTGGATTCCACCGGAGCGCTCTACGTGGCCGAGTTCGGCGCCAACCGCGTCCGAATCGTGGAAAATGGTCAGGTGCGGATCCTGGCGGGGGGCGAGCGTGGCATCCACGATGGAAAGGGCCTTGCGGCGGAGTTCGACCGCCCGGTGGGGGTCGCCGTGGGTCCGGGCCGGATGCTGTACGTGGCGGAACGCGGAAACAACCTGGTGCGCCGCATCGCCCCCGACGGCACGGTGATCACGGTGGCCGGGCAGGGCGGCGTGGGCTACAAGGACGGCGACACCTCGACGGCCGCCTTCAACGAGCCGGTCGGCATCGCCGTGGACCACTCGGGCACCATCTATGTGGGAGACATCGGCAACCACGTGGTCCGCAAGATCGTGGGAGGCGCGGTATCCACGTTTGCCGGGCAGGCGGGGGATGCCGGCCGCGCCGACGGCATCTTGGGCACGCTGGAAGAGCCGGTGGGCCTCACGCTTGGGCCGAACGGGCTGCTCTACATCGCCGACCGCGGGAACAACTCCAGCACCATCCGCCGAGCCTCCCCAATCGGGGAATTGAGCACCCTGGGGGGCAACGGATTTCCCGGGTTCGTCAACGGACCCCGGGAACGCACCCAGTTCCTTCACCCCTACGGCGTGGTGGTCGCGCCCGACGGCTGGATCTACGTGGCGGATGCCGAGAGCCGGCGCGTGCGGGCCCTGAGCCCGGACGGCCACGCCAGCACCATCGCCGGCAGCGACAGCTCCGGCTCGGACGACGGCCCCGCGGCCCGCAGCCGCTGGGGCTTTCCGCTGGGGATCGCCCTGGCCGCCAACGGGGACCTCCTGGTTTCGGACGTGGGCGCGTACCGGATCCGGCGCATCAGCGGAGTGCTGCACCTCTCCAGCCCCATCTGGCCCAACTGGCAGGCCAGCGTGCTGATGGAGCGGCCCCGGATGAACGTGCCGGCCTCGCGCTCGGTGGACCCGCTGGCGGTGCCGCGCGCCGACCGCGAGCACGCCCATGCGCTGATCGTGGCGATGCGATCCGGCCGGGCCCGGTGATCGTCCCCGGAGGGGCATGATCCGTATCGGCGTCGACACCGGCGGCACCTTCACCGACTTCGTGGTGGACGACGGCCGGACCCTGGAACGCTTCAAGCTGCCCTCCACGCCCGACGATCCTTCGCGGGCGGTGCTGGAGGGCGTGATCCGCGTGCTCGGCCGCTCCGGCCCGGGGCAGGTGCTGCACGGAACCACCGTGGCGACCAACGCGCTGCTCACCCGCAGCGGCGCGCGGGTGGCGCTGGTGACCACGGCGGGTTTCGAGGACGTCCTGGAAATCGGCCGCCAGGCGCGGGCGCGCCTCTACGACCTGGAGCCGGTCCGCCCGGCGCCACTGGTGCCCGCCGCGGGGCGGCTGGGTTTTGCCGAGCGCACCGGTCCTCGCGGCGAAGTGCTCCTTGCTCCCACCGCCTCCGATTCCCGGCGCCTTCTTGCCCGGTTGAAACGCCTCAAGCCCGAAGCGGTCGCGCTGGTGCTGCTGCATTCTCCCACCCGTCCGCTGCACGAAGCGCGCCTGGCGCGCCTGCTGCGCCGCGCCGGGCACGTGGTGTCCGTGTCCCACGAGATCGCCCCCGAGCTGCGCGAGTACGAGCGCACCAGCACCACCGTGGCCAACGCCTACGTCCAGCCCAGGATGAAGGGCTACCTGGACCGGCTCTCGCGCGAGCTCGGGCGGAAGCGGGGGCTCCGCGTGATGTCCAGCTCCGGCGGGCTGATGGCACCGGAGCGCGCCGGACGCGAACCGGTGCGCACGCTGCTCTCGGGTCCGGCGGCGGGAGTGGCCGCGGCGCGCCGGCTGGGGATCGAGCTCGGGATCGAGCGGCTGGTCACCTTCGACATGGGCGGCACCTCCACCGACGTGGCGCTGCTCGAGGGAGCCCCCGAATCCGCGCTGGACCGCTCGCTGGAAGGATTGCCGCTGCGGGTGCCGATGCTGGACATCCACACCGTGGGCGCGGGCGGCGGCTCGTACCTGCGCGCGGCCGCGACGGGCGCGCTGCAGGTGGGCCCGGAGAGCGCCGGGGCCGACCCGGGGCCGCTGGCCTGGGGCGCGGGAGATGAGCTCACCGTGACCGACGCGCACCTCTACCTTGGAACTCTGTGGCCCGAGTGCCTGCTGGGTCCTCCGGCGGACATGGACCTGGTGGAGGATGGCTTCGCCGCGCTCGCCCGCCGCCTTCGAATTTCGCCCGAGCGCGCGGCGAGGGGCGCCCTGGACGTGGCCGATGTGGTGATGGAGCGGGCGCTCCGGCGAATCAGCGTGGAGCGCGGGCACGACCCGGCGGATTTTGCGATGGTGAGCTTCGGCGGCGCGGGCGGGCTGCATGCGGCCCGGCTGGCGGTGCGCCTCGGGATCCGGCGCGTGGTGGTGCCGCTGGACGCCTCGGCGTTCTCGGCGTGGGGACTCCTGGTGGCGGCGCCGGCAGCCGAGCGCAGCCGGCCCGTGATGGGGGCGCTGGATGAGCTTTCGGCCAGGGCTTTCGAGGCCATGTTTGTTCCGATGGAAAAGGCGGCCCGCGAGGAACTGCGCCGTGAAGGCGCCGGAGCCTCCGTACGCCTGGAGCGGCGCGTGGATCTGCGCTACGCCGGGCAGTCCTTCGAGCTCCGGGTGCCGTACACGCGCGCCCTGGCGGCGGCCTTCCACGAAGCGCACCGGAAAGCCTACGGAGTTTTCGATCCCTCGCGCCCGCTGGAAGTGGTCGCGGTGCGGGTGCGGGCCGAAGGCCGCGAGCCGCGGGCCCGCTTCGCGCCCTTTGGTGCGCAGCGAGGGCTCAGCCGCTTCCGCCGCCCCACGCGCTACTTCGGCAAGCCCGTCCCGGTGGTGCCGGTGGGGGAGATCCGGCCCCGCGAGCGGGTCAAGGGCCCGGCGTTCCTGATGGGCTATGCGTCCACCGTGCTGGTGCCCGAAGAATTCACCGCGCGCCGCTGCAAGGCCGGCGCAGTGATGCTGGAGGCCCGGTGAAACTGGACGCGGTGGAACGCGCGCTGTTCGCGGAGTGGCTGGCCGCGGTGGCCGAGGAGATGGGCACGGTGCTCCAGAAGAGCTCCAGTTCGCCCAACATCAAGGAACGGCGGGATTTTTCGTGCGCCATCTTCGATGACAAAGCCCGCCTGCTGGCCCAGGCCGCGCACATCCCGGTGCACCTGGGCGCCATGCCCGGCGCGATCGAGGCGGTGGCCCGCAAGCTCCGGCTCCGCAACGGCGACGTGGCCATCCTGAACGACCCCTACGAGGGCGGCACGCACCTGCCCGACCTGACCCTGGTGGCGGCGCGGATGCGGGCGGGCCGGCCGCTATTCTACGTGGCCTCGCGCGCGCACCACGCGGACGTCGGCGGCGCGCAGCCCGGATCCATGGGGTTGGCCACCGAGATCACCGCCGAGGGGGTTCGGATCCCCCCGATGCTGCTGGTGTCGCGCGGGGAAATCGTGGACTCCACGCTGGACCTGCTGCTGTCCAACGTGCGAACCCCGGAGGAGCGCCGCGGCGACCTGATGGCGCAACAGGCTTCGCTGGAAGTGGGGCTCCGCCGGCTCGATGCGCTGCTGGAGCGGCACGGCGCCGCCAGGCTGGAGCAGGCCGGAGCGGCGCTGCGGCAGGGCACCGAGCGCGCGCTGCGCTCGGCCATCCGGGCCATTCCCAACGGCGCCTACCGCGCGCAGGACTTCCTGGACGGGGACGGCTGCGGCCAGCGCGACATCCGGATCGCGGTGACGATCACGGTGAATGGCGACCGTGCGCACCTGGACTTTTCGGGCACATCGCCGCAGGTGCCCGGCCCCTTCAATTGCCCACCTGCGGTTACGCGCTCGGCCTCCACCTACTGCTTCCGGTGCCTGCTGGATCCCTCGGTGCCGGAAAACCACGGCCTGTTTCCGCCCATCACGATCCACGCGCCGGAGGGCACGCTGGTGAACGCGCGCTTCCCGGCGTCCGTGGCCGCGGGCAACGTGGAGACCTCCCAGCGGGTGACCGACACGGTGCTGCGGGCGCTGGCTTCCGCGCTTCCGGGGCTCATTCCGGCCGCCAGCAGCGGCACCATGAACAACCTCACCATGGGTGGAACCGATCCCCGCACCGGCGCCAACTTCGCTTACTACGAAACCCTGGGCGGAGGCGCGGGCGCGGGCCCGCGGC
>JANXVU010000002.1 GCA_025351485.1 Candidatus Eiseniibacteriota bacterium | reverse complement strand
GTCACGCATCGATCGTCACAACCCAGCGCTACGCCAGGCTGGCCGAAGCTCACGTAAAGGCAGAAGCAGACCGGATCTTTGGGAAAGTGGCCACAGCAGAGGCCACACCCCCCTTGCGCTTCCGCGGCTAAGTCGTTTAGTATCAGCCGCGGAGAGGTGTGAGAGCGGTTGAATCAGACGGTCTCGAAAACCGTTGTGGGGGTAACCTCACCGAGGGTTCGAATCCCTCCCTCTCCGCCATCTTTGTGACCGCCCGTGGACTGCCCGCTCGCGCCAGGGCGGTCTTTTTCTTTGGGGGGCTTAATCCATGCAACTGCAACAGTTCCGCGACATGCAGTCCTATCTCGCCACGCGCGCCGAGCACCACGACGAGCGCTGGGCGGTGGAACTCCTGCTGGCCGAGGGGCACCCCCGGGACGACGTGTGGTTCCAGCCCGGCTGGTGCCAGGCGTGCAGGCGGGCCAGCAGGTTCCGGATCGACTGGCAGGTCACCGGGTACGACTTTCCCAACTACCGGGAACGCCTGGTTTGCCCCTTCTGCGGGCTCAACAACCGCCAGCGCTTCATGGCCTCGTTCTTCCGCCGCATGCTGGAGGCGTCCGGGGGCAGGCTCCGCGACGTCTACCTCTACGAGCAGGTCACGGCCTTCTACCAGTGGCTCACCGGCACGTTCCCTGAGCTCCACATCCAGGCCAGCGAGTTCCTGGGTTTCGAGTACAAGCCCGGGCAGGTCGTGAACGGCATCCGACACGAGGACGCGCTCAACCTGAGCTTCGCCGACGAATCGCTGGATGTGATCCTGTCCAACGACGTGTACGAGCACGTGCCCAACATCCAGCTGGCGCTGGTCGAGGCGTACCGGGTGCTGAAGCCGGGCGGGCAGCTGCTCTGCAGCACGCCCTTCATCGCCGACGCGCCAGAGACTCTGCAGCGGGCGATCCTGGCGCAGGGACGGCTGGTGAACATGGAGCCCGAGGTCTACCACGGCAATCCGGTGGACGAAAAGGGATCCCTGGTGTTCTACGACTACGGCTGGGACCTGCTGGATTTCTGCAAGCGGGCGGGGTTCAGCGATGCGTACGTGCTGGGATACTATTCGCTCTTCTACGGATACATCGGCGGGGCGCTGCAGCCGGCGATCGTGGCGGTCAAGTAGGTCGGTTGTCCAATGGGGCTGTTGCGATTCCCCGATGCTCCCACTCCCGAAACAAGTGCGCCGCCGCGATCATCGTGACCGGGAACGCGACCAGCAGCCCCACGCCCATCACCGCAGCCCCCGCAAGACTGAGCGCCCACGAAGCCAGCAGGAACCGAAACAACTCCCACCAGCGTCCGCGCGACACCTTGCCCGCCTCCCACAGCGCGTCCATCGCGGAAGCCGGCCCGGCGGCCAGCACCTGCCCGAACAGCGCGAAGCGCACCGCAAGATAGATCCCCGGCACGATCAGGAAGCAGAGCCCCACCGCCACCGCCAGCAGGTACAGCGCCGAGGCCACCAGGTAGGCCGGCCCCCGGCTCAGCAGGCTGGCGAGCATCTGCAGCGCCGGCTCCTTGCCGTCCACCACCTGCAGTGCCATCGCGTGGAGCCCCAGCACCAGGCCGGAATACACCACGAAGAAAGCCAGGTGCAGACCGATCCAAATCCCCTTGCCGATGAAGCTATCGCCCAGGCCCACCCGGTGCACCGCCACCACCGCCAGCTCCAGCGCCACCCACGATCCGAACAGCACGACGAGGCACGGCACAAAGACATTCCAGTGGAGCTTGAACTTGCTCCAGCCGAAGCCCAGGTGCCCTTGGTTGCTCACCGCCGCACCAGGTATCTCCGGGTCTTCACTTCGGGCGCGCTCTTCATCGAGATCGTGTCCTGGTAGACCACCGCCTGGATCGTGGAGCTGGTGGTGGAACCCTCGGTGACGCTGCATCCGGGGGGCAGCGGTCCGCTGACCCAGATTGCCGCCGCGCCATCCTCCATCTGCCAGTCGCTGCGGGTCAAAGGCGGCGTGCCCACGGCCTTGGGCGTGCCGTAGCCCAGGCATCGCCCAGTCACCTTTACCCTCCAGCCGACGAGCGCGGGGGAGTCCAGCACTTGCGCGACCGTCACCGTGGTGTCGCGGTCGGTCGGAGGAGCGATTCCACCAAGGCCGGACTTGGGCTTCGGCTGGCAGCTTGCCAGCGCCACGCACATGAGCGCCGCCATGGGCGCCACGAAGATCGCCTTCATCGGTTCACCTCCGCGGATACAAAGTTTCGAAAACGATTCGCGAACATTGCCGCTCTCAGCGTGCGCGGCTGGACGCGGAGGCGGTTCTTGCCGAGGACGCGCCGCATGGTCGCGAATTGCGCGGCGGTGACCTGCCCTGAAGCCGATGCCTGGAATGCCGCAGCACCCCTTTGCTGTATGTGAAAGACGCGCCCCCCGGTGGGCGCGGGCACGGTGGTGGAAGTGAATGTGGCCATAAGTACGATGTCGCTGTAGTCGCCGTGATCGATCTTCGCCAGCGTGGCGTTGGGATCATTGCGCCATGGGTTGCTCACGTCCAGGCGCGGTAGCGGCGGCGGGAACAGGCCGACGAACTGCGCGGTGTCGCTCTGATTTTGCCGGTACGCCAACTGGAACACCGGGCTGAAATTGTTGGGGTCCGCGAAGAGGTTGGCGTAGAACTTGTACACGCCCTTCTGAACGTAGCGGTTGGTCAGATAGCCTTCGTAGTACTGGCCGTTCTTGGAGGACTCCTCGGTCAGCAGGCCGTTGGGGGTAACAGAGCCAAGGTACGGGATAAAGATGTTGCCGTTCGGCTCGAGCACCCAGAAATCCATGTCGGCGCCGGCCGCGACCGCGCCGGGGTTCCACACCAGGTAGGTCTCCAGACGGTTCTCTCCCTGGTCCGCCACGTCGGCGCTGCCCTGGCCGCCCAGGTAAGCCTGCAGCAATTGGGTCCATGGCTTGCCGGGCATGAGCGCCTGGTAGGCGGTGAAGCTGGCCGGGCCGCTGGCGGGGAGCACGTCCTGTCCGATCCCGCTGGGCAGGACGATGTGCAAGCCGGTGGCCCTGGCCACGGCCGCAGACTGCCCGGCCCCGGAACCGTTTCGGGCCAGGGAACGCAGCCGGAAAGCGCCGCTCGCCTGGGTCTTGAGCGCATCGATCTCGGCCCGCACGGTGTCGCTCGCCATCCGCACCTTCAGGGAATCCAGCAGGTCTCCCAGGTCGGTGAGTTGCGGAAAGGTAAACTTCTGGCTGTGTGCCGCGGCGTCTGCAAGCGCCGGGATAACCACGCCGGAGCGGGAAGTCAGGTCCGAGGCCAGCGTGTTCAGCGAAGTCTCGAACGCTCCAAACCTGGACATGTCATAGGCGGAGATCGTGGTCGATGCACGGTCGCCGCTGAAGCTCTGGTTGTACTTGTCGGCGATGGTCGTGGCCAACGTCTTCGGATCCATCGCCGTGTTGGCGTACATCGCGCCCAGGATCAGGTCGTATGGGTTGCCCGCGCCCGGCTCGGTCTCCTCGGAGAAAACCACGTAGTCGGCCAGGCCCTGGATCTTTGATAGCGTCTCGTAGCCGGCCATCAGGCACATGTCGAAGTTGATCACGTCCACTTTGCCAACGGCTGTCATCGAGCTTCGCACATCTTCCAGCGACATGAAGTGGCCGGGCCTGGAGGTCTCGTCCTCGATGAGCCCGGTATAGCCGCCGCCATGGTTCCACACCACCAGCGCGTAGTGCTGCGCGGGATAGGTTCGCTTGGCCCAGCTCACGAATTCGGTGAGCGTGGCGGGGCTGGTCATGTCCACGTTGCCGATGTCGGTGGCGGCCCCGTTGGGCCCGTCGTGGGCCGTGCCCGAGCCGTCCACGTGATAGCGGAAGGTGTTCCAGTTGGGCCGGTTGATGCAGGAAGGCTGGTCGCAACCGGCCTTTGCCAGCGCAACGGGGCTGAACTCGGCCTGGACCACCACGTTGATCTTGGCGTTCACTCCCGCCTTTTCCATTTCGTCGATGTCCCCGGCCGCGGCCGCCGCCAGGGTGTTGTCCGCGGCCATGTACACCATCACGGTCCAGGTGGGCCCGCCGGTGGCGGGTGGCGGTGCGGCGGGATTGGAACTGCCGCACGAGAGCAGCAGCGGAAGAACGCACAGGGCGAGGAATGCGGCCAGGCCGCGGAAAGACACAATGCGCATGGGGGACCCCAGGTGGAGGGATGATGCAGGGAAGAACCCGGGCCGTGTTGGCCCGGTGACTTCCACGAGTGTTCTGAGTGCCGGGAGTCTAGCAAATAGTGGGGGGCGGGCAAGAATCCATTTCCAGACGCCAGGGATCTCCGGATATAATAGCGGAGCCTTATTGCTCCATCTGTCCGATCCTTTCAAAACGGAGGAATTGAGTGTTCCGCATCATTCTGCCGCTCCTGGTTGCGGCCGGCACTTCCGCCGCGCCCCACGACTCGATCGTCTACCGCCTGAAGGAACAGGTGGTGACCGGCACGCGGCGGCCCGAAACCCTGCTTTCGGCCCCGGCTGCGATCACGGTCGTGGATCGGGCGGCATTTTCGGAGAGCCGCAATATCAGCCTGAAGGACGCGCTCGGATTCGTGCCGGGCGTATTCACCCAGAGCCGCTCCGGGTCCCAGGACGTGCGCGTGACCATCCGTGGATATGGCGCCCGGGGCAGCGGCGAACGCTCCAACGTCGGGAACATGCGAGGAATCCGCGTGCTCACCGACGGCATCCCGGTGACCGAACCCGATGGTCGCACCTCGCTCGACCTGGTGGACCTGGGGAGCGCGGACAAGGTGGAAATTTCCCGATCCAACGTTTCCGCTCTTTACGGAAATGCCTCGGGCGGAGTGATCAACCTTCGCAGTGACTTCAGCTTTGATTCGCCCTACTTCGAGGCCACGGAGCGCGGCGGAGCCTACGGCTACCACCGTGAGCAGGGGCGTGCGGGATTTCTCATGGGCAGCACACGCTCGATTCTGACGGTCTCCAATTCCACGTTTGGCGGCTGGCGCGCGCACAGCGGAGGCTCCGTGGCGCAGGGCCACGCCCGGTTCTCCACTCCGATCGACGACAAGAGCAACCTGGGAATCCTCCTGGATGGTGTGACCAGCATCAACCGCTTCCCGGGCGCGATCACCCAGGCGCAGCTTGATTCAGCCCCCGAGCAGGCCAACCCGAAGTTCCTGGGTCGCGACGAGCGACGGAACAACCAGGTCGGACGGGCCGCGGTTACGCTGGACCGAGCCCTGAACGGCCAGAACGACCTTTCCGCAGCGGTATACGTGGAGCCCAAAGTGCTTCGCCGTTCTGAGCGCAATCGGTTCCGCGACTTCAACCGCTACCACGTGGGTGGGAACGCCAGCTACCAGTGGCGCACCCAGGTGAGCGAGGGAACCGAGAGTCGCCTGACCACCGGCATCGACGAAGCCTGGCAGGACGGTTCGATCCAGTTCTACAACCTTACTCCGACGGGAGGCCGTGGCACGGACCTGAAGGCCAACAAGCGCGAGGGCGCCAACAGCGCCGGCGTGTTTGTCCAGGAAGAGATCAAGATGGCTCAGTGGTCGGTTCGCGGAGCGCTGCGCTACGACGACATGGACTATGTGTTCGAGGACTTCCAGGACCCGACTCTGAGCGCGGTGAAACACTTCAACCGCATAACGCCAAAGGGCGCGATCAGCTACCAGGCCGGGGACCACACGATCTACGCGGCGCTGGGGGGAGGCGTGGAGTCCCCGGCGTTCAACGAGATCGACCCGCCGCCGCCGTTTGACGCGCAGACGGGGCTGAACCCGTTTCTGGACCCGATGATTTCAACCACCTTGGAGCTGGGAGCCAGGGGCCAGCTGGTGCGCGAGGGCGGCATGGGGCAGATCAACTACGACGTTGCCATGTACCTGATCGATGTGAAGAACGACATCGTGCCCTTCGATGGCGGCAGCTACTTCCAGACCGCCGGCAAGTCGCGGCGCAAAGGCGCGGAACTGGGCCTGGAGTGGAAGCCGGTTTCTCCCCTGATGGTGCAGGGCGCGCTGACGCTGTCCAGAAACGAGTATCTGAACTACAAGAACGACCTGGGCGACTTTGGCGGCAAGGATGTGGCCGGGCTGCCGTCCAGCACGTACAGCCTCAAGGCCCGCTACGAGTGGCTGGAGGGGCTTTCCACGGAAGTCTCGGTGGAGGGCGCGGGCAGCTACTTTGCGGACGATGCCAACAGCGCCGCGGCGCCTTCCTACAACCTGGTAAACGCCAGCCTCGGCTACACTCGTCCCGTTGGCAGCAGCGCCATTCAGTTGTATCTTTCCGGCAACAACCTGACCGACAAAAAGCACGTGGCATCGGTGTTCATCAACGGCGTGGGCGGCGAGTTCTTCGAGCCGGGGCTGCCGCGGAACATGTCGGCCGGTCTTTCCTTCAAGTGGCAGTAGAGTTCCGCCTCTGATGTAGAGCGAGGCGGGCCGGGGGGCGTTGTTCGGCCCGCCTTGATTGAAGTCCCCGGAAAGGATCCATGGCTGGAGAGAAGCCCGCACCCATCAGCCTGCATCTGGAAGCCGGCGCGGCCATCGAGCACCCGGATCCGCGGGAGCATGAGTTCCTGGTGGCTCCCACCACGGCCGCGGGGTTCAACACGTTCGCCCCGGGGCTGCGCGTCACCGCCAGCTGGTGCGTGGACGACATGCGTTTTGCGTTCGACTCTTCCTTCGTCACCCCCGAGATCGCCGCCGAACTGCGGGCCCTGGCCGCCCTGGTGAAGAAATTCCCCAAGCATCCGCTCTCGGTGTTCGCTCACGCCGATCCGGTGGGCAACGACGACTACAACAAGGACCTGAGCGGCCGGCGCGCCAAAGCCATCTATGCGCTTCTGACCCGCGACGTGGCCCTGTGGGACGAGTTGTTCGATCATCCGCTGGGCAACGACGACTGGCGCAAGAACACCCTGCCCATCATGGCCCGCACGGTGGCCAAGCCTCCCCAGCCCAGGAAAGGCTCGGGAGGGGATGACCCATTGGCTCCCGGTCCCGATCCGGAAATCCAGGACACAGGCGACCCGGGCGCGGGCTGTCCGCTCCACACTCAAACGCGGTTGCCCACCGGGCCGGACGACGACCTTGAAAAGGACTCGCAGGACACCGCCGCGCCGGAACCCAAGCCCGACCCCGAGGAGCGCGCCAAGAAGGGCGCCCACGACAAGCTGACCCGCCACCAGATCTTTCGCGACTACATGGACCGGCTGTGCGGCCCGGATCTGGAGCTCAAGAAGGATGACTTCCTGGGGAAGGGCGCCGACTCCGGCCACAAGGCCGATTTCCAGGGCTGCGGCGAGTTCAATCCGGTGCTGCTCTTCACCAGGGACGAGGTGAAGGAGTTTTCCAGGCCCGAGAACAAATCCGAGCGCGACGAGCAGAACGCGCCCAACCGGCGGGTGCTCATCTTCATGTTCCATGAAAACACCAAGATCGACCTTGCCCGCTGGCCCTGCCCGCGGATCAAAGAGGGCGTCGGCGGCTGCAAGAAGCGTTTCTTTTCCGACGGCGAGAAGCGGCGCACCAGCACCGCGGCGCGCCGCGAGTACCCGGACAAGCGCGACACCTTTGCCTGCCGGTTCTACGACCGCCTGGCAAGCGAATCGCCGTGCGAGTTCCTGCCGCTGCCACTGCGCGTGCGGCTCTACGACACCCGCGGCCGGTTCATCCCCAACGCTGCCTGGAAGCTGGAATTGAGCGGCCAGGAGACGCGCGAGGGCGTGACCAGCCCGCTTGGCTTCCTGATGGTGAGGCGCGCCCCGGGTCTCTCCGAGGGCACCATCCAATGGGGGCCTTCGGTGGAAGAGGAAGAGGATCCTGTGCTCGCCTTCCAGGACGCGATCTTCGTGGACCTCGAAGGCGACCCGGCGACCCAGGCGCAGCGCCGGCTGGTCAACCTGGGCTTCGGCGGGGGGCTCACGCTGAAGCAGTCGGTGTCGGCCTTCCAATCGGTGTACGCGGATGAGTTCGGGCTGGTCGCGACCGGCATCCTGGACCCCCAGACGCAGCTGGCCATCCACAAGGTGCACGACACCATGGCCGACAAGCTGAGAGAGAAGGCGTGAGATGGGAGCCGCCAAGGAAGCGCCCAAGGGAACCCCGCTCTCGGTGATCGTCAAGACACCCTCGGGCGCCATCCTGACCGGGGTCACGGTGGCCACCATCGGGCTGCGGCAGGAGGTTACCAAGGCGGACCTGGATCCCAACAATGGAAGGCCTACCGCCAAGCACGGCCGCATGGACTGGGTCATCACCGACGATGAGTTCGAGCGCACCGCGGACCTGGAGCGCAAGCAGGTTCCGCCCGCGGTGGGCCCCGATGGCAAGCCGCTGGCCGCCGACGAGTGCCTGCTCAACATCACGGCCACCATCCCTGGATCCAAGTTCGGGCCCGAGCCCCCCACGGGGGGCAAGTTTCAGGCGGGCGGCACGGTCTTTGTCACGGGCGGAATACGTTTCGTCAAAGGCAAGGACGGCTTCGGGCCCAAGACGCCGGTGCTGCTGACCCTGATGGACGAGTGCCTGTTCAACTTCATCGAAAACCTGCACGCCGACATTCCCGCCCGCAACCTGACCCTGGAGCAGGCGCGCGAGGTGCTGGTCACGTTCCACAAGCAGAAGCTGATCCGGCTCATTCCGGAGCCGGTGTTCGACGTCACCAACGGCACGTGCGCCCCGCAGCCCAAGAGCCCGGGTGTCGACAAGTGCACGGCGGAGGCGGCCTGCCTGAAGATCGCGGGCCAGATCGACGGGGTGCAGTTCAAGAACAACCAGACAGGCGCCAAGAGGGGCTTTTCGGGCGCATTCACCGACTCCGCTATTGAGCACCTGGACCTGCGTAACGCGGTGGGACTGATTCGGCTGGTCCGCAAATTGAAGGCGGCATTCCAGATCATTGAATTTCACCACGCCGGGATCGGCCGAGGGCAGGGATCCCCGCTGGACTGCCACAACCAGGGGCGCGCCGTGGATTTTGTCGGCGTGCGCGTGCCCGACCCGCCCGGCGCCGCCGGCCCTGACCTGATCTACGTGCTGGAGGACTGGGCGCAGCGCTCGGTGCCGGACGCCAGCGAGATCGGCGCGACTCCGAAGAAGAAGAAGCGCCTTCCCGGCATGCCTCCCTCGGACCACATCAAGTCCGGATGGCCGGAGAGCGACGTCAATACCAAGCTGGTCGACCGCGAAGTGCCGGACAAAGATTCTCCCACGGGCAAGAAGACCATCCAGGTCAAGGTGTTCGACAGCTTCATCACCGACCGCTCACGGACCCTGGAATTCCGGCTGGATTCGCTGGACCGGGCGGCCATCGAGGCCGACGCGCTGCCCGAGCTGCAGGTGGCCATCGCCAAGGCCGGCAAGGACCCCGCCAAGGTCGCCCAGGCCAAGGTGGACCACGCGGCCAAACTGGATCTTCGGGAAGCCAGCATCACCCGCGCCCGGAACTTCTTCAGCTCCATGTACCGCTTCGTCGCCGAGGACTACCAGGACCGCTCCCAGGATACCTCTCAGGGGCCGTTCGCAGCCGGGCCCCCGGTGGTGAACCCGATCAGCGCCATCGGCACCGGGGGTAGCATCATGAACCCCGACCACGCCACTTCCATGCCCTTCGGCTCCGGCGGGCGCGAGGCCCACCAGGCCCATCTGCACTTCCAGATCGGTGTCACCAAGGAGGCCGCTCCAGCACCCACTCCGGTCAAGTCAGCCACGCCGGCGTGATCGCCGGACCGGGGCCCGCGCCGGTCGCCCGATCCCGCTCCGCCCCGATCCAGCCCCACGCCCGGCTTGCCTTTGGCGCCCGGTTCAGGCTAGTATCCGCATCTTGTCCAGCCTTTCAGGAGAGATGTCCGAGCGGTTGAAGGAGCACGACTGGAAATCGTGTAAAGGGCTTATACCCCTTTCGAGGGTTCGAATCCCTCTCTCTCCGCCATGCATGTAACCCGGCTTCCGGCAACGCCTTGGCGCGTTTGCATCGTACGCCGTTTGGCGGTAGAATCACGGCGTGACGGCGCATCCCCATTCGGGGTCGGCCGGCCGCCCGCAGCAAAAATTGATCCAACAACACAATAGGTACCGTGGGGATGTAGCTCAGTTGGGAGAGCGCCTCGTTCGCAACGAGGAGGTCACCGGTTCGATCCCGGTCATCTCCACCATTTTTTCCTGCCGCCACGGCCTGGCGGCTCCCTTCCAATTCAGCGCAACGCGGCGATGAGGATGGGTCGTGCTACACGGGGCACTAGCGGCGCCTTCCCGCCCGCAGTCCGCTATAGCGGGGTGGAATGCTTCGTACGAGGTCGCGCGGAGGACTGCCTCCGGCGTGCACGTGGCTATGAAGGTCAGGTCTTGCGCAATTCGATCCTACGAACCCCGTCAGGACCGGAAGGTAGCAGCGGTAAGTAATCGATCGGGTGTGCCGCGAGGATCCCTGGCCGGAGCCGGCGACATGACGGAAGCGTTCAAAGAGCGATCCAGGCGAGGTGCACGATCCTTCCTGGCCGCCGGGCGGATGCATCCATGAACCACATCTCACTAGCTCTCAAGTACCGCCCGCTCCGCTTCGAAGATCTCGTCGGGCAGGAGCAGGTGACAGGGCCGCTTTCCCAGGCGGTCCTCCTGGGCCGGATTGCGCCCGCCTACCTCTTCTCCGGGCCGCGCGGCTCCGGCAAGACCACCACCGCCCGCGTGCTGGCACGCGCTCTCAACTGCAAGAACCGCCAGGGATTCGAGCCGTGCAACACGTGCGACTCGTGCCTGTCCATCCTGAACGGCTCCAGCATGGACGTGATCGAGATCGACGGCGCCAGCAACCGCGGCATCGACGACATCCGCGACATCCGCGAGCGGGTGCGATACGCGCCCGCGGGCGGCGGCAAGAAGGTGTACATCGTGGACGAGGTCCACATGCTCACCGAGCAGGCCTTCAACGCGTTCCTCAAGACCCTGGAAGAGCCGCCGCCGCACGTGGTGTTCGTGTTCGCCACCACCGATCCCAACGATCTTCTTGAAACCGTCCGCTCCCGCTGTCAGCGCTACGAGTTCCACCGCATCACGGTGGCCATGGCCCATGCGCGGCTTCGCCACATCGCCGGCGAAGAAAAGCTCGAGGTGGAAGAGGGCGCGCTGGCTTTCCTGGCCAGGCGGGCCGACGGCAGCCTGCGGGATGCGCTGGTGCTGCTGGACCAGGCCGCCCACGCGGAGCCGGGAGTGCTTACCGAGGCCCGCGTGCGCGCGTTGCTGGGGCACGCGGGCTCGGAGTTCTACTTTCAGCTTTCCGACGCCGTCGAGGCGCGAAACGCGGAGCTTTCGCTGAAGCTGCTGCACGAGGCCCTTTCGGGCGGTGCGCGTGAGACCACGCTGTTCTCGGGGCTCTGCGAGCACTTTCGGTCATTGATGCTGGCGCGGGTGAGCCCTTCCACCGAAGGGCTGCTGGAGGGCACGCCGGAGCAGATCGCCCGCTACGTGGAATCGGCGGCGCGGCTGCCGGAAGGAGATCTGATCCAGATGCTGGATCTTTGCCTCGAGGGCGCGGCCAAGCTGGAGCGCAGCGCGCATCCACGGTTCCAGCTGGAGCTGCTCGTCGTTACTTTGGCGCGGCTGGATTCGGTGAAGACGCTTGAGCGCATTCTGGAGCAACTTGAGAGTGGGGGTGCTGGTCCCGGCGGGGGGGGGCGCGTGAGTGGTCCCCTTGCGCGGCCGATGCAGGCATCGGCCGCACCTGGGACCACGCCGCCGAGCTCCCCGACTCGGGGATCCTCTCCGCTCTCGTCGCCCGCTAACGCAGGCGCGCGGGCTGCCACTCATGATGCGACTGAAGCTGCGCCGGCATCTTCTTCTTTGCCACCTTCGGCGCCGGCTGCTTCCGCAGCGGCGCCTGCCGGCGCCCCGATGGCCGCGGCCAAGCTCAGTTCCAAGCTGGGGGGACTCAAGACCTCGGCGGCAAAGGCAGGCGTGCCTCTGGATCTGGGGCAGCTCTCGGAGTTTCCTTCGGGGGTCTGGGAGGCGCTGCTCCAGAAGGCCAAGGCCAAGAACCTGCTCGGAGCTTTCCTGGGGCAGGCGCAGATCCTGGGGCACCGGGACGGGGAAGTGGTGGTGGCGGTGGCGAGTGAGATCCATCGCAAGACGATCCTGGAAGCAGGCAGCGTGGGCTGGATCCAGGAGACGCTCGCGGAGCTGGGGAGCCCGGCGTTGCGGTTCACGTGCGTGACACAGTCGGGGCTTCCACCGCGGCCGGAAAAGGGCGGGCCGCCGGCGGAAACGGCGACGGCCGCGCCCCAGGATCCGGACCTGGTGGGCAAGGTGATCCAGATGTTCGGCGGAGAAGTGGTCGGATAGAGCTTTTTGCACAGGCGCGAGACGGGCTGCGCGCCGGCATTCATCCAGGGAGAACATCCGTGAAAAACATGGGCATGCTGATGAAGCAGGCGCAACAGATGCAGGCCAAGATGTCGAAGTTCCAGGACACCCTGGGCGACCTGCGCATGGAAGGCGTTTCGGGCGGCGGCAAGGTGCGCGTCGAGGTGAACGGCAAGCACGAGCTGTGCGCCATCAAGCTCGATCCCGAAGTGGTCGGGGCCAACGATCCGGAACTGCTCGAGGATCTGATCTCGGCGGCCTTCCGCGAGGCCCAGACCAAGGTGGAAGAGCACCTGAAGGTGGAAATGGACAAGCTTACGGGCGGAGTCCCGCTTCCCTTCTAGGATGGAATACAGCTCCCGGCTTCTTTCCAACCTGATCGACGAGTTCGCGCGCCTTCCGAGCATCGGGCGCAAGACCGCCCAGCGACTGGCATTCCACATCCTGAAAGTGGACCGCGAGGAGGCCGTGCGGCTCGCGCG
Source organism: Candidatus Eiseniibacteriota bacterium (assembly GCA_025351485.1). Lineage (GTDB taxonomy): Bacteria > Eisenbacteria > RBG-16-71-46 > RBG-16-71-46 > JACRLI01 > JANXVU01. The sequence continues at coordinate 6,778 of JANXVU010000002.1, read as the reverse complement.
CGCCATCGAAGAAGTAAAGAACAGCGTGCGCTACTGCGCCCAGTGCGGGAACATCTCCGAGTCCGAGATGTGCCTGATGTGCTCCGATTCCCGTCGCAACCCGGCCATCGTGTGCGTGGTGGAGCAGCCCTCCGACGTGGTGGCGCTGGACAAGACCGGGCAGTACCAGGGGCAGTATCACGTGCTGCACGGATCCATCTCGCCGCTGGACGGCAGGGGCCCCGACGATATCAACCTGGCCAGCCTGCTGGCGCGGGTGCGTGCGGGGGTGGTGAAGGAAGTGATCCTGGCCACCAACCCGAACGTCTCGGGCGAGGCTACCGCGATGTACATCTCCCAGCTGCTGCAGCCGCTCGGCCTCAACATCAGCCGCATCGCCCGGGGAATTCCGATGGGCAGCGACCTGGAGTATTCCGACCAGTCCACGCTGGCCCGTGCCCTGGAGGGCCGCCAGCGGATGGAGTGAGGGATGATTCTAGTAGCCCTTCTGGCGGGCTTTCAGGCCCGGCACTTTTTCCGCCCACTCCCGCGCCGCACCAAAGACCCTCGCATCGACGGTGATCGGCGACATCTTCCCATCGATCCCGGTCAACTCCTTCACCCGCTTCAATCCCCGCCCGGCTTCCCGCTCCGAAGTGAAGAATCCGTGCAGCACCCGCCAGCCCTTCTGTCTGCGGGAGGCCGGCCCCAGCACGAACAGGTCGGCGTCCCATCCGGAGCCCAGCCCGCAATCTCCGTAGCTCCAGCCGTCCAGGCGCAGCTCCTTGAGCGTGGATTCGTTCCAGGCCTGGGTGAGCGCCAGCCATTTTGCCGCGGCGGCCTCGGCGCGCGCGGCGCTGGGGTAACTGCCCAGGACCACCGTGTACATGGCCGCGGAGGTGTCCGCGCGCAGGGAGGTGAACACCTTCACCAGGGAATCGGGATGGCGCACGTACTGCGGCAGCGTATCCTGCTGGAACGGGTCCCCGCCGGGCTCGAACGGGTCCCATCCGTTGGCGCCCAGGTGCAGGATGGCGTCGTGAAAGCGCTTCACCAGCGCCGGATCACTCACCACCCGGCCGCGGACCTTCATGGAGAAGGAAAGGAACCGCGCCATCTGCTTGTATTCCTCGTGGTAGCGCCTTCCAACCGGCCGCTCGTCCGCGCCCAGAAAGTCGCAGTAGGTGATCTCGAATCCAGGCCCCCGAAAGCCGATGCACCGGTCGCACGTGGCTCCCGCCGGCGATGCGCCGAGGAGCGATCCCGCCAGCAGCCCCGCAGCCAACCATTTCGTCTTCATGCTTCCTCCCCGACCCGGATGCGCAGTCCGTCATAGGCGAACGAGCCCCGCAGCGCCGAAAGCTCCGGCGATCGGGCCAGCTTATCGTACTCCTCCGGGGTGCGCTGGTTGATTTCTTCGATGTGGGTAAAGACGGTGCGCCGGGCGCGAAGGCGCGAGGCGATCCGGAGCGATTCCTCGAAGGAGGCCTCCAGCTCCAGCGACGGCCACCCCTCGGGCAGGAGCCTTCGCCCATCGGGTCCCCGTTCGAACCAGCCCGTCTCCAGCACCGCCAGGTCCGCTTCGGCCAAAAACTCCTCCGGAACATAGCCCTGCGTGTCGTCCACGGCCAGCACCGCCCGCCGCGCGCCCTCGCGCACCTCGTAGGTCCAGAGCTCCGGGTTGGCCATGGGAAAGGCACGCAGCGTGAGGCCGGCCACCGAGAACTCCTGGCCCGCCTGCAAAACGTGAATTTTCAGGAGCTCGCGGCCCTCGAGGTAGAGCAGCTTTTCCATCAGGCCGTGGTGGGCCTGAAAGTCCTGGAGCACCCGCTCCGGCACGTACACCGGCGTGGTGCGGTGGGGGCGGGGGCCGCCTTCGGCCAGCCAGTCCATGTTGAGGTGCTCGAACAGGCGCATCCCCGCGGTGTGGTCGGGATGCCAGTGGGTATAGATCACGGCGTCCACCCGCTCCACGCGCCATCGCAGGAGCGCGGCGTGGATCTCCTCCGGCGTGTCCACCAGGATGCCCGGCCGATCCGGCGATGGGCCTCCGGAGCTGGCCGTGAGGTACAGCGACGGCCCGGATCGCACGTCGCGTCCGCCGCGCTCGCGGGCCCGGGCACAGATGCGGCAGGAGCAGCCGACGCGCGGGGTCAGCGTGGCGCCGCTGGAGCCCAGGAATAGAACTTCCATCACTTCACCAGCCGCCGGCGCATCAGGACGATCGCAAAGTGCGAGGCCACCAGCGCGCCGGCCACGAACGCCGCGCCCACCAGAAGATCGCTCGCCTGGAGCCGGTTCAGCGCGGCCCCGCGCACCATGCGCGACAGATAGGTCAGCGGCAGCGCCGCGGCCACGTTGCGGGCCCAGAGGGGCAAATTGTCCACCGGGAAAAAAGTGCCGCTGAAAGTGAACATCGGGAAGATGAACAGGAACACCGGGACGTTGAACCCGTCGATGGTGGGCACGAGCGAGGTGGCGATCAGCCCCAGGGCCGAAAAGAAGAGCCCGCCCACCATGGCCAGCGGAATCACCCACAGCCCGCTCGGGAGCGAGATCAGCCCGATCGCCGAGAGCACGCCCAGCATGATGGTCGCGGCCAGCACCGACTTGGTGGCGCCCCAGGCCAGCTCGCCCGCGATCACGTCCTCCAGCATCAGCGGCGTCGCCGTGATCGCATCGAAGGTTCGCTGGTAGTACATCCGCACGTAGGAACCAAAGGTGGTTTCGAACCACGACCAGAACATGATGGCGATGGCGACGGTCCCCGGAGCCAGGTAGCGCATGTAGGGCACCGCCTGGCCGCGGAAATGCAGCACGCCCACGGATGCCCCCAGGCCCAGCCCGAACGACACCAGGTACTGGAACGGCTCCAGCATGGGCGGGAGGAAGTTGGTGGCCCAGGTGGTCATGTAGCAGTCGAGATTCCGCCGCCACACGTAGTAGGCGCGATAGGAGATGTTTCCGAGGACCTGGTTCATGCGCCCTCAGGCATCTCGAAGGAACAGCGTAGCGCTGGAAAAATCGATGACCGCCCCCCGGCCGTGCAGGATGTCCCCGCCCAGCACGCCGTCCACCGGCTGGTGGCCGCGCTCCACCAGGACTTCGTTGAGTTGCGCCAGGTCGGCGATCATGGCTTCCACGCCGGAAAAGGACAGCGGCCCCAGGTCGAGTTTTTCCAGCGTGCAGCGGGTGACCGTCTGGGCGCTCACGCCGGGGCCAGGCTGGCGGCTCACGTCCTCCATCGCGATGGAGCGCCCTCGAGCGCTGGCCCCGTCCATGACCGCGCCCGCGGCCCCCGCGTCCAGGATCATGCGGGCCTCCCGGCCGTTGATCAGGGCGCCCACTTCGAACTGTCCCACGCGGTTGCGGCGCAGGGGAATTCGGGAGTAGCCCTGGGACTCCATGAAGTTTTCCAGGTCGGACTCTGGGGACATCGGGAACGGCTCCTTCGATAGGGGATCCGGGGCCCGGCGCTGGGACGGTCCGGGCCGGAGTTCTTCCGCAGCCCGGCTTTCCCGGCCCGCGGATTCGATATTGTATAGCATTTGCCCGGCGCGTACTCTATGGGGTAATCCCCGCGTGTCTTTCTCGAAGCATCCACCAGAGTCTGCGCGGGTACACCCATGCGAGGCCCGGTCACGAACTCAAGATCAGTGGGCTCCCGCGCCGCCAGATCGGCGCTCCTGGCGGTGGCGGTCTTCCTCACCGGTTGGGCCGCCGTCAGCTTGGGCCTGGGAGAGGGCCGCCACCCTTGGATCTGGCCCGCTCCCGGAGTGGCGCTCGCCGGACTCCTGTTGCTCGGTTTCGAGGCGCTGCCCGGAGTCTTCCTGGGTTCCTTCCTGGGAGCGGCATACTTTACCGGGCAAGTCCCCGCTGCTGCCGCTTCCTCAATGGTCTTTACGTTTTCCGCGATCCTTGGCGCCTGGTTGGTCCGGCGGGCCGTCCCTGGCAGGGTGACTCTCGGCACCCTGCGGGGCGCGGTGTCCTACATCGTGCTGGGCTGCATCCTGGGCATCCTGATCTCGGCGGCCGGAAGATACGCCAGCGTCCGATTGCTGTACCACACCACCGGCGCCGGGCCGTGGGAGCGCCTGCGGGATTACTGGCTCGCCGACATGGTGGGGGCGATCAGCATCGGTTCGGCCATGCTGTGCCTTGGCTCGCGCCCCAGGTTCCCGCGCAACACCCGCCGGTACCTGGAATGCGCCGCGCTGCTGGGCGCGGTGGCGGTCGTTTCGGCCCTGGTCATTCACCGGGGCGATGGCGGCCCTCCGCACGATTCCGCCTGGGTCTACGGCTACTTCCCGCTCGTGATCTGGGCGGCGTTCCGCTTCGGGCCTTCCCTGACAGCCTTCCTTGCGGTCGGCGTGGCGCTGGCGCTGATGTTCTCTTCCAGGGTCGGGCTGGGGCCCTTTGTGGCGGACGCCGAGCCGGACCGCATCTGGCTTACCCAGGCCTTCGCGGCCGTGCTCAGCCTGTGCGGGATCCTGGTGGCCGCCATGGTCTCGGAGCTGCGCGAGGCCCGCCGGCGGGCCACGAGTGACCTCGACCTGCTGCGCATGGCCTTCGAGTCCGCACAGGAGGCGATCACCCTGGACGATGGCCACGGAAAGGTGTTGGAGGCCAATCCCGCCGCCTGCGCGCTGCTGGGATACACCCGGGAGGAACTGCTCGCCATGGACGGGAGCGCGCTGGTTCCGGAGTCGGACGTCCCCGACCTGCTGGCGATCCGTGCGCGGGTCCGGGCCGGCGAATCGGTGAGCCGCGAGTGGACCCTGGTGCGCAAGGACGGCACGCGCGTGAAGGTGGAGTCCAGCCTCAAGATGCTGCCGGACGGCAGGGTGCAGTCCATCGCCCGGGATATCTCCGAGCAGTCGCGCGCCCGGGAGGCGCTCCGGGAGAGCGAAAAGAAGTATCGAGACCTGGTGGAAACCTCCGACGACCTGATCTGGTCGGTGGACCGCGAAGGCCGCTGGACCTTTGTGAACCGCGGGGCGGCCTTGCGGATCTACGGGCTGGAGCCGGAACAAATGCTCGGGCGCGCGTTCACGGACTTCCAATCGCCGGAGTATGCGGAACGCGACATGCAGGCGTTCCAGGGGATCATGGCCGGGGAACCGCTGTTCAGCTACGAAACCCGGCACCTTCGCCCGGACGGCAGGGCGGTGCTCCTGAGCTTCAACGCCATCGCGATGCGCTCCCCGTCGGGGGAACTCCTGGGGACCACCGGGACGGCCTCCGACATCACCGAGCGCAGGAGCTCCGAGGCCGCGCTGGCACAAACTCGGGAGCGCCTGGCCCTGATCGCCCGGCACTCCAGCGACATGATCACCCTGCACGACGCCGAGGGCCGCATGGACTATGTGTCGCCCTCGTGCGAGGCGCTTCTCGGGTACGTGCCGGAGGAATTGCTCGGACGCAAGCCTTCCCAGTTTCTGCATCCCGACGACCTCCCCTCATTCTTCGCCACTTACGAACGGGCCCTTGCCGGGGCTGGAAGGGTGCTGCTGGAGTCGCGCTTCCGGCGCAAGGACCAGTCCTATGTGTGGACAGAAACCACCGCCACCTCGGTGACCGATCTCGAGTCCGACTTGTTGGTCCAGTTCATCTCGAGCACGCGCGACATCAGCGCGCGCAAGAGCGCCGAATCGCTTCAGGCGGGCCAGCAAATGGTACTGGAGTCCATAGCCCGGAGAGAGCCATTGGCCTCCACCCTGGACCTGCTGGTCCGGGTGATCGAGAACGAGGCTCCGGGATGCATGGGTAGCGTGTTCATGCTGGACGAAAGCGGTGAACGGATGCGCGTGGCTGCGGGGCCCAATCTGCCGCCGGCTCTGGCCGCGGCCCTGGAAGTAATCCCGGCGGGTCGGGGCGAGATCCTGAATGGTGGTGGGGGGATCGGGGGCCGCCCGGCGTTCGTCGAAGAGATCGCCACTCACCCGGCATGGGAAAAGCACCGGGAACTGGCCCTGGGCCTGGGTATCTGCGCCTGCTGGTCGCAGCCCATCCTGCTTCCCGGGGGCGTTGTGGCGGGCGCGTTCGGCATCTTCATGAAGGAAGCCCGCCACCCCGCGGCGCAAGAGATCAACGTGATCGAGCGCGCGGTTCAACTGGCGGAGATCGCCATCATGCGCCAACGCGCCGCGGAGGAAGAGCAAAAGCTCACCGCACTGGTGCATAACAGCGCGGACTTTGTCGGGGTGGCCTCCCTCGACCGGCGGGTGGATTTCGTGAACCAGGGCGGCCGCCGCATGGTGGGCCTCGGGGGCGGCGTGGACCTGCGTTCGCTCACGGCCTCGGATTTTCACCCCGAGGGGCAGCATTCCGTGGTCGAGCGGGCCGTGGGGCAGGTCATGGGCTCCAGCGGCTCGTGGGAGGGGGAGACCCAGTTGCGCCACTTCGTCACCGGACGGATTATCGACGTGCAGGCGAGCATCTTTGCCATCCGCGATGCGCACACGGGCGAGCCGCTTTCGCTGGCCATCGTTGCCCGGGACGTCAGCGAGCGCAAGCGCCTGGAGGAGCATCTCCTCCACTCCCAGAAGCTGGAGAGCGTGGGCCGGCTGGTCGGCGGAGTCGCGCACGACTTCAACAATCTGCTCACCGCCATCAACGGTTATGCGGAACTGGCGCAAATGAAGCTGCAGCCGGGCAGCCCGGTGGCCTCGGACCTGGACCAGATCCAGAAGGCTGGTGAACGCGCTGCGAATCTGACTGCACAGCTGCTGGCTTTTGCACGCAAGCAGATGGCGATCTCCGCCAGTTGAACCGCGCGCTCGATCACGTTGATCTCTTG
>JANXVU010000185.1 GCA_025351485.1 Candidatus Eiseniibacteriota bacterium | reverse complement strand
TCCTCGGGCACGATGCTGACGCGCTTGCGGCTGCTGCGTGCAACGTTTTCGAAGACGACCTTGCCGGCGATGGTGGCGAACAGGGTGTCGTCCTTGCCCACCATGACGTTGCGGCCGGGCTTGAAGACCGTGCCGCGCTGCCGGACCAGGATGTTGCCCGCCAGCACGTTCTCGCCACCGAACTTCTTGACCCCCAACCGCTGGGCATTCGATTCGCGGCCGTTCTTGGAGCTTGACTGACCTTTTTTATGAGCCATGAGTATTCACCAACCTTTACGTAGCCTGGAGCTCGCCGGGCTTAGCCGGAGATCCGGGTGATCTGAAGCACCGTCTCGTCCTGGCGGTGGCCCTTGGTGCGGTGGTAGTCCCTCCGGCGCTTGAACTTGCCGACGATGACCTTCTTGCCCTTGCGGTGCGCGAGCACCGTGGCTTCAACCACCGCGCCGGACACCGACGGGCGACCGACCTTGACGGCCGATCCCTCGCCCAGCATCAGGACGTGGTCAAATTTGACACTGGAGCCCGGCTCGCCCACGTGCAGGGGCACGATCAGCTTCTCGCTCTCCCGCACCGGATACTGGTGGCCGCTGATCTCCACGATTGCAAACGACATACTGCCTCCTGACTGCCTTGTGAATTCGGGACACAAACAGCGGTAATTTATAGCAGTTGCAGAGGGTTGCGTCAACTGCCGTCGAGCAGGACGCGGAACAATTGATTCTGCAATGCTTTAGGCTGCCTCCCGGCCGCCGGCTAAGTCTCGTACTGCTTGGTGATGTCCGAGCCGGTCTTGGCCAGGAAGATCCGGATTTCCTCCCGCTTGAGCTGGGGGTCGTCCTTGAAGTCGATCCGGAGCTTGTGCTGCTTTTCCAGCGCCTCCACCCGGTGGTTGTTTTCCTCCAGGACGTACACTGCCACCTCCGGGTTCAGCTTGACGCGGATGTTCTTGTCTTTTCCCACGTGCCCGATGCGCTTCAGCAGCCGCTCCAGGCGCCGCATGATGGACTCCAGGGAGTACACCTTGCCGCCGCCGGCGCACATGGGGCATTCCTCGGTGAAGTAGTGGTACAGGCTCGGGCCCTGGCGCTGCCGGGTCATTTCCACCAGGCCCAGCGGGCTCACCTCGAAGGTCTTGGTGCGCGAGCGGTCGCCCCGCAGGTTGGTGCGCAGCTCGTCCAGCACCGCACGCTTGTTGGACTCGATCTCCATGTCGATGAAGTCGATCACGATGATGCCGCCCAGGTCGCGCAGCCGCAGCTGGCGGGCCACTTCGCGGGCGGCCTCCATGTTGGTCTTGAAGATCGTGTCTTCCTGGTTCTTCTTGCCCGTGAACCGGCCGGTGTTGACGTCGATCGCGACCAGCGCCTCGGCCTGGTCGATGCAGAGGTACCCGCCCTTCTTGAGCCAAACCTTGCGCTGCATCAGCTTCTCGATCTCCGCCTCGATGCCGAACGAGTCGAAGATGGGCTTTTCGCCCTTGTAGAGCTTGATGCGACCGCGCAGCTCCGGGGTGAAGTTCTTCAGGTAGTCCAGGACCTCCTCGTACACGTCCTTGCTGTCCACGGTGACCTGGTTGACCTCTTCGGTGAACAGGTCGCGGATCAGTCCGATCGACATCTCCACCTCGCTGTGGACCACGGACGGCGCCTTCACCAGCGAGGCCTTCTTCTCAATCTTGGCCCACAGCTTGGTGAGGTGCTTCACGTCGGAGACGAAGTCCTTCTTGGGCTTGGCCTCTCCCGCGGTGCGCACGATGATGCCGGCGTTCTTGGGCTTGATCTCGGAGATGATCTGCTTGAGCCGGGTGCGCTCGTCGCGGCCCTCGATCTTGCGGGACACGCCCACGTGGTCGAGCCCGGGCATGAACACCAGGTAGCGCCCGGGGAGCGAGATCTGCTGGGTCACGCGCGGGCCCTTGGTGCTGATGGGCTCCTTGGTGACCTGCACCAGGATCTCCTGGCCCTTCTCCAGGAAGTCCTCGATCTTGAGCTGCGAGACGCGCTTCTTGCCCCGGCGGCGATGCTCCTCCAGGTCCGAAAGGTCTTCGATGTCCTTGAGCGACTCCGCCAGGTCCGAGACGTGCAGGAACGCCGTTTTCGGGAGTCCCAGTTCGACGAACGCAGCCTGCATGCCCGGAAGCACCGCGTTCACCTTGCCCTTGTAGATGTCCCCGACCATGTGCGGCCGGTCGGCGCGTTCCACCAGGATCTCGGTGAGCTCCCGGTCCTCGAGCACCGCCACGCGGGTCTCGTTGGGGTCCGAATTGATGATGATTTCTTTGAACATTTATGACCAATCCATGGCTGCGGCCAGGGCGCCCGCATGGGACGCGACGGCCATGAGCGGCGTGAGGCGCCGCGTGCCTTTCGTAATCCACAGCCCGGTCCGCTCGACGCGCACCAGCCTGGGATCGAGACCTTCGATTTCGGTGAGACGGGCCACGAACAGCTCGGGGCGCATCCCCCCGTTCACGGGAGTTTCAAAACGGATTTCGGGCAAATCCCCGCGGCGCTCCGCCACCGCGCCGCGGGTCATTCCCCGTGCATCAATCTTCTTGGCATTCTCGGCGGACTTCACGGGCCACAGCACCGGCTCGCGCTCGCGCGCCAGGTGGTGCAGGGCCTGGTTCCATCGGGCCACCATGGCATCCGCGTCGCGCCCCAGGCTGCTGAGCAGCCACGGCGTCAGGCGCGCCCGCCAGGTCGCCAGGTCCACGGCAGCGGTGAGCGAGTCCACCTTGCCGCTGAGGGCCGCCGCTTCGGTGGCCACCAGGCCCGGATTCAGGCAGGCGTTCAAGTCCTCCAGGAAGCCCTCGTCCACGGACCGGGTGAATTCAAGATCCACGTATTCCGCCGCGCTGGTGAAACCCAGCGCGAGCGGCGGACCCGAGGAGATCTTCGCGTGGGGCGTGCCACCCTGCGAGTACGCGAGTGGCAAGCCGCTGCGCCTCAGCGAGCGCTCGAGAGCGCGCATGATCTCCAGGTGCGAGGTGAACCGGACCTCCTCGGTCTTCCGGTATTCGACACGGAATTTCAGGCCCCGCTGCCAGGCGGTCTTGGCGCTCTTGCGGGGCTTTCGGCCGAACCATCGGCTGTCGGCGGACGCGGGCGCGCCGGGTGCTGTCGCGGGCGGTGCGAACTGCGTCGCGG
>JANXVU010000179.1 GCA_025351485.1 Candidatus Eiseniibacteriota bacterium | reverse complement strand
CGACGACGACCGGGGAAGGATCGTCTCCGCCCTCGCGAAGCACGCGAAGCTCATGGAGAGGCTGGGCGGCGGCTCGAAGGCAGCGGCGGCGAAGTAGATCACCGACGATCTCGGTACAGCGCGCTCTCCTTTCGGAGGGCGCAGCTCGGGGATGCAAACTCGCTGGCGTGGAGCCGTTCCGGTACTTCAGGGATGTCCTCCTCCGGGTGGCCACACATCCCGCGTCCCGCATCGCCGAGCTGACTCCGTCTGGCTGGGCGGCCACATTCGGCGACGCTCCGGACTGACTCCGTCTCACCGTCTCACCCGAACACCGCGCCGTCCATCACGAGACCGCCAGCGTGGCAATTACGGTGTTCGTTGAACGCTTACGGTAAAGAAGTCGCTCTGGCGATCGGCGTCATCCGCGCCGAAGGCGCGTGTATGCGTTCGTAGCTGGAGCAGGTGGAGTCAGCCGGGGTGGAGCTGTCCGCGACCGAGTTTGGCGGCGAGATACGCGCGGTACTCGGGGGTGAGCGGCGCGGCGAGCAGTTCGTCGATGACGGGGAGAAAGTAGGAAAGGGAGCGGACGAGGCCGAGCGGAGTGAGGTCTCGGGGCCGAGCGAGGCGCCGTGCAATGGCCAGCAGAAGGGCGCCGGTCACCGTGTCGAGCGGTACACGTCGAAGGCTGAGCCGCTCGGCCACTCGGCGATCGGCGGTACGGACGTGGCCCGTCGTGTTCGCAGTTCTGCGGTAGGCGTGCAGGACGGCGCTTACGTAGAGCGGATCGACCTCAGGCATCTCCGCTTCGTCCGGCGAGAGGTCATCCCTGGGGCGTGCGCAACGACTGGCCTTCGATGAGCACGGTGTGGCACTGGTGGCGGAGCCGGCTCAGCAGGGCGTCGGTCATCGGGCGGTTGCCCAGGAAGTTGGCCCAGTCGTCGTAGACCAGGTTGGTGGTGATGATGGTGGGCTTTCTGCGGTAGCGCTCCTCGACGAGCTTGAAGAAGATGTTGGCCTGCTCGGGCTTGAGGTTCAGGTAAGAGAGCTCATCGATGACGAGGACATCCAGGCGGGCGAGGTTGTTGACGAGGCGTCGACTGGAGCGATCGGCCAGCGAGGCGTACATCTCGTCGAAGAGGTCCTGCGCCTTGACGAAGCGGCCGCGGAAGCCGTTCTGCAGGGCCTTCAGGAGGATGCCCGTGGCCAGTCCGGTCTTGCCGACTCCGGTGGGTCCGATGAAGACGATGTTTTCGGCCGGGGGGATGAAGTCGAGCGAGGCGAAGGTTTTGATCTGGCGGCGTGAGACGGCAGGCTGCTTGCCGAAAGGGAAGGTCTCCAGGGTGAGGGTCTCCGGGAGCGAGGCGTTCTTGACGCGCCAGGCCAGCGAGGTCTCCTGGCGCGCATGCCACTCGCCGCGGGCCAGCGGCAGGAGGAAGTTCTCGTAGGAGGGCTGCTCCTTGTTGGCCCTCGTGAGCGCCTCGGGCAGCAGCGAGCGGAGCTTTTTCAGGCGCAGGTTCGAGAGCAGCTGATCGAGCTCGTCATTCATCGTCGTTCTCCTGGATGCGGAAGTAGTCGGTCTTGATCCGTTCAAGGACCATGCGTTCGAGTCTGTCGAGGTCGAACAGCCCGTAGCGCATGGCCACATCGAGCGCGGGCAGGAGAGCTTCGTGGGGATACTCCCGCGCCATCCGGAGCAGCCGCCGCAGCAACAGCAGGCGCGGGGCCGTGCGAGAGCTTTTCTTCAGGGCAGAAAGATACGAAGAGACACCCGGCAGCACCGCCACGAGCGCCCGCTCCTCGTCGAGCTGCCTCATCACGCGGGCCTTCTCGCCATAGGGTCTTCGATGCTCGGGCAGCTGAGACCTTTGACCCTGAGGCAGAAGCACCCGCTCGTGGACGACGGTCTTGGGCCCCTTGTCGATCTCCACTCGGTCCGCGCCGATGCGCACTTGGACCTGACGATGAATCCAGTCGGCGGGCGCCGAGTAGCGGTTGGTATCCACGCAGACGAAGCCTTCCACGTCGACGGTCCTGGTCTCGATCCTCTCGGGCTCCGGGATGTGGAGCGGCAGCGGCCGCAGGTGCGGCTTCTCCTGGATATAGAGCTCCCGGGGCGAAGCGTGCAAATGACGTTTGGTCGTGGCGTTGACCTTTTGGCACCACGCCAGGGCCTCGCGGTTGAGATGCCGCAGGTCCGTGAAGGAGCGCCCATTGAGGAAGTTGCCCTCGATGTGCGAGAAGGGCCTCTCCACGCGGGCCGAGCGGTTGACGTCGCCCAGCTCGTGGGCCACGAAGACGAAGCCCAAGCGCTCGGAGAAAGCGGCCATCTCCGGCGCCGGCCTCATCTCGGCGCCCGTCCCTTCGCCCCTGATGACCGAGGTGTTGTCCACCATCACTCGCTCGGTGACCCCGTCGAAAAAGCGCAGCGCCGCCGTCAGGAAGACCTTGGCCTCGAAGCGCGTGAAGCGCAGGTAGCACTGAAAAAAGAGCATCCGGCTATGGCACAGCACGGCCGAGGCCGTCTGGAGCCGCCACGTCCTTTCGCCCACGAGAGCGTCATGGGGCGAGGTGTCGTGCTGGATCTCCTTGCCCGGGGCGAAGTGGTAACGCCCCGCCGGGATCGCTACCTCCGGACTGCGGCTCCTGACGAAGGCCGTCAGGGCCGGGTAGGAGATCTTGGCTCCCGAGGCCGCAAGCTCCTCGTGGACCCGCACGAGGTTGTCCCGGCAGCGCCCCTTGAGCTCCAGGATCTCCGGCAGGAGGTCCGTCAGACTGGACGGACGCGCCATCGACACAGGCTCCTCGCTCCCCTGAGCAATCACCTTCTTGACCGCTCCGCGCGAGAGCGAAAGCGTCCGGGCGATCGCCCGTGTCCCGAGACCCTTCTCCTTCAGCTGCAGGATCGTGGCTCGAGTTCTCCTCTCCAGCATCTTCGTCATCCCCCTTCACGACGACCCGGGACAGAACGGCAACGGCTTGCTCGAGCAGTCCGCGCACCTCGTCCCTGGCTTTGTGCGGCAGCTCCTGGAGCTCCCGGTCGATCCCTCCGGCCAGGCGCAGCAGCGCCCGGGCCTTCCGCACGGCCGCTCCTCCGGCCCTCTCGGCCGCGCCGGCGGCCCGCAGGTAGAGCTCCGGGTCGCGCAGCACGCGCTCTCGACTCTCGGCTCCGCTTCGCCGCAGCGCCGTCACGAGAGTGCGGACCTGCGGCCTACTGAGGTCCTTGCCGACGATGGCCTCACAGAGTCGCTCGCAGCTGCGTCTGCTCTGAAGCGACAGGGTGTACAGCGGCCCCGACGCCACCTGCGCCGACAGCTCGCCACGCTTCACCCGCGCCTGGACTGACGCCGGTAGGACGCGCACGATGGCTCGCCGCGCAATCACCCACGAGACGCTGCGACAGAAGTGGCGGGCGATCTCCTGGTCCCGCCACCCCTCCGAGCAGGCGAGCTCTTCGACGAGCCAGCCTTCCTCCAGCGCGCTCAGCCGCCCGCGCCGCAACCGCTCGCGCAGCGCCAGTGCCTCCGGCGCCGGCAGCGCCCACACCGTCGCCCGGCTCGTGTCGTGCCCGAGCCGTGCAAGGGCCCGCACGCGCTCGAAGCCTTCCACCACGACGTACCGCTCCCCCTCGGCCACGACCACGATGGCCGTCGCCGTCCCTTCGAGTCCCTGGCTCGCCGCCGAAACCGCGTGGGCTTCCCCTCGGCGGTCGCGCGCCACGAGCTCACCGTAGCGAAGGTCCAGCTGCCCAAGCTCCACCTGCATCTGCTCGTCCCTTCCGATCGCTCAAAGGTGGGGCCTCGTTGCCCTTCTGGCCACCATGGCGCGTGACATGTCACGCTTTCTTGTCCCACGAAAGGGCAGCTCTGCCCGCTCCCAGAGCGGCCAGAAAGATTCAGGCCCGCACGAAAGATTCCTCCGTTCCTGTCCCACCTTGTCCCAGCTTTCGACCCTTCAGCCCGCTCAGAATGCGCACTTGCCGCACGAGGCTGGCGCGTGACACCGCCGTCTGCTTGTCCCACTTTTGCAGCACATCCCACGCCAGCTCAGCCACATCCGCCTCCACCCCGGCGCGTGACATCTGCTTGCCTGTGGCCCCGGAATCTCCTGCCGCCGCCACGGGGCGGCCCCGACATCGCCGCTGCCGATTCCGACAACCAAGCCGCTCGGCCTCCACGCTCCTTGCCCGTCGTCTCCTCGCCTTTCGACGCCGCCTCTGCCGCCGACACGCCTCCCCGCACGTCTTCTGACTCGCCGCCGCCGATCGGTGAGCCAGGTACCACCGCCGGCACTCGCTGCACCGCCGCCGCTTCCCGTCTGCTTTGGATCTGGACATCCCACCAGCCTGCCCCGGCTCGCCAGGACCTGGAATTGCCGCCTCCGGCCGCAGCGCACTCAGCTCGGGTGGACCTATCTCCGCGAGTAGACCCGGGTCATTTCAGACGAGTGCTGAAGGCCCTGAGGTTGGAGAGCGAGTAGTGATCCGGCTCTGCTTCGTTCAGGGGCCACTCGATCAGGAGCCAGACCATGGACTGCTCGGGCGCACGATGCTGGTGCATATGGGACGGCTGGACGCGCACGGCGGCAAAGCGTGAGCGCATGGGGCCTTTGGAGCCGCGTCGCCACGTCA
>JANXVU010000152.1 GCA_025351485.1 Candidatus Eiseniibacteriota bacterium | reverse complement strand
GTGACCTATGCCATCCGTCGCGGTTCCGGTGGAGCGGGGCGCCGCCGCGGTGGAGACGGCCTGGTGCGGCATGTGCGCGCGCTGGCGCCGTGCCGTGCGGCCATCTTGTCCGAGCGGCGGGTGTACGGCCCCTACGGGCTGCGCGGAGGGGAAGCGGGAGAGGTGGGGCGCAACTACCTGGTGCGGGGTGATGAGCAGCACGAGTTGCCGGGCAAGGTGCTGGTGGATCTGTTCGCGGGGGACGAGCTGCGGATCGAGTCGCCGGGCGGCGGGGGGTGGGGAAGATCCGCGGGCAGGGCGTCCCGGGCCCGTGCGTCCGCCAAAGAAATGAGGCGGGCCGCACCGGCAGCCCGCCCCCCGAAACACCGCTAGTCTTCTACTGCACCCCCGCCCGCTTCAGTGCCCCGCGCAGCACGTCTTCTTCCTGCCCGCCGATGTAGTGGGCCACGATCTTGCCGTCCCGGCCCACGATGAGCAGCGTCGGGATGGCGTTCACCTGGTACTGCTTGGAAACCGCGCCCTCCTGGTCCATCAGGGTGGGGAAGGTGTACTTGTTCTCGGCCAGGAAGGACTTCACCTTGTCGTGGTCGGCCTCGTTGTTCACCCCGTACACCAGCAGGCCCTTGGCCTTCAGCTCCTTGGAGAGCTTCTGGATCACCGGCATCTCGCGCCGACACGGGCCGCACCAGGTGGCCCAGAAGTCCAGCATGACCACCTTTCCGCGCAGCGACTTCAGGCTGACCGGCTTGCCTTCCAGGGAAGTCAGCTTGAAGTCGAAGCCTTCCTTTCCGGTGAAGTCGGCGCGCGGCGCCTGCTGCTGCGGCGCGCCGATGCGGTCCACCTTCTGCGCGCCCGCGGGGACCTTGAAGACGAACAGCGAGTCGGGAATCGGCTCGTCCAACTTCACCAGTTCGAAGATGAAAATGGAATTCACGTTCAGCTTGGAGGGCGCGCCCGGCGGAGTGACTTCCAGGTAGGTGGAATCGCGCACCACCACCAGGCGCTGTTTGTCGATCCAGTAGGTGGAGGAAAAACTGTCCACTTTGGCCTGGCCGAACGCGGGCCGGGCGTGGCTTTCGATCACGTAGCAATCCGAGGGGGCGCCGTTCACCGTGACCGGCTCCTCGCGCACCAGGGCCGCGTCGGTGAGCCGGGCGGCGAGGCCGCTGAACTCCTTGAGCAAGTCAGGAAGCGCGTCCTCCGGGGGGGGCGGCGCGCCGGTGGTGATCACGTATTGCCTCAGGCTGGAAACGTACAGCCACGAGGTGCTGTCGGAAATCAGATGCATGCTGCCATTCTTCTCGTCGTGCATTTCGGAGCGCAGCCTGCCCGGGCGGCGCAGTGCGGCGGTGACCGGAGCGTCCAGCTCCTGGGTCATGGCCCCGGTGACGTGCGAGACGATCCGGCCCAGGAACCAGCCCGACTTCATGGTCTTGTAGCGCGTGTCCACCTGGCCCAGCACTTCGCCGGCCGTGGGCCTGGCCCCGGCCGCCGCGGGGGCGTCGGCGCGGGCGGCGGCCGCCGGAAGAAGGAGCAGCGCGAGCAGCGGAATCAGTCGGCGAAGGAACACGGAATACTCTCCCTTGGGGTCGGGCGGCCGGGGAGGCCTCGTGCGAGGCCCCGCGCCCGGTGCGCATCGTGAATCATCCTGTTCAGCTTATCATCGGGAACGGGGTTTGGGGCCGGTAATCGCCCGGGCCAGGGCCCGGACCGCGCGAGTGGTGTCCTCCAGCGGACAGGCCAGAAGGTGCGCTCCCCGGGCCTCCCGCTCGTGCAGCCGGAGAGGGGAAAGCAACGAGATCAATCCAAATGCGAGCCCCTCCCTGCGCAGCAGCTCCAGGGCGCGCTTCTCCCCGGCGGCGTATCCGCTCCGCCCCGGAACGACCACCAGGTGGAAGGCCCGCCCGGTGGCGCGGGAGGCTTTCTCCAGCGGGGAAGACATGGCTTTTCGCCCCAGCGAGCGCAGCTCCAGTGCCAGCCGGGCGGCCTGCGGGACATCGCCCCACAGGTGGATTTCCGTTCCCGCCGGCGGGGCCTGGCCGGCCAGCACCAGCGCGCCCTCGACCGCGCGGTCCCAGCGGCGCAAGAGCGCGGCGGCGGGCCGGGCGAGCCTGCGGGAGGGCGCGGCGGGGTAGATCTGGAGGAAGGCTTCGATCCGCGCCAGGGCTTCCTCCACGCGCTCGGTGGGGATATGGCCTTTGCGGGCGGCCTCCTCCACGGCACGCAGACCTTTCTGCCACAGGGGTCCGGGAAGTCCGTACAGCAACAGGTCACATCCCGCGAGCAGCGCCCGCACCGGCGCCTCGGAGTCCCCGAAGCGGCGCACGCCGGCCATGTCGAGCGAGTCGGAGACCACCAATCCCCGGAACCCGATCACGCCCCGCAGCATTCCGAGGATTCGGGGCGAAAGCGTGGCCGGCCAGCGCGGGTCGAGCGACGGATAGCGCACGTGGGCGGTCATCATCGCCGCGACGCCGGCCCCCTGGGCGTCCAGGAAGGGCGGCAGCTCGCGCCGCTTGAGCAGCGCGCGGGGAGCGTCCACCACGGGGAGCGTCAGGTGCGAGTCGGAGCCCGCGTCGCCGTGTCCCGGAAAGTGCTTGGCGGTGGCGCCCACGCCGGCCTTCTGGTGCGCGCGGATCCATTCGGCGCACCACCGGCCGGTCTCCGCCGGATCGGACGATGGGGAGCGCACCCCGATCACCGGGCTCGAAGAGGCGGTATCGGCGTCGGCCACCGGCGCGAAGTTCAGATTGAAACCCAGGGAGCGGAGCAGCGAGCCCGTGGCCCCGCCGCTGGCGCGCGCAAGGGCAGCCCCGCCGCTCTCCATCGTGCGTGGCCCGGGCGATTCCAGATCCAGCGTCTTCAACTGCGAGACCAGCCCGCCCTCTTCGTCCAGGGCCAGGATGGGGGGGGCTCCCACGGTCCGCCCGCGGCGCACCAGGCCCGCGCACAGGTCGCGCAGCCCGCCGGCCGTTTCAAAGTCGCGGGAGAAGACGATGAAATTCGGAATGCCGTGCCGGTCGTGGGCGGCCATGCCCGATGCCTTCCCGGGCAGCGGAGTCATGAATAGCCTGGATAGCGACCTGCGCTCTGTTCCACGGACCGGCCGGGGCATCGGAGTATCTCCCTAAGAGATTGCGAATCAAATATTTACGACCCGGCTTTGTTGTCGGGCGCCGCCGGATGGGCTATTATACGCCATCGGGACCCCGCTCCGGGGCCCGCAGCCCTTGCCACCCGGGGATCCCATTTGGCCGACCGCGACCTGACTTCCAAGCGCAGCCACCTGCTCAATGAATCGGTCATCCGCGAAATGACCCGGCTGGCCACCACCCACAAGGCGGTCAACCTGGCCCAGGGCTTTCCCGATTTCGGGGCGCCCGAGAACATCCAGGCGCATGCCCGCGACGCCGTGACCCGCGGCATCAACCAGTACACCATCACCTGGGGCTCCCGGCGGCTGCGCGAAGCCATTGCGAAAAAGGCCGCGTGGTTCAACCGCATCCAGGTGGACCCCGAGACCATGATCACCGTGGGCTGCGGCTCCACCGAGTGCATGATGGCCGCGCTCATGGCGGTGGTGGACCCGGGGGACGAAGTGATCGTGTTCGAGCCCTTCTACGAAAACTATGGTCCCGACTCCATCCTGTGCGGCGCGACCCCGCGCTTTGTCCAGCTCAGCCCTCCGGAGTGGAGCATCGATTTTGAGCAGGTGGAGCGCGCCTTCAATGCGAAGACCCGCGCGCTGGTGCTGAACACTCCGCACAATCCGACCGGCAAGGTGTTCACCCGGGAAGAGCTCACGCGCCTGGCGGAAATGGCGGTCAGGCACGACGTGGTGGTGATCACCGACGAGATCTACGAGCACATCCTGTTCGACGGCCGCGAGCACCTGTCCATCGCCACCCTGCCGGGGATGGCGAATCGAACCATCACCATCGGCGGCCCCTCCAAGACCTTCAGCGTGACCGGCTGGCGGATCGGCTATTGCCTGGCCTCGCCCGCCCTGACCCTGGCCATCCGCAAAGTGCACGACTTTCTGACCGTGTGCGCCCCGGCCCCGCTGCAGGATGCCGCGGCGGCGGCCCTGGACGAGGCCGAATCGTACTACCCGCGGTTGCACTTGGAATACACCGCCCGCCGCGAAAAGCTGGGCCATATCCTTGAGGAAGCCGGCCTTTCGTGCCGAAAACCCGAGGGGGCCTATTACTACCTGGCGGACATCTCCTCTTTTGGCTTCCGGGACGACGTGGAGTTCTCCCGCTTCCTGGTGACCGAGGTGGGGGTGGCCGTGGTGCCGGGATCCAGCTTCTGGATGCCCCCGGGGGGCTCCCGGTGGATCCGGTTCTGCTTCTGCAAGACCGACGCCACCCTGGACGCCGCCGCCACCCGGCTCGGGGCCCTCAAGGACAAGGCGTCACAATATTTGGCAACCGCGGGCAGGGCGGCCGCGTCTTAACGGATATCGACGCCCGCCCGGAAACGGGCCGGGCGAATGGCGGCTTAAAAGGAACGGCGCCGGGCCCTTCTACCGGCATCAAGGAGATTGCATGAGTTTCTTCCAGAAGCACCGCAAGCTCACCGGACTCGCCCTGGGCGCCGTGGTGGTCTCCTCGGCCCTGTGGTTCAGCTGGGGCCGGGTCAGGGCCGCCGGCGAGACCTACTACGCGCAGCTGGAGCTGTTCAGCTACGTGGTGAACCTGGTCAAGAACTACTACGTCGAGGAAGTGGACCCCAAGAAGCTCATGGAAGGAGCCATCTCGGGCATGTTGGAGACGCTCGACCCGCACAGCTCCTATCTGCCCAAGCAGCGCTACACGCGCTTCAGCGAGGACTTCCGCGGCAACTACTCGGGCATCGGGATCGAGTTCGAGATCCGCGACAAGTGGATCACCGTGATCTCGCCCATCGAAGGCTCGCCGTCCTACCGGCTGGGCCTGCGCCCCGGCGACCGCATCACCAAGATCGACGGCAAGACTGCGTTCGACCTGACCACCGAAGACGTGTTCAACCGGCTTCGCGGCGCCGACGGCTCCAAGGTGCACCTCACGCTCGAGCGCATCGGGCAGGACGAAGACATCGAAGTGGACATCTTCCGCGAGAAGATCCCCCTGTACAGCGTGCCCTACCACTTCATGGTCAACCCGGAGACGGGCTACATCCGCATGGTGCGCTTCGCCGGCACCACCTCGGACGAGCTGGAAAAGGCCATCGTGGACCTGGAAGGCCGCGGCATGAAGCAGCTGGTGCTGGACATCCGCTCCAACGGCGGCGGGCTGCTGAACCAGGCCGCCGACGTGGTGGAAAAGTTCGTGCCGGCTGGCGAGAAGATCGTCTACACCCGCGGCCGCACCCGCGACTCCAACAGCGACTACTACTCATCGGGCGAGGGCACCAAGCACCTGAATTTCCCGATGATCGTGCTGGTGGACCACGGCAGCGCCAGCGCCTCCGAGATCACCTCCGGCGCGCTGCAGGACCTGGACCGCGCCCTGGTGGTGGGGTTGCCCACGTTCGGCAAGGGCCTGGTGCAAAACCAGGTGCGGCTGCCCGACTCGTCGGCCATTCTCCTGACCGTGGCGCGCTACTACACGCCCAGCGGGCGGCTGATCCAGCGCGACTACACCGACCGCCAGGCCTACCTGCGCGCTGCCTACGACGATTCGGTGGCGCCTTCGGACACGGCCCTGGCCAAGCGGCCGAAGTTCAAGACCACTTCGGGCCGCACGGTTTACGGCGGCGGCGGAATCACGCCGGACAAGTTCGACACCTACCCGGCGCGCTACTCCCGCCTGATGACAGCCATGGTCTCGCAGCGGCTGTTCTTCGAGTACGCCTCCAAGTGGGTGCCCAAGCACCTGGAGGCCATCGACAAGACCCGGCAGGAGCAGTTCGTGAGCACCTACAAGCCGAGCCCGGAAATGGTGGCCGAGTTCCAGCAGTTTGCGACCGCCAAGAAGGTCGCGTTCACGCCGGAGGAGTGGCAGTCCGACCTTCCGAGCATCAACAACTACCTCAAGGCCGAGCTCGCGGGCGTGGTGTGGGACCGGAACAGCTTCTATCGGGTGGTCATCGAGCGCGACACCCAGTTCCAGAAGGCCCTGACCTACTTCCCCGAGGCGCGTGCGCTGCTGCAGAAGTTCACCGCGCACTACAGCATCAAGACGGACAAGTAGCGGCCGCTGTTCCAACACGGACCCCGGGCGGGAAGACTTCGGTCTTTCCGCCCGGTTCCATTCGGGAGGAAGGCAATGAACCAGCGCCACCGGAGCGTTGTCGGGATGGTGTTCGCCGTGCTCGCGCTCGCGCTGGCCGCTCCGGCCTCGCCCGAGCCCGGGCATGCCGGGGGTCGCGATGAGCTGCGGGATATCCGGACCCAGGCGGAGGCCATGCTGGCGGACGCCAACCTGGACGCCTGGAACAGCTGGACCCGGGGCGACGAGGCCAACGCGGCCGATCTCTACCACCGCTACCCGGGCCTCTTTTCCCGCGCCAGCATCGACCGGGTGCGCGGCGCGCTCTCCCGCGCCGCCAATCCCCGCGAGCGCAAGGCGGTCCTCTACCTCCGCCGTTACGTGGAAGGCGAGTACGTCCGGCAGAAGACCGCCGACCTGCGCGACAGCATCGCCAATCTCGAGATTGCCGCCACCGTGGCGGTGGACACCGTGCGCGTGCCGTTCTTCCAGAGCGGCGCCCTGATCGCCAACTCCGAGGGCCACGCCCGGCGCATGCGCGTCTTCCTGGCCCAGGACTCGGTGATGATCCAGGCTGATTCCCTCCGGCGCCAGGTGCTGAAGATCACGGCCCGCGAGGCTGCCGCGCTGGGCTACCCCACCCGGTTGGACTTCTATCGAGCTACTTCGGGCGGAGGCTACGAGGAGCTGGAGCAGGAGGTGCGCGGATTCCTCAAGGACACCGAGACGCTTTACGATTCCGCGCTGACCGCCGAGTGCGGCGCGCGCCTGGGGATCCGGCGGGAGGAGCTGCGGCGCCCCGACGTGGTCCGCCTCAACCGCCTGGTGGAGTTCGACGCCTACTTTCCGCAGCAGCAGCTGCTCCCCCTGGCGCGCAAAAGCCTGGCAGATCTCGGCATCGATCTGGATCGGCAGCGCAACATCCTGGTCGATGCCGAAACGCGCGAACTCAAGAATCCCCGCGCCGCGTGCTTCCGGGTGCGCGTGCCCAACGACATCCGGGTGTCGGTGAAGCCCCAGGGAGGCTTGGCCGACTACGAAAATCTCTTTCACGAACTGGGCGATGCCGAGGGGGCCGCCTGCACCCGGCAGGACCGCCTGGAGTTTCGCTGTCTGGGCGATGGGGCGGTTCCCGGATGCATGGCCTTCCTGAACGAGTATCTGCTGGAAGACCCGGCGTGGGTGGGCGAGCGCCTGGGCATGTCCGCACCCACCGCCCGGCTGTATCTGGCCCGGGCCGGATTCGTGCGGCTGATGCTGATCCGCCGCTTCGCAGGGAAGTTCCTCTACCAGCTGGCGCTTCACCGGGGGGGCGAGGAGCCCGGCCCGGCCTACCTGCGCGAGATGGGATCGGCGCTGCGCTATCCCATGGACGACCACGACGCCCTCCACGCGCTGGCGGACGACGGCAGCCTGGAGGAGGCGGACTACTTGCAGGCGTGGTTCCTCTCGGCCATGCTGCAGGCGAAGCTCCGCGCCCGCTTTGGGGCGGACTACTTCATGAAGCCGGCGGCGGGCGCTTACTTGAAAGAATTGTGGGCCCCGGGCGCCGAGTTGGACGCCCCGGGACTCGCACGGAAACTCGGGGAAACCCGGCCCACGCGCACGGCCCTGGTGGCCGAGTTGCGGCGCCTGGTGAGGTTGGACGAACTGGGCCGGGGCCCGGAGGGAACGCGATGAGTCCGGTGAAGAAGCGCAGCGCCCGGCGTGCCGGGACAGGTTCACGGGCCGGGAAAGCCGCGCAGGGCATGGCCACGCGGGCGGTCCACGCCGGAGAGCCCCGCAACGCGGACTCCGGCAGCCTGACCGTGCCGATCTACCAGTCGGCCACGTTCAGCTCCCGCACCACCCGCGAGATGATCGCCATTTCCCAGGGCCGCCAGGAAGGCAACTTCTACACCCGCTATGGGAACACCACCACGCGGGCCGTGGAACGCAAGCTGGCCGCGCTGGACGAGGCCGGGGACGCGCTGCTCTTTTCCAGCGGCATGGCCGCCATCACCACATCCTTGCTGGCCATGCTGCGCGCCGGCGACCACGTGGTGAGCTCCGATGCCATCTACGGAAATGCCCAGAGCTTCCTGCTGGAAGTGCTGCCCCGGTTCGGCGTCGAGGTGAGCTTCGGCGACCCGTCCGATCCGGACCGCTTCATGGCGCTGGCCCGGGCGAACACCCGGCTGGTCTACGCCGAGTCTCCGGTGAACCCCACGCTGCGGGTGCTGGATCTTTTGCGCCTCGGCCGGATGGCGGCGCGGCGCAAGCTGCCCTTCCTGGTGGACGCCACGTTTTCCTCCCCGGTCAACCAGCAGAGCCTGAAATTCGGCGCGACGCTGGCGATTCACAGCGCCACCAAGTACCTGGGCGGGCACGCCGACCTGATCGCCGGCGCGGTGTGCGGGAGCCGCCCGCTGATCGCCAGGATCCGCAACATGCGAAAGACCCTGGGTTGCGTGGCCGACCCGCACCAGGCGTGGCTCCTGGCGCGCGGCATGCGCACCCTTACGGTTCGCGTCAGGCGCCAGAACGAAGTGGGCATGGAGGTGGCGCGCTGGCTGGAGCGGCGCCCCGGCGTGCTCAGCGTGCTTTACCCGGGCCTCAAGAGCCACCCGCAGCACGTGCTGGCGAAGAAGCAACTCAAGGGCTACGGGGGGATGGTGACGTTCGAAGTTCGGGGAGGCGTGAAGGGCGCGAGCCGGGTGGCGGACCGGCTCAAGCTGGTTCGGCTGGCACCGAGCCTCGGAGGCGTGGAATCGATCGTTTCGCAGCCGCCGCTCACCTCGCACCTGTATGTTTCGGCCGAGGCCCGGCGCAAGGCCGGGATCCGGGACGGCATGCTGCGCCTCTCTTGCGGGATCGAGGATCCGGCCGACCTGATCGCCGACCTGGACCAGGCCCTTCGCGGCCGGAAGTGAGCCCGGGGCGCAGTGGAGCAGCAACACGGGGAGGCCTCGACCGACGGGCCTTCCGATGGTAAACTGAGCGGCGATTCGCGCCCCGCCCGGCCGGGGCCCCGGAAACTGGAATTGACCTTCGGAGGTGGAATGAAGTCCCGATTTGCCCTTGCCCTGCCCGTCCTCGCGATGCTCCTGGCCCTCGCGCCGGCGTCCCGGGCCGATGACCCGCCGGCTGCCGCGGCCGTTCCCGTAGCGACTGCGGATTCCGCGGCGGCCCCGGTTGTTCCCAGGGTCGACTCCAAGTTCACTTCCGCCCAGATCAAGGAACTCGAGTCCAAGGTGGCCGCCGACAGCACCAGGCTCCAGTCTCGCTTCGACCTGGGCAACGCCTACTACGACCAGGGGCGGCTCAACGAGGCGCTGATCCAGTTCAACAAGGTGGTGGCCCTGGACTCCACGTATTGGAAGGCATGGGTCAACATCGGGACGGTGAACGACGAGCTGTCCAAGATCGGACTGGCGACCACCGCGTTCAAGAAGGCCATCCAGCTCCAGCCCAAGGACACCTTCGCCTATGTGAAGCTGGCCAACTCATCCTACGCCCACGGCGACGTGGCGACCGCGATGGACAATTACCGCAACGCCCTGGCGATCGACCCCAAGTGCCTGGAAGCCCACTTCATGCTTGGGAATGCCTTCGCCGAGCAGGAGATGTACCGGCAGGCGGTGCGGGAGTGGAAGACGGTGCAGCTCTTCGGGGGACCCGGCGCCGCGGAGTCCAAGCTGGCGCAGGACAATCTGGAAACGGTGTACGCGTTTTTTGCCGAGGAGCCCGAATTTCTGGGCAAGCTGAAGGCCATCCAGGGGGGCCAGGCCCAGCCGCCCACGGAACACAAGCTCAAGCCGGCCCCGGCCAAGCCGGGCGCAAAGAAGTCGGCTTCTAAGAAGACCACCACGAAGAAGACCACCACGAAGAAGTAGCCCGCCCCGCCGGGCGGGCCGTCCGCTCGCCCGCCCCGGCTAGAGGCGTTTCCGGAGCCTCACCACCGCTTCGAACGGGCGCCCCGAACGCTCCAGCTTCACGCTCACTTCCTTGCCGTCCCCGGCGCGCAGCGCGCGCTCCAGGGCGGCCACCCGGTCGGTCGCGGAGATCCCGAGGTCGGGGCCTGCGACGAGATCGCCCGGTTTCACTCCTGCCACTTCGCCCGCCGACTTCGGCTCCACGCCGACCACCATGACGCGTCCATCGACGGCCGCCAGGCTGAGCCCGCTCATGTCGCACTCTTCGCGGCCCGCAAAGGCACGATTGGGCTTGAGCACCATGTGACGGCGACCGTAGTCCAGGGTCACGTCGAAGCGCTTCCAGAAAGCCATTCCCAAAAGTCCCGCGTCGTCCACGCTGCGCGTGGCGCCCGCCTCGCTGTCCCTGAAGTAGGCCAGCGGCCCTTCCACCCGCAGCCGTCCCACCGACAGTGCCGCGAAACGGGCCTGGGTGCTGGTGGCCCGCCCACCCACGCCGGCAGTTTCCACGGTGCGCTGCGCCGTCCTGGGGGAGAGCAGCTTGTGGGCCTGCCAGAAGGGCCGGAAGAACA
This sequence comes from Candidatus Eiseniibacteriota bacterium, assembly GCA_025351485.1. GTDB lineage: Bacteria > Eisenbacteria > RBG-16-71-46 > RBG-16-71-46 > JACRLI01 > JANXVU01. The sequence continues at coordinate 22,542 of JANXVU010000152.1, read as the reverse complement.
CCGCCGTGGTTGGCGCCCCGGTGTCCACCTGGAACTGGGCCGGTATCGAGTCGTTCACCATCGCGGTCACGCGCGGAACGAACGAATCCAGGTTGAAGGGGACGACCTCGCCCTCGCTCTCCGGCGCGGAAGCGGGATCCAGTACGGTCATCATCCCGTGCATGAAGTCGAACTTCACCACGAACCGGCTCAGAAAATCATAGCCCAGCACGCCGGCAAGGGCCCTGCCCGCCGGGCGCAGACCGGAAAGATCCAGGGCCACCACGCGCTGGTCCACCAGCGTGAGTCCGGGTAGCGAGAGCGTGTCCAACCGGGCCAGCGTGGCGCTCTGCGTCCCGCCTGTGCCCTGGATCTGCAGGGGGACCTCGTCCAGCATGCGCCAGGAACGGGCGATGGCCGCATCCACGTCGCTCGCCTCGGCTCCCGTGTCCACCAGGAAAGGCAGCGGGCCCACGCCGTGCGAGCGCGCGAACACCACCACGTGGTCGTCCCAAAGTTCGAACGGAATTTCCGCGGAGCCGGCCCCGCCATCAAATGCGAAGTCTCGCAGCGTGTCCGGCGGAACCGCGAAGAATGCGGCCGGCGGCGCCTGCTTCAGGTGCTGCAGGGCCTCCACCGTGAAGCGGGTCTCGTCGGTGCGGCCGGAGGTGACGGTGCGGAGCTCGAAAGGCTCCATCACCCCATCTACCGGCTTGTAGTTGGTGTAGAAGGTCCAGATGGTGTCGGCGTCCTCGAACTGCCGCGCAAAGGCCGGCAGGAAAGTGCGGGCGTCCAGGTAGATCCGGACCGCGTGGCTCCCGTCGGCCGCGAGGTCCACCATGTGGCACAGGTGGCCGTTCACCACGCCCTCGCCGGCGTACCCGGCCGTGCCTTTCACCCGCTCCGGAAAAAACACGGCGTTGGCGGCGATGTAACTCTCGGCGCGCAGCTGGTCCAGCGAGGGGCCGGTAAGGGATTGCACCTTGCCGTTCTCGTCCACTACGAAGCCGTGGGCGCCGTCAAAGCCGGTGATCCGCTTGAAGGAATTGAAATCGGTGACCGAGCGGAGACGCCCATCCAGGGTGCTCCACTCCTCGCTCCGGCCATTGAGGTCGCCGTTGGTGAACCGGGACCAAACGTAGGTGCCTTGGATGGCCCGCAACGCTCCCTCGCCCCCAAGGGCGTGGAGCCACCGGGTAACCACTTCCTCGAGGCCAAGGGGTGCCGCACCGGCCGGCGGAGCAAGCCCGGCAGGCATAAGTAGAATTGAGCTAAGGCAAAGCCATTTCATTAATTGGCGCATGGCAAATATATCGGCAAACCGGCATCGAATCTGAAACGTAGGTTGTGGTTCGAAGAATGTGTCCGGCAGAAATGGGGGGCCCTCGCCTGGCCGCTGGCACACGAGTTCCCGCCCTCGACTCATGCAAAGATCGCCTATCAGCGCCGGACTTCCGACGTCCGGAGCCGTAACGCACAGTGGAATAATGGATTACGCCGAGCCAAATTCTTCCGAGACACATTCTTCGAACCACAAATTGAGTGTTATACTCTGCTGCATGGATCGCATCTATCTGGACCACAACGCCACCACTCCCGTGGCCCCGGAAGTCTTCGAGGCCATGGCCCCCTATTTTACCGAGGCCTTCGGCAACGCCGGCAGCGTGCACTTCTTCGGCCAGCAGGCCCGGGGGGCGGTGGAGGAGGCGCGCGACCAGGTGGCGCGGCTGATCGGGGCCTCGCCGGGCGAGATCACCTTCACCTCTGGCGGGACCGAGGCCGACAACCTGGCGCTCTTCGGGGGCGCCCGGCTGCGGGCGGAGCGGGGACGGCACCTGGTGGCGACCGCTTTCGAGCACCACGCGATATTACAGACCCTGGAGGCGCTGGAGCGCGAGGGCTTCCTGGTCACGCTGGTCCCCGTGGAGTCCGACGGCATGCTGGATCCGCGGCGCTTCCTGGAGGCGCTCCGCCCGGACACCACGGTCGCGACGGTGATGCTGGCTAACAACGAGGTGGGCACCATCCAGCCGCTGGCGGAGCTTGCCTCCGAGCTGCGCGCCCGTGGCATCCTGTTCCACACCGATGCGGTGCAGGCCGCCGGCAAGATCCCGATCGATGTGAAGGCGCTGGGCGTGGACACGCTGGCGCTGTCCGCGCACAAGTTCTACGGGCCCAAGGGCGTGGGCATCTTTTACCTGCGCAAGGGCGTGCAGGTGCGGGCGGTGCAGTTTGGCGGCGAGCAGGAAAAGGCGCTGCGACCCGGGACGCTCAACGTGCCGGGCATCGTGGGCATGGGCGCGGCCGCCGAGCTGGCGCAGGCCGAACTGCCCGAAGTGTCCATCCGGCTGACCGCGATGCGCGACCGGCTGCAGGCGGGCCTCCTTGAGCGAGTTTCCGGGATCCACGTCATGGCCCAGGCCGCGCCCCGCACCCCCAACACGCTCAACTGCTGTTTCGAGGGGGTGCACGGGGAGTCGCTGATCCTGAACCTGGACATGGAGGGCATCGAGGTCTCGAGCGGCGCGGCGTGCGCCGCCGGCTCCACCGATCCCTCGCACGTGCTGGCGGCCATGGGGGTTTCCGCGGAACTGGCCCAGAGCGCGGTGCGCATGAGCCTGGGCCGCGGCACGACCGAGGCCCAGGTGGACCGCGTGCTCGAGATTCTTCCCGCCGCCCTGGAGCGGCTCCGATCCCTCGCCCCCCACACCGGGAACCGATGACCGAAAGCCTGAAGCCCCTCACCGCCGTCGCCATGAGCGGCGGCGTGGACAGTTCCGTGGCCGCCGCCCTGCTGGCGCGCGCCGGCGAGCGCGTGGTGGGCCTGACCCTAAAGCTGTGGTGCTTCGGCGAGGGCACCACCGACCGGCCGTGCTGCTCGGTGGAATCCATCGGCGACGCCCGCCGGGTGGCCCAGCGCATGGGATTTCCGCACTACATCCTGGACGCCGAGAAGGCCTTCGCCGAGAACGTGATGAACCCGTTCGTGGACGACTACCTTTCCGGCCGCACCCCCAATCCGTGCGTGCGCTGCAACACCCACATGAAGTTCGACTTCCTGTTCCAGCGCGCGCTCGAGGTGGGCGCGGACCTGGTGGCCACCGGGCACTACGCGCGTCGCAGCGTAGTGGACGGCGAGCCGGCGTTGCTGCGAGCCGTGGAGCGGGCCAAGGACCAGAGCTACGTGCTGTGGGGGATCCGCCGCGAGCGGTTGGGCCGGGTGGTCTTTCCGCTGGGAGATCTGGGCAAGGAAGAGGCCCGCGCGGAAGCCCGCGCCATGGGCTTGGCCAACGCGGACAAGCAGGAAAGCCAGGACGTGTGCTTCGTGGTGGATGGCGACGTGGAGTCCTTCCTGCGCGGACGCGCCGGCGGGGCGCCCACGCTGGACCCGGGCAGGATCGTGGACACGCAAGGCAAGGTGCTGGGGGACCACACCGGTTCGGCCCGCTACACCGTGGGCCAGCGCCGCGGCCTGGGGCTTTCCGTGGGCAGTCCGCGCTACGTCGTGGAGCTCCAGCCGCGGACCAACACGGTGGTGGTGGGGCTGGAGGAAGAGTTGCTGGCCTCAGGCCTGCGAGCCGCGGGCGCCAACTACCTCGTGGATTGGTCGGACGGCGAGGAGCGCCGGGTGGAATGCCAGATCCGCTATCTGCACCGCGCCCAGCCGGCTGCGGCCGTTCGCCGTGGCGACGGGTTCGACGTGCGATTCGATTCGCCGCAGCGCGCGGTCACGCCGGGGCAGTCGGCGGTGTTGTACGACGGCGACCGGGTGCTGGCGGGCGGGGTGATCGAGACGCCGATCTAGAGACGGTTCAGCCCGCCCGCCGTGACGCTGTCTTTCGGGGCGCGGGCCGGCGTCTCTTCCTGCCGGCACGCTCTTCCACCGCCAGCAGTTCCTCCTTCACTTTCATCCCCCATCGATATCCTCCCAGCGCTCCCGTGCCGCGCACCACGCGGTGGCAGGGGATGATCAAGGGCACCGGGTTGGTGGCGCAGGCCCGGGCCACGGCGCGCGCTCCCTTGGGACTTCCGATCCGGCGGGCCACTTCGGCGTAGCTGCGGGTCTCCCCGGTGGGAATACGGGTCAGCTCCCGCCACACCCGCCATTGGAACGCGGTGGCCCGCAGGTCCAGCGGCAGTTCGCGCGCCGGTGTGCGGCCGCGGAGCAGCGCGGTCACTTCCCGCACCCACGCGCCCAGACCCTCGCGGCCCTCGCGGATCCCCGCTTTCGGATACTCCTTCTTCAGCGACGAGACCAGCTCGCGATCGGGACGCGCCAGCATCACCGCGCACACCCCGCGCTGCGTCCCGGCCACCAGCAGCCGCCCGAGCGGGCTGTTCGTGAGCACGTAGCGGATCTCCATGCCTTCGCCGCCGCGGCGGTAGGCCGAGGGGGTCATGCCCAGCTGCTTGCCGGCGCGCTCGTACAGCCCGCGGCTGGAACCGTAACCCGCTTCGTAGATGGCTTCCGTCACTTCGGTCCCCTTTCGAATACTCGACTTGAACGCGCGGATGCGCAGCGCATCCGCATACTCGCGTGGCGATATCCCCAGCGCGCGCGCGAAATCGCGGCGCAGGGCGTCCTGGCTCACCCCGGCTTCCCGCGCCAGTTCGCGGAGCGAAGGCGGGGGATCGAGCTGCGCGGCGATGCGGTCGCAGGCCCGGTGGACCCTCGCGGTGGCCGGATCGCGCGGTAGCTCGCCCGATGGCTTGCAGCGCTTGCAGGCACGGAACCCGGCCAGCTCGGCGGCCTTGGCGCTGGCGAAGAACTCCACATTCCTTTGGAGCGGCGTGCGCGCGGGGCAACCCGGCGTGCAGTAGATCCCGGTGGTGCGCACGCCCATCATGAAGTCGCCCCGGGCGGACTTGTCGCGCGCGGCCATCACCCGCCACCACCGCTCTTCCTGGTCTGGGTCGATCTTGATCATTCCCGTTTCCCTCCGTTTCGAGTTTCCGGATCGGATCCTTGTCACGAGCGAAAGACTACCGCGGAGCGGCGGAATGCCACCATCCGATTTCGGCGGGCAATGTCGGCAAATGAAAGCGGCCCCGCCTCGGGGGAGACGGGGCCGCTCGTGAAACCGAGTTTCGGGGCTGCGTGGCAGGCCCCCGAAGAGTCTAGTTGAGCAGGGTCAGGGTCCTCGTAAAGCTTCCCTGTTGCGTCTGCAGCCGGGCGTAGTAGATGCCCGGTGCCACCGGCCGGCCGCCACTGTCCCGGCCGTTCCAGGCCGCTTCGTAAGAGCCTGCGCCCCGCGAACCGGAGGCGAGCTGGCGCACCTTGCGGCCGTCCACGGAGAAGATCGCGAGGTCGGCCTGGCCCGCCTTCGCCAGGCTGTAGCGCAACGTCGCTCCGCCCCGCGAGGGATTCGGAGAGGCGGGGGCAAGCCCGGTCACCGCGGGACGAACGTTCGGCTGCAGCATCCCCAGTTCCACCGTCTGGTTGCGCGAGTCGCGCGCGTCCACCGAGGCCAGGGAAAGTCCCGGGTCGCCTTCGGCGATGCGGCGGAAGGAGACCAAGGCCAGGGTTCCTTCGCCGGTCAGCCCGCGGCGCGAAACGCCCTGGAGAACGGCGTCCACCACGCCCGGTTCCGCGGACAGGGCAACGCCGCCCTGGCTTTCCAGGAGTTCGCCGGCGGAGATCCCGCTCGGCGTGACCGCCGCCGGGTTCCAGCGCAGGCGGGCGCTCAGGCCCTGGATGTGGCCGGTGCCGCGCATGCCGATGGCAGCGCGCAGCACGCCGCCCACCGGCGCATCGCCCACGAGCCGCAGTGAGAGCTCGTCGCTGCCGGCGGGCAGGGCTTCGTCCCGGGCCATCGACGGCTTGCTCACGGTTTCAAAGTTGATGGAGAGCAGGATCAGGTCTTCGAATCCGATCTTGGTGTCGGGCACGGGGCGCGAGTTGACCGAGCGGTTGGTGGTCGGACCCACGTCCAGATAGCTGTAAGGGGCGACCGCTACGCCGGAGAGCCCGTAGTGGGCGCCCAGCAGGGACAGGTCCGTGGTGTTCACCGCGTTGTCGCCGCTCCCGGGGGAAACGCCGTTGGCGTAGTCGCCCAGGAAGTAGTTCAGCGTGCCCGAAGTGAGGTTGGACACCGTGGCGTTGTCGCACGAATCCCGGGTGATGGCCACGAAGTAGTAGAAGTTGCGCGCGGGGGTCTTGTCGGTCTGGCCGGTGGCGGAAACGCCGGTCAGCGCCCACGGACCGGAAGCCGGATAGGCCGTGGGGGCGGCGGGAACCGAGCCGCCTGCGTAGGTCGGGTAGCTGCCGTACCCGGCCCGGTAAATTGAAATCGAAGTGCCCGCCTCGGGGTTGGTGAACGTAAGCGTCACCCGGGTGGTGCTGTCGGGATCGTTTCCGGACTTCACCTGGGAGGAGGCCAGGTTGGTGACGGCCGCGGGCGGGACGTTGTCGATCTTGATCGAGCCGGCGAGGCCGGCGAAGGCCGGAACGGAATCGTTGTCGCAATTGCGCGCGGTGACCGAGGTGATGCTGACCGTGCCGATGCCGCCCGGCGAGGAACTGGTCAGGGGAATGGTGAACAGCGTGCCGCTGCCGGTCGCGCCGCAGGGCACCCCCAGAATGACCTCGTCCACGAGGTACGAGCCCCCGCCCAGGTCGGTCACGATGAACTTGGTGTTCGGGTTGGCCGAGGTCAGGTACGAGCCGCGGGTGATGCTCCCGCACAGCGCCAGGTTGGCGCTAAGCTGGAGGGTGACGCTGTATCCACGCATGCCGGTGGTGTCGGTTCGACTGAAGACCACCGGCACCGAGACACAGGTGTGAACGGTGGAGATGCAGTCGGTGGGTTGGAACGTGGCGGCGACGGTGTCCTGCGCCACGGCCCTGCCGGTGAGCACAAGTGCCAGAGCCAGCGCTCCGGCAAAGATTCCGGCGATTCGAGACTTAGGGGAATTCAACACGCGGCCTCCAGCAGGTCCGAGAATCTCTCGGACTAGCGCAGTAGAGTGATCCGTGTCCGGGCGCGCATGCTTCCGGACGTCAGCAATACCTGGTAGATCCCCGAAGCTACTCGGGAACCGGATTTATCCCGGCCATCCCAGGCCACTCTCCTCATGCCGGCCAGGTACGAGCCGCTCTCCAGGCGGCGGACGCTGCGGCCGGTCATGTCGAACACTTCCAAAATCTGCGTTCCCGGCCCCGGCGAACGGACCGTGAGCTCGACCGCGCCCCTCGAGGGGTTCGGGAAGGCCCGCACCCGGAGCGACCCCGCCGTGGAGGGATCGCCCTCGACCCCCACCGGCGTGCCGGCGTCGAACAGGGCCTGGAGGGTGTGGTCGGCCGCGACCGCGCTCAGCGTGTAGGTGAACGCGTATTGGGGCACCGGCCCCACCGAAATCCCGTCCAGCAGCACGTCCGAGACGTGGAACCCGGCATTCGGCGTGATCAGGAAGCCGCGGTTCGCTCCGTAGGGAACCGCCACCGGCCCCGCCGGGCTGATGGATCCGTCCGGCCCAGCGGTGGCCGTCACGGTCAGCGAGTCGATCCCGAAGGTGGCCGAAATGGTGTGGTTGCCGATCACGTTCGAAAAAGTATAACCCAGAACGGCCCCGACTGTCGAGCCGTCCACCTTGACCCCGGTCACGTGGTAGTGGGCATCCGGGGTGACGGTGAACGCCTGGCTGCCGCCGTGCGGGACCGCCACCGCGCCCGAGGGGGAGATGCTTCCGTTGGCCCCGGCGCCGGCGGTGATGGTGTACACGTTGATCGCGAAGGTGACGGAAATCGTGTGGTTCGCGTTCACGCTGCTGAAGGCGTAGCTCGTCACCGCGCCCACCGAGGCCCCGTCCACCAGCACATCCAGCACGTGGTGCCCGGTGGCCGGCGTCATGGTGAAGGTCTGGCTCCCCCCGAAATTCACTGGGACCGCGCCCGAGGGCGTGATGGATCCGTTGGCGCCGGCGCTGGCGGTGATCGTGTACACGTTGATCGCGAAGGTGACGGCAATGGTGTGGTTCGCGCTTACGCTGTTGAAGGTGTAGCTCGTCACGGCGCCCACCGAGACCCCGTCCACGAGCACGTCCAGCACGTGATAGCCGGCGGCCGGCATCATGGTGAAGACCTGGCTCCCGCCGAAACTCACCCCGACCGCGCCCGAGGGAGTGATGGAGCCGTTGGCGCCCGCGCTGGCCGTGATGGTGAAGGTAGGAATCGCGAAGGTGGCCGAGATGGCGTGGTCCGCCTGCACGTTGTTAAAGGTGTAGGAGGTGACCGCTCCCACGCTCAGGCCGTCCACCTGGACATCCACCACGTGGTGGCCCGGATCAGGCGAAATGGTGAACACCTGGCTCGCGCCCTGGTTCACGCTCACCGCCCCGGAGGGCGAGATAAGGCCGCCCGAGCCCGCGGTGGCGATGATGGTGAAAGTGTTCGCCGCGAAGCTGGCCGAAATCGTGTGCGCGGCATGGACGTTGGTGAAGGTGTAGCTCGGGACCGCGCCCACGCTGGAGCCGTCCACCAGCACGTCCACCAAATGGAAGCCGGTGTTCGGGGCGATGGTGAAGGCCTGGCCCCCGCCATCGACCACGTTGATCGTGCCCGAAGGCGTGATCGAGCCGCCCGCGCCGGCGGAGGCGGTGATGGGGAAGCTCGGAAGCTGCACGGTGGCGTCCACGGACGAATCGGGATTGACCGCCACGCCCGCCTTGTAGAACTGGAGCCCGGAGAGGAAGCGCACCTGGGTGGTGGTGAGGCCGGCCAGGGCCTTGAACCGCAGCCGGTACACCTGCCCCGGGCCGGTGAGCGAAACGCCGTTGCACAAAAGCGAGTGGTCGATCCCGAGTTGGCTCGCGCCGGCGGTGAACTGGTGGAACGTGTTCCCGCAGGCCCCGGTCATCAGCGCGCCTTCCTGCTGGCTGAGCGGGGAGGTGGGCAGGAACTGCAGCACCGAGGGATCGAACCCGATCACGGCCGTGTAGCCGTTGAACGCCGACCCGGCGCGGGTGACGTTGATGTCCAGATAGAACGTGTCTCCCGGCGAAACCGAGGTCAGGGCCGGCTGCAGGGCCACCTTGACGCCCGTGGCGGCCGCGGAGACCCCGGCGCAGGCGACCAGCGCGAGCAGGGCCAGCATCAGGGCCGGCAGACGGGAAGTGGCGTGGGAGTTCTTCACGGACGATCCTTCCTCAACGCAACACGGTCACGGAGCGCTTGTACACTCCGTCCGCGGTCAGGAGCCTGACAAAGTAGACGCCGGGCGGCACATGCCGTCCCTGCGAATCCGAGCCGTCCCAGGAGACCTGCTGGCGGCCGGCGGGGCGGGAGCCGCTCTCCAGCGAGCGAACGCGCCGTCCTTCCACGGAGTAGACCGCCAGGTCGGTAAAGCCGCCTCGGGCCAGTTGGAACCGCACGGTGGAAGGCCCGCGGCTCGGGTTGGGGGCCACCGGCTCCAGCATGGTGACGGCCGGAAGAGTCGGAGCGCCTCCTTGCGCGCCCACGGTCACCGGGCGGTTGCTCGCGTCGCGGGCGCTGAGCGCGGCGAGTTCGATTCCGGGGTCCCCCGGCGCGATCCGCCGGAAGCTCACGGTGGCCAGGTCGCCCTCGCCCGAAAGGCCCGCGGACTGCGAGCCGAGCACCGCGGCGTCCATCGAACCTCCCGCGGGCGACAGCGCCAGTCCGCCCTGCGAGGAAAGCCACGGGCCGGCCGAGGCGCCCATCGGTTGCACCACCCGGGGGTTCCAGCGCAGCCTCGTCGAGATGCCGTGGATGGTCCCGGTACCGGTCATGCGCATGGTGGCCAGCAGCGTGCCGCCCGCCTCGGCGCCGCCATCGACCCGGAGCGTCACCTGGTCCGCTGTAGCGTCCTGCCGGGACATGGACGGCTTGGAGACGGTCTTGTAGTTCAGGGTGAAGATCATGAGGTCTTCGAAGTCCAGCACGTTGTCGGTGGTCGGCCGGCCATCCACGGTGGCGTCGGTGGTCGGCCCCACGTCCAGCACGCTCAAGGGGCTGGAAGCCGGCAGCGAGGCGCCGTAGTTCGCGCCCAGGTAGGTGATGTCGGCGAGGCTCACGGCGTTGTCGCCCGTTCCGGCGACCGCCCCGTTGGTGACGTCACCCAGGTGGTAATTGAGCGTGCCGCCGGTCTTGTTCGACACCGCGGCGCGGTTGCCGCATGCGTCCGCGGCGAACGCCACGTAGAAATAGACGTCACGGCTCGTCGTCTCCTCGGAGCTCCCCGAGGCGTTCACGGCGGTGAGCTGCCATGGGGCCGGGGGCGGATAGGACGGGGTCACGGGCACGGAGCCGGAGTTCGGTGAGTTGTCGTACCAGGGATAGTTGCCGAATTTGGCCCGGTACACCTGGGCCGTGGCGCCGGGCTCGGGCGAAGTCCACGTGAGGCGGATCTTCGTCGTGCCGTCGGTGTCGTTGCCGCTCTTCACCTGCGTGGCGGCCAGGTCGGCGATGGCCGCGGGCGGGGTCACATCGATCGGAACCACCGACGCCGCGCGGGAGCTGGTGGGCACCGAGTCGTTGTCGCAGTTGCGCAGGATCAGGTCGGACACCCATATCGTGCCCGAGCCATCGGGGCCGTTGGCCCGCACGTTGGCCAGGAGCAGCGTGCCGTTCGGATTGTTCGCGCCGCAGTCGGCCCCCAGGATGGTGCAGTCGACGGTGTACGAGCCACCGCCGTTGTCGGTGACCAGGAAGGTGGTGTTCCCGCCCTGGAACATGTAGGTGAACTCCTGGATGCTGGAGAGGCCCGAGCACAGCTGCAGATTTCCCGACAGGCGCAGGTTCAGGCTGAAGCCGCGCAGGGGCGAGGAGTCGCTGCGGTGGATGTTGATCGGGAGCGACAGGCACGGGCGGCTGGTGGACAGGCACTGGCTGAGCGGCAGCTGCGGCACGAAGATCGGATTGTCGGCGTCCGGCTGGAAGCCCGCGGCAGGACTGTTGTCGGTTCCGCTCGTGCGCCACCCGTACAGCGCGGCGGACATCCCCACGTCCGTCATCACCTTGTCTCCGGAGCCGCTCCCCCCAATCCCGGACGGGCCGGTCACGGATCCCCACCAGTTGTCCCGGGCGTACAGCGTTCCGTCGTAGGCGCCCTGGAGTTCCATGGCGTACAGGGAATTCCCGGTGAAACTGTTGTTCGAGACGATGACGTCCGAGTTGTTGCCGGCGCCCATGCCGTAGTCCTCGACCAGCAGCCCGGCGGTGTTCAGGAACACCCGGTTGTTCAGGAACTGCAAGTGGTTGCACCCGCCGCCCAGCACCACGGCGTTCTGGCTGCAGACCGTGACATCGTTGCGCGCGAAGCCGCACCCGGAGGCCCCCAGGAGGATGGCGCCGTTCGCGTTGTTGTGGATGCTGTTTCCGGTCAGCGAGAGGTTGGAGTGGCAAGAGGGGCCGCTGAACTCGAAATCCAGCGCCGCGAGCGAGTGCGCGCGAAGCTCATTGTCGTCCACGGTGACCGAGATGGAGTGGGTGGAGGAGACACCCGTCCCGCCATGCGGGCCCGGACGGTTGTTCGCGTCAAACAGGTTTCGCCGGAAGGTGGCCGACCCGGCCCCCTCGGCCAGCGCCCCGGTCGAGTTGTCGGCCAGGACGCAGTTCAGCACCAGGACCGACCCGGCGGAGCCGCCAAGTTCGATGCCGGCGCCGCTGAGGCCGCCCTGACCGCCCTGCAGCCGTAGGCCGTCCACGCTCACCCCGGCGGCGGTGATCCTGAGCGGAGTCCCCGAGCCGGCGGCATCCACGACCGTTTCCGCGCCGCGGATCCCCCGGCCGTCCAGGCCGGCGTTGGCCCCCAGGAGGACCAGCGGGAGGTTGACCACAACGTTCTCCCCAAAGGTCCCCGCGGCCACCCGCACGGTATCTCCGGGCGACGCTGCGCTCACCGCGGCCTGGATGGTGGCGTAGCCGGAAGGAACATCCAGAATGGTGGCGGTGGCGACCTGGAAACGAAGGAGCAGGAGGCCCAGCGCGAGGATGGAAGCGATCAAGCGGCCCGTCCGTGGCTGGCGGGACACAGACTGCGGGCAACGCGCCCTTGAAGACATACGTAGAGCGTAGGTCGGCTTCAAATTATCAGGGTCCATGCCGCTGCACCCGCTAGAGGCGGGCGCCGGCTCAGCAGTCCAAGGCGAAAAGCAGTTAGCAGGAGATGCGCCAGACCCCACAGCCGGCATCGCCGCTCGAACTTGAGCGCAAGCGGGACACACAAAGGATACCCGAAGATCTTCTCTAAGTCAAGGCTAAAGAAGCACTTTGGGCCTGCCGGCATCTTCATGGCCGGGGTCCTTTAACCCGGTCCGGGTTAAGAAAAAGCCGCCCCCGGGCGAACCCGGAGGCGGCTGGTTTGCAGGCTTGTTTGTACGGCTGTTAGCGCTCCGACTGGATCCGCATGCCGTAGAACGACTTGTGAACGAAGAAGATGGACACCACGAAGAACACGCCCGCCAGCACGTGGGTCAGGAGCGCGCCGTTGCTTCCGGCAGCCATGGACACCGCCAGTTCCACGGCCAGCAGCCCGAACAGGGTGGTGAACTTGATGACCGGGTTCATGGCCACCGAGGAGGTGTCCTTGAACGGGTCACCCACCGTGTCGCCGACCACCGTGGCCTCGTGCAGCGGGGTGCCCTTTTCCTTCAGTTCCACTTCCACGACCTTTTTGGCGTTGTCCCAGGCGCCGCCGGCGTTGGCCATGAAGATGGCCTGGTAGAGCCCGAACAGCGCGATCGAGATCAGGTAGCCGATGAAGAAGTACGGCTCCAGGAACGCGAACGCCAGCGTGGAGAAGAACACCGTCAGGAAGATGTTGAGCATGCCCTTCTGCGCATACTGCGTGCAGATCGCGACCACCTTCTTGCTGTCCTCCACCGAGGCCTTGTTGGAGCCGCCGTCCAGCTTGATGTTGGCCTTGATGAACTCCACCGCCCGGTAGGCGCCGGTGGTCACGGCCTGCGTGGACGCACCGGTGAACCAGTAGATCACCGCGCCGCCGGTGATCAGCCCCAGCAGGAAAGGCGGGTGCAGGATGGACAGCAGCTCGGTGTGCACCGTCAGTCCGTGGGTGAGCGCCACGATGATCGAGAAGATCATGGTGGTAGCGCCCACCACGGCGGTGCCGATCAGCACCGGCTTGGCGGTGGCCTTGAAGGTGTTGCCGGCCCCGTCGTTCTCCTCCAGGTGGTCCTTGGCGCGGGCGAAGTCCACGTCGAACCCGTAGTCCTTCTTGAGCTCTTCCTTGATGTTCGGAATCTGCTCGATCACCGAGAGCTCGAACACCGACTGGGCATTGTCGGTCACCGGGCCGTAGGAGTCCACGGCGATCGTCACCGGCCCCATGCCCAGGAATCCGAACGCCACCAGCCCGAACGCGAACACCGCCGGGGCGAGCATCAGGCTGGACATGCTGACGCCCATGGTGCTCACCAGATAGGCGATGCCCATCAGCATCATGATCGCGATGCCGATCCAGTAGGCGCTGAAGTTGCCGGCCACCAGGCCCGACAGGATGTTGAGCGAAGCGCCGCCCTCGCGGGAAGACGTGACCACTTCCTTGACGTGGCTGGACTTCATCGAAGTGAACACCTGCACCAGCTCGGGGATGATTGCCCCAGCCAGCGTGCCGCAGGTGATGACCGAGGACAGCTTCCACCACAGCGTGCCGTCGCCCAGGGTCGGGATGAGCACCCTGGAGACCGCGTAGGTCAGGACCACCGAGACGATGGACGTGAGCCACACCAGGTTGGCGAGCGGCTTCTCGAAATTCATCTTGTCGACGTTGACGTACTTGGAAGTGGCCATGGCTTCGTTGATCAGGTAGGAGGCGCCGCTGGCCACGATCATCATGACGCGCATGACGAAGATCCAGACCAGCAGCTGCACCTGCACGGCCGGGTCGTGCACCGCGAGCAGGATGAAGGAGATGAGCGCCACGCCGGTCACGCCATACGTCTCGAACCCGTCGGCGCTGGGGCCGACCGAATCCCCGGCGTTGTCGCCGGTGCAGTCGGCGATCACGCCCGGGTTGCGCGCGTCGTCTTCCTTGATGTTGAACACGATTTTCATCAGGTCCGAGCCGATGTCGGCGATCTTGGTGAAGATACCGCCCGCGATCCGAAGCGCGGCCGCGCCCAGCGACTCGCCGATGGCAAATCCGATGAAGCACGGGCCGGCGTAGTCGCCCGGCACGAACAGCAGGATGCACAGCATGATCAGGAGCTCGACGCTGATGAGCAGCATGCCGATGCTGATTCCGGCCTTGAGCGGGATGGAGTAGCACGGGAACGGCTTGCCCCGAAGGCTGGCGAAGGCGGTGCGCGAGTTGGCGAAGGTGTTCACGCGGATCCCGAACCAGGCCACGCCGTAGCTGCCGGCGATCCCGATGAGGCTGAAGGCCAGGATGATCGGCACGGTCAGCATGGTTGGGTGTCCCGGGACCGGGCGCAGGAAGCCGAAGTAGGCCACGATCACGGCCGCGATCAGGGTCCACAGCAGCATGATGAACCGGCCCTGGTTGACCAGGTAGGTCTTGCAGGTCTCGTAGATCAGCTCGGAGATCTCGCGCATCGAGGCGTGGACCGCCATGTTCCTGAGCTGGGTGTAGATGGTGAGGCCGAAGAACAGACCCAGGACGCAGATCACCAGGCCGAGCATCAGCAGCACCCGGGCGTTCAGGCCCAGGAAGGTGGCCGAGCCCAGGTCGGGCAGCTTCAGGCCGGCCTCTCCGCCGGCCTCCTTGGGCTCTGCGGCCAAGCCGGCGCCGTCCACGGCTGTCGGAGTTGCCGTGGTGGTCACGGAAACGCTGTCGCCGGCGTGGCTCACGGTGGTCTGGACGGTGACGCTATCACCGTGGGTGCCGGCCGGGATGGTGGTGCCCTGGGCCCGGACCGGGCCCGCGAGCCCCAGCACGGCTCCGAGCAGCATCAGCGCCGGCAGCACTGCCAGCGCCGGGCGGCGGAAGAGGGACTGGATCAAGTGCATTGGGATCTCCTGAGGGAATGGAAACAAACGGCCAAGCTCCGCGAGCGGCGTGCGATGAGGTGGGTCGCGCGCTGCGGGCGAAGGCCCGTGGACACAAGGGGTTGGCCGTCTGCTCACATGGCAGACGCTTCAGCGCCCGTCCTCCGGCGGAAACCGCAGGGATAGCAGTAATAAAGGCCCCCGAGGAGGCCCGCCAAAGGACCCACGGTTTATAGCAGGGAAGGGGCGGATTGTCTAGGGGGGCGGGAGATGGCTACGGGATTCGGGCGGAGCCGGTCGGGAGGCTCGCCGCCCCCCGGAAGCGGCCTCCGGCCGGGCCCTGGGGCTAGCGCGCCGGGAAGCGCCGGGCCAGGAATTCCTGGCGAAAGGCGAAGATCTGCCGCACGTCCGGCTCCACGAACAGCCGCCGCACCAGCTCTCCGCCCGGGGCGGCATACTGGACGCTGTCCCGGACCCGGGTGCCGGCTCCTTCGCGGGTAAACGTGTGCTCGTGGATCCAGGCCCGGTAGGGGCCACGGCGCTGCTCGTCCACGAACCGGTGCGGAGGGTCCCAGGCGGTGATCTCGCTCTGCCAGCCGATGGGGATGCCCCGGATCCGGAGCCGGTAGTCGATCCGGGCGCCCGGGCGCATGTCGATGGGGGCCGGGGTGAGGACCTTGAACTTCAGCCACGGCGGGGTGATGGTTTCCAGGTTGTGGGCGTCGGCATAAAACGGGAACACTTCCTCCAGCGCAGCCGGGAGGAACTGCTCGAACTCCAGGAGGTGCAGGCGGGGTGGCATCTCCCCACCATAGGGTCGGCAGGGACCATTGTCAAAAGGCGCGACTCTACAGTCGCCGGTTTGACTTCACCCGGCTGCGGGTTCATAATTTTTGCCATGCCTTTCCCCACCCCGCCGCTCCCTTCCCGCTATGAATGGATCCGCCTGCTGGGAGACGGGGCGGAGGGGGAGGTCCACCTTGCCCGGGATCTGGACGTGGGGGAGCTTCGCGCGCTCAAGATCCTGAAAGCCGGGGGGGACATCGGCGCGCGGGCGCGCCTCGGTCACGAGTTCGAGCTGCTGGTCGCCCTGCGCCACCCGCACATGGTCGAGGCCCACGACTTCGGCCGGCTGGCCGATGGAAGGGCGTTCCTTTCCCTCGAGTTTCTCGAGGGCGGCACGCTGGAAAAGAGGTCGCTGCCCGCGGACCCCAGGGACGCCGACCGTTGGATTCCGCAGATCCTGGACGCGCTGGAGTTCCTGCATTCGCAGGGCGTGCTCCACCTGGACGTGAAACCCCGGAACATCCTGTTCGACTCGCTTCTTCCCGACGCCAATCTCAAGCTCGCCGACTTCGGGCTCTCGGGCGCCCCTGGCCATGGAGCACGCGGCGGCACTCCGGGATACACCGCCCCGGAGGTATTCCGGGGTGAACCGGCCGGGCCCGAGGCTGACATCTTTTCTGCCGGCGCCCTGATCTATCTGCTCCTGACCGGCAAGCCGTGCTTTGGGGCAAACTGGGAACCGGGTGATCCGCGCGCGTATCCGGACTTCTCGTGGGACCGCGAGGCCCTGCGCGCAGCCGACCCGGAACTCGAGCAGGTGATCGAACTCATGCTTTCGCCCCGGCCCGACGTCCGCCCCAACAGTATCAGCGAAGTGCGCCGGCTGTTTCCGGCCTGGGCCGAGCTCAGCCGGCGATCCACCGAGGGAAAGCTCCTCGGCCGCGAAGAAGAGCTCCGAAGGCTCTTGGAGTTCCTGGACAGCCCGGATCCCGAAAGCGTGCGCCTCTCCGGGCCCGGCGGCTCCGGCCGGAGTTCCATGCTCCGCGCGGTCGCGGCGCGGCTGCAGTTGGGGGAGAAGAGCGCGCGGATCCTGTCCCTGGGGAGCGCGGAGCCGGCGGCAGTCCTGGGCCAGCCGAAGGAAGTGGTGCTCCTGGACGACCTGCACCTGCTGGACGAGCCCGGAATCGCCGCGCTCGAAGAGTGGCTCCGGAACTTCCCGCCCGCGGCGCTCGGGATCGGCTTTGACGAATCGTTGCTGGCCGGGGCTGGCCGCGCGTTCCTGCTGCGAGTGGCGCCCGCAGCCCGCCTGATCCGGCTTGGGCCATTGCCGCCGGCTTCTCTCCAGGCGCTGGTGGAAAGGGAATTTCCGGGCCATGGCCGTCCAGATCTGGAGGCGCGGCTGATGCAGGAGTGCGGGGGGCGCCCCGGGCGGTTGCTATCCCTGGCCCGGGCGCTGCGCGCTCGTGGAATCGTAAAGCGATCTTCTGCCGGATTCACCTGCGATCCGGCCGCGCTGGCGGCGTGGAGCCCCGGGCCCGAAACAGACCCGCTGGTGGAGCGGTTGGGGTCCCTGGCCGCGGAGGATCGGCACTTCCTGTGGGTCGCCACCTGGCTCGGAGAAGATGGGGCGCTCCGCGAGTCGGCCTCCTATTCTCCTCCGCTGCGCCCGCCGCTCTCCATCGCCGCGACCCGAGCATGGCTTCGCGAGCCCCTGAGGGTGCGCCAGGTCCTGGATTCGCTCCTTCCGAAAAGCGACCGGAGCGCACTTGCCCACGACACGCTCCGACTTTCCGGCGCGCTCCCGGCGATGTCCCGGGCGGAACTCGCGACGGCCGCCGGAGACCTCGAAGGCTGCCGCGGGATCCTGCTCCGGGAAGCCCGCTCCACCGGGACGCCCGCCCTCTGGACCATGCTCCTGGATTGCCTTCCAGCCGACGCGGGACGCTCGGAGCTTTTGGACGAAATTCTCGCTGCCGCGGCGATGGCGGAGGCCGGCGTGGACGAGGCGCGCGCGCTGTTGCTGAGGCTGGAGCTTCCCGTGCCTTCGGAAGCCCGCGCGAACCTGTGGCGCCGCACGGGTTGGATGCATTTCTCCAGGGGACGCGAAGCCGCCGCGAAGGAATGGCTGGAAAGGGCGCTCCAGGCCGCGCAGGCAAATCCCGAACAGCATGCGCGAGTGCTCGCGGACCTGGGCTGGATCGAACGGGCGGCGGATCGGCTGGACGGAGCCGAGAAATTCTTTCGAGAGGGGATCGGCCTGGCGCCGCCCGGGGCGCTCGACACCCTGGGCTGTCTGCACAACCGGCTGGGCGTGGTCCTGTGGCTGCGGCGGCATCTCCAGGCCGCCTCGGAGTCGCTCGAGCAGGCCGCGAAGTTCGCGGAGGCCGCAAAGTCCCGGCAGGTGCGATTGGGCGTGCAGGTCAACCTGCTCGGAGTGCTCAGCGACCAGGGTCGCCTGCAGGAAGCCCGGACGATCGGAGAGCGGGCCATCCGGGACCTGGAGGGGCTTCCCGGCTGGGCCTCGCACCGCAGCAACCTGCTGGCCCAGCTCAGCGCCATCTCCAGGGCCCAGTTCAGGAACGTGGAGGCCCTGCACTACGCCGAGCAGGCGGCGCAGATGGCCGAAGCAGGCGGGATCCCCCGCCAGGCGGAACTGGCCAGGCTCGCGCTGGCCGGGACCGTCGTGCACTGCGGCCGATGGGCCACGGCGGCCGCGCTGCTGGAGGATGACTTTGCGCACCTGACGGAATTTGATCGCACATTCGTGCTGGGCGCCCGGGCCGAGGCGGCGCGGCTTTCCGGCGACCCGCGCCGTGCCGCCGTGCTGATGCGCCGGGCCTACCGGATGCGGCGCGAGAACGAGACCCCCGGATCGGCCGCAGCCGCCCTGGGCTCGATCCTGAAATTCCTCTCGGAGAGCGGGGACCGTCCGGGCCTGCTGCGATGGCTGGAAGAGGCCGCCGGGCTGCAGGCCGAATCCCTGGGGATACGCAACCACTGCGAGCTTCAGGTTGCCCGGGCCGAGGCCCACATCTTCCTCGGGAACCTGGATGCGGCGGAGTCGTTGCTCGGCGAGTTGGGCACGGCCACGCCCTTGCTGGATCTGAAGGCCGTCGAATTCCGCGCGGACCTTGCGCGCGCCGAGCTGGCGACGATTCGCGGGGATGCCAAGCTCGCCCATGCCGCCCTGTCACGGGCCGAGGAGTTGTGCGAATCCGCGAACGCGCCGCTGGAACGGGCGGAGGCGCGGGAAATGCGCGGCCGCCTGAACGCGATGCAGGCCAAGTGGGCCGACGCGCGCGCCGCGTTCATGGAGGCCGCGGTGGCCTACCAGAGCCTCGGGGTGGACCACCTGCGCCGCAGGGCGGCGGATCGGCTGTTTGAAGTGATCCGGCTTTCTTCCGCCTCCGCGACCGGCGAAATCCCCGCGGAAATGCTGCTGGAGCTTTCAAGCCTGGTTCACTCCATGGATTCGCTCCCGGATCTGCTTGAGAAGTCCATGGACCTGCTGTTGAAGTTCCTGCCCGCGGAACGCTGCGTGCTTCTGCTTTCGGATTCCCTGGAGGGCGAATTGCGCGTTGCCGCGGCGCGCGGGGCGGGCGATGCCGTTCTGGATGTGGCCCTGGAGATGAGCCTCGGCGCGGTCCGGCGGGCCGCCGAAACCGGGGAAACCGTGATCCTGGGGGATCCGCGGATTCAATCCCCGCTGTCCGAGCGCCCCAGCGTGGTGCGGCTCGGGATCAAGTCGGCGCTGTGCATGGTGCTGCTTTCCGGCGGCGCGAAGGGCCGGGTCATCGGGGCCGTCTATCTCGACGACCGGCGGCGCGGAGACGTCTTCACGGGAATCCATCGCCGACTTCTGTGGGGATTCAACAGCCTGATCGCGGTGGCCATTGAACAGGCGCGGGACCGCGCGGAACTCGCTCGTGTGCGCCAGTTGCTGGAAAAGGAAAACGTGGTGCTTCGCAAGGAGGTCCGGGACGCGCACGAGGAGATGCCCTACATCGTTGCTTCCAGGCTGATGCGGGACGTGCTGGACCAGGTCGACCGCGCGGCCTCGCACAAGCTTCCCGTTCTCATCCTGGGGGAAACCGGGGTGGGAAAGGAGCAGCTCGCTCGGCGACTCCACTACCGCAGCCGCCGCGCCGAGGGCCCTTTTGTGGCCGTGAATTGCTCGGCATTTCCTCCGAGCCTGATCGAGCGCGAGTTGTTCGGGATCGGCAAGCGGGTCGTGGGCGAAGTGGATGCCGGGCCCGGCTACTTTGAGCAGGCCCACGGCGGGACGATCTTCCTGGATGAGATCGGGGACCTGGACCTGGGCGCGCAGGCCAAGATGCTTCGGGTCCTGGACCGGGGTGAAGTCCAGCGGATCGGGACCATCACGCCCATCAGCGTGGATATCCGCGTGGTGGCCGCGACCAACCGGGACCTGAAGGCCATGATCGAGGCCGGGACGTTTCGCCTGGACCTCTACCACCGGTTGGAGGGCAAGGTGATTTCCGTGCCGCCCTTGCGTGTCCGGCCGGAGGATGTGATCCCGCTGGCGGAGCACTTCACGGCCCTGGGCGCAGCTGCCATGCGCGTCGCGTGTCCGGCACTCTCACCGGCCCTCCGGGGTTGGTTGACGTCGCGCCGCTGGCCGGGCAACGTCCGTGAACTCCAGCATGAGATCGACCGGCTGCTGATCGATCAGTCCGGCCCGGTGCTGGTGCCGCCGCGGGATGCAGGGGCGGTTGTGCAGGTAGCGGAGACTCCGGATCTTCGAGTCTCCTCCGATCCGGGCGGGCGAACGATTCTGCTCGAAGCGCTGGTCGAAGCGGGATGGAATCAAAGCAAGGCCGCGGCGCTCCTGGGAGTGTGCGAGGGGACGGTACGCGGCCGCATGAAGAAGCACGGAGTCCTCAACCCGAAGAAATCCCGGCGGCGATCCCCGATGAAGCCGTAGATTCGTAATTCCTGCGAAGCTCCCAACAAAGCTACGAGTATTTCCCCAGTCGCCCTACGAATCCATACCCCTTTGAAACATCGAGCGTTACGCCCGTTGCTCCGCACCATGGCCCGTCCTGCCTCGTAGACTCCTACGAATTCCGACCTCGTAGTTCCTCGTTGCGAATTTCCCGGCGGTCTTCGGATGGATCGCAGCGAATTCGCAACTCCCTTTCGCTAAAGGCATTGGAGCTACAAAACCACCTCCGCAGGTGTCCCCGTCGACCCCGGCACGTTCGGTGCCATAGGAGTTCTCGCGGCATTCCATCCGCGCGAACCCTTGGAAGCCCCGCGGGGCGTCACCGGAGGCACCGACCCATGAAGAACCGCTACATCATCGCCGGGATCCTGGCCCTTTCCATCCTTGTTCCGGCAGCCGGGGCAAGAGCGGACGATACGCCCCCGATCACCAGCCCCAAACCCGGAGCGTTCAAGCTCGCGCCGACGCAGATACTCCACCTCAACCTGGGCAGGATGCTCTTTCACACGGGCTTTCTGTATTTGAAGGCATGGTTCATCTAGCCCGAGGCTTTCGGCCGGAGCTGATCCGATCGGCGACCCAGGAGTGGTTGGAAGATTTCACGACCCGTCTGGAACGCTCCCGATACCGTGCCGTGCCGGTCCTGCTGTTGGGGGGCGAACCGGAGGAGCGTGCCCGCGTGGCCCGGCTCATCTTCGAGCACGGCCCCACCCGGGATGGAAGTTTCCTGGCTGCGGACTGCCGGCTCATTGCCACCGACGCGGATCTTCCCTGGATGTGGGAGCACGAGGGTGCGCCGGAACACGGGGCCCTGTTCCTGGATTCGATCGAAGACTTACCCGAGGCCCGCCAGCGGCGGCTTCTGGCCTGGATGGAGGGGCAGGCCCGCCTGGCGATGGGAGCTGCTCCAAGGCACTGTCGGGTGATGGCCGGGATTCACGAGGTTCGCACTCGAAGTGGTCATGATGACCGGCCCACCGACAGTCTTCTTCCCACTCTCCTCGACAGCCTGGACGTCTGGAGAGTGAACCTGTCGAATTCGCCGCATGTCTAAGATTCGCCAGCCCGGACTGCCGGGCTCCCAGGAGGGGAGGATCATGCAACCCGTGCGCGAAGACCCGGGACTTGCCTCGGTTCCGGCGGCGCCGGCGGATGCGGTGCGCATCGTTCCGATGCATGTTTCCGGAAACCTGCCGGAGCACGTGGGGGGCCTCTATACGCCCTCGCCTCACATGATCTACCGCGGCGGCCCGGTGATTTCCGATCTCAAGGTCTTCACCGTGTTCTCGGGGACGGCGTGGACCCGGCTTCCACACCGCGACCTGGCCCATGACCTGAACCGCTTCATTCCGGCGTTCCTGGGCTCTTCGGCCATGGAACAACTGGGTGAATACGGCGTGCCCGGCTGCCAGATCGAGGGCGGCCGGCTGCTCGGCACCGCGACGCTTGCCCATGGGGGCGCCCGGCACGCACTGACCGACCACTCGCTGCAGCACATGCTGATGAACCAGCTCGGCTCCAACGCCTCGCTGCCCCAGCCGACGCTGGACACCTTCTACCTGATCTTCCTGCCTCCGGGCGTGTGCGCCGTGATGGGAGGGGCGCGCTCCTGCCAGTCGTTCTGCGGTTACCACGACAGCATCTGCGGGCAGATCCTCTACGGAGTGGTTCCGTTCCCGAGCTGCCACGGTTGCTCGGCCGGGCTGCGTCTCCTGGAGGCGCTCACCGTGACCACCTCCCACATCCTCGCGGAAGCCATCACCGATCCGATTCCCGGCACAAAAAGTGATCGGCGGCCGGCGAGCGGCGATCGAATCAAGGCTCAACTCCGCAGGCTAAACGCAGTGCTTGCGTGTCACGACTGGCCATCAGGTCAATCAACGCC
>JANXVU010000125.1 GCA_025351485.1 Candidatus Eiseniibacteriota bacterium | reverse complement strand
CTTGGCCCCAACCCGGTCACCGTTCCGCCCAGCAGCTGCGTGCCGGTGCAGTACAAGGTGTGGAAGCCCGCGGGCATGCCGCTCTACTCCACCACCTGCTACCAGGTGACCACGACCAACACCGTGAGCGGCTACCAGAGCGTGTGCGGTGGCTCGGTGTACGCGCCGAAACTGTGGTGCAACATCGTGATCGGCCCGCCCCGCGGCGTCGGCGTCGGCGGCACCGGCAGCCCGGCGCGGTTGACCTGGCAGTTGACCAATCATTCCGGCGGGCCTATGACTTTGCCGTACCGCGTGAGCGTGGCATCGACCAACGGCGGAGTGCCGGAACTTCCGCTGGTGAGCCTGGACGGACTGGATCCGGGGGTGAGCGAGCCGGGAAGCGTAAACTTGAATGACGGGGACTCGGCGACGGTCGAGGTGCTGGCGCGGTTCACCCAGCCGCGGGGCTTCCGCTTCTACGATGTCGTGCTCTCGATGGACGAGGACGGCGACGGCGTGCCCGACAACGCGGCCGCGGTGGGGCTGACGTACTCGGAGAATCCCGCGGCCGTGCCGGTGGCGGTCCCGGGAACCGGGCCTGCCCCGGTAGCGACGATCTCGGTGGCCCCGAACCCGGTGCGCAACATGGCCACGATTCACTACGTGCTGCCGGTGGCCGGACAGGCCGAAATTGCGCTCTACGACGTGGTGGGCCGCAGGGTGCGCTCCCTGCTTCAGGCCTCCCGCCCGGCGGGCCCGGGCTCGATCCTCATGGATGTCTCCAGGCTGCCGCGGAGCGTGTACTTCCTGAGGCTCAAGATCTCGGGCGGGATCCGGACGCAGCGGATGGTGGTGGTGAACTGAGCTCGATCGGGGGGAGGGCCCAGGCCTTGGCCCTCCCCCGTTTCCCCGTTTCAAGCCCTTCCAACACCCTTCCTTCCGTGAGATAATCCACCTGCAATTTCAAGTGTCCGGCCGATGCTGGAAACCGCCGCCTTTCCATGCCCGCAGCTGCACTGTTGGACGAACCGAACCGCCAACCCATCCAAGGAGGCACCCATGCCACGCACCTTCCGATGCCTCACCACGCTGGCCGTGCTTTGTCTTGCCGCCCTGGCCCTGACTGTTTCGGAGCGTGGGGGAAGGGCCATTTTCGAAGATCCAGAAGTTTTGGGTGATGGCACTGGCGCATGAGGCCCATGCCCGGGAACTCGCACAGCTCGGCGAGCGATTGGGACACAGCGTCGAGGTACTTCGCCGCGGCGTCGGCGTTTTGTTCGCGCGCGATCCGGAGGGCCTCTTCCTCGACATCTCTGAGGCCGGCCTCGTAGAAGCGAAGCTTAGGAGTCCCCACCCGAGCTCTTCTTCTCGTGGCGCTCGCGAACCCGCTGTTTCAGGCTCTCCCAGTCCACGGGCGTCATTTCTGTCCCATGCCCGGACGCGAGGCCCTCCAGAAGGAGTGCTTCGAGCCGCTCCTGGCTGCTTCGGTTCCGGTCTTCATTCACGAGGTGAACAAGGTAGGTCGAGAGGCCTTCGTGACCGGAGGAGGTGGTCCTGGTTTCCGCCCAGGCGAGAAGTTCTTCGGGCAAGGACACGGTGAGTGTCTTCATGGAGAGGCCATCTGGTGATGCGGCCCGATTTCCTCACACTAGTCGACGAGACCCGGGTGATTGTTCCTCAGCCACGCGTCGACTCGCGCCGCAAACTCGGGGACGAGTCGTAGAATCTCTTCCGCTTCCGCTTCACTCGCTCCGGATGCGCTGAAGTAGCTCATCGCATTTCGCTTCGTCCGGCATCTGTCCAGGTAGGCGGAGATCTTCGTAAACTCTGCAGGGTCGGCAACCTCGAGGGCGAGGAAGGTGTGGTAGTGGCCCCCGGCTCCAGATGTCACCCGGTAGCCTTCGGCTCGAATCACGAGCGTCGCGTAGGCGCGCGCGGCCGTGTAGGCGTGCTCGAATCTTCCCTCGGGCGAGAGGCCCTTCGCTGCGGCATCTGAAAGCTCTCGCGCCGTGAGCGCGCGCAGCTCAAGCAGCTCCGGCTTTGCCGGGGGCCTTCTTTCGACGATCCGTTTGGCCAGTAACTCTTGCCAGGTCATCCTCCGTTCCTACAACAAAGAGCTTCGGGCTGTCCAGCACGGATGTCACGAAGTGGTGCCGGGCCTTGAGCTTCTTCTGCAGTTCCTCCGCCGAGAACACGGTGGGATTTACCTCGCGGCCGAGTCGGGCCTCAGCGTCCCTGAGTGGCAGCGAGAGGTCGGCGAGGCCCGCAGTTCCGACCACAAATAGATCCACGTCGCTCGAGCTGACCTCCTCGGAGCGTGCGACAGATCCGTAGACGAAGGCGGCCGAGATCTTCGGGAGCAGGGGAGCCAGCACTTCCCGGAGCACGTCCGCAAGGCCCACCGTCTTCGCGACGATGGCGCGGAGCTCGGAGTAGAGTGGGGCTTCCGGATTCGCTTGAAAGTAGAGCCGATTCCCGTCCCTCCGGCTCTTGAGAAGCCCCGAGCGCAGGAGCGCCGCGAGGGCCTTCTGGAGCCCCGAAGGGCCCTTGCCAAGCTCTCGGGCGAGCTCGCTCCGGTACCACCAGCGGTCCGGGTGCATGAGCAGAACCGCCAGGACTTGCTGGCTGTTCCGGGGGAGCAGGAGGTCGATCGGTCTTTGACTCATCAAGCGTCATTATCGACGCCTCCGGCGTCAAAGTCAAGGCCAAGTCGAGGGGTCATAGTCACCTCCGAGGAATTCCCACGGATCCGGCGGTGCGCCACCCGTGGCACTTGGAAGGATATCTGATAATGTTACCACAGGAATGCGGAAGATAATAGTATTCCCTGCACTTTACAGGGAGGTGAAGACGTGGCTCGACCTGCTGTGGCCCCGTCGCAGCTCCGCCCGGTGGACTTCATCCACTCGGTCTACAACCTGGTGCTGGCGGTGCTCTGGGGAAGCTGCCTGGGGAGGTCGCCGCTGGCGCCCTGCCTTGCCGGCGTTCACCTGGCCGCGGCTGGGCTCCCGATCCTGCTCCGCCATGCCCCGGAGCGAATGCCGCGCCCGCTAACCGCCCTGCGCGAGTACTATCCGCTGCTCTTCGTGATCGGATACTGGTTCGAGCTGCCGCCGCTGATCCCTCTGCTGCACTCGAGTACCCATGACGCGGCGATCTTCCGCCTGGAGTCCTCCTTCAACGCCGCCATGTGGAGCGCCAGGTCGCCGGTGCAGAGCGCGCATCCGCTGCTCAATGAAGTGATGTACTTCTTCTATTCGTCCTACCTGCCGCTGCTGCTGCTGACGCCCGCGATTCTCGGCGTGGTGCGGCGCAAGGACATCCTGCGCGACTTCGCGTTCCGGTTCAGCCTCGTGGCCACGGTGTGCTTCGCGATCTACCTGGCATGGCCGGTGGCCGGGCCCACGTTTGTCGCCGGGGACCTGGCTCCGGTTACGGGTGCGTTTTCCGGGGGAATGAAGGTGATGGAATCCTTCGGCGATGTGCGGGGCTCATCGTTCCCGAGCTCCCACGTGGCGTTTTCGGTGACCATCGCTTTCATCGGATGGCGATGGTTGCCGCGGATCCTCGGGCTGCTGCTGTGGGCTTTGATCGCCACCATCGCGTTCGCGTGCGTGTATACTCGCAACCACTACGTGGTGGACGTGGTGGCGGGGGTGGCTCTGGCGGTGGGGCTGCATGTGTTGACGGTGTTTGCTCGCAAGACGTTTCTGTTGAAGACGTAGATCTATTCCGGGCGCCCAGGCTCCCCGAGATCCAAGATGCTCACGTTCATCCCGTTCCTGCTGGCCACCATCCTGACCGCATTCTCGGGAAGCCGCTTCCGGCCCGGCGCCTGGTATATGGAGCTCGCCAAACCTTCGTGGAATCCGCCGGCCTGGCTCTTCGGACCGGTGTGGACGCTGCTCTATCTGGGTATCGCCGTCGCCGGGTGGCTGGTGTGGCGGGCGGGGCGTTCCGCTGCCACCGTGGCCCTGTCCGTCTGGGTCGCCCAGCTGATCCTGAACGGACTGTGGTCGTGGCTGTTCTTCGGGCTCCACCGGCCGAGCCTGGCATGGATCGACATCATGGCCCTGCTCGCCAGCATCGTCGCATTCATCGTGGTCGCCCGCCCGATATCCGCCGGAGCCGCATGGCTGTTCGTGCCCTATGCCCTGTGGGTGGGGTTTGCCACGGTCCTGAATGCCACGATCGTTCGATTGAATCCGGGGGTTCGCTGAGTTGGCGCCGGGTGGGTTGGCACCCGCGAAGTCGGAGACGATGATGCGCGGCGCAGAGAGGTTCTAACGGTACACTCCTTGACCATGAACAGAGCCCACCTTCGGGTCGCACGTCCCTCCGATGATATTCCGGCGCTGGTCCGGTTCTATCGCGATGGCCTCGGGTTCGAACTCTTGTCCGAATTCGTGGACCACGACGGATTCAGCGGCGTCATGTTCGGCCACGAAGGTGCGGCGTATCACCTGGAATTCACAAGAAAGCACGGCCACCCGGCAGGGCGGGCGCCGAGCCGGGACCATCTGCTGGTGTTCTATGTGCCCGATGAAGCCGAGTGGCACGCTGCGGTGGCCAGGATGGAACAGCTTGGGATCCAGCCGGTGAAGTCCTCCAATCCCTACTGGGACAAGATCGGGAAGACCTTCGAGGACCCCGATGGTTACCGGGTTGTCCTGCAAAACGCACCGTGGGCCGGGTGACCAACCGTTTCAAGCCGGGGGATACCATGACCATGTCGCCGGAACAGCTCCACGATTTCGCCACCCGCTACACCGAGGCCTGGTGCAGCCAGGATCCCGCTGCTGTAGCGGCGTTCTTTTCACCCACCGGCTCGCTCCAGGTGAACGACGGCGCCCCTGCGGTGGGCCGCGCTGCGATCGCCGAAGTGGCGCAGGGGTTCATGAGCGACTTCCCCGACATGGTGGTGCTGATGGACGAAGCCCGCATTCAGGGAGAGGGAGCGGTCTACAAGTGGACCCTTGTCGGCAACAACACCGGGCCCGGCGGCACCGGGAAGAGCGTTCGCGTGAGCGGCTTCGAAGAATGGCGATTCGGACCGGGCGGGCTGATCGCGGAGTCGCTGGGCCACTTTGACGGTGCGGAGTACCAGCGCCAGCTGGAGCATGGGTACGATGGCAGCTCACGGTAAGGACGCGGCGCGACTCAAAGGAGCGGTGATGAAACTCAAGCACGTTTCGCTGGTGATGATCCTGTTGATCAGCGCGCTTGGGATTGGTTGCGGGCCCCGCTCGTCCGGCGGTGACGCCGCCGCCGCCGCCGCGCACGACCTGGCCGGCGCCTGGCGCGCCAGGGTGCAGTTCAAGACCGGAGCCCTGGCCGGCGTCAGCGACTTCGAGTTCATGTACGTCTTCAACGCCGGCGGAACCATGACCGAGTCGTCCAACTACGACGGGGCTCCGCCCGTGCCGCCCGCGTATGGGATCTGGAAGAAGGTCGGCCCGAATCAATACCAGGCGAAGTACCAGTTCTTCTCGACCAAACCGCCCGCCGGTGTCGATACCCTTACCCGGGGCGGTGGATGGGGTCCCTCGGGCAGCGGAACCCTGGTGGAGACGATCACACTTTCGGACGACGGAAAGAGCTACACTTCCACGATCCGGTACGACGCCTTGGATCAGGCCGGGAAGCCCGCCGAGGGCGGTGGTGAGGGTAGCGTGCGGGCGGTGAGGCTGACCTTCTAATTCCCGCCCGATCTCCCATCGCATTCCGACCCTTCATTGGGCGATCTGCTCCATTCCTGAGTTCAGACCAGCATCGATTTTGCCTCGATAATCTGTCAAAATGATTGGCATTCCACACGTTCGCCTCTCCGGCCCTGCCGGGGAATCCCGATGACCACAAACGGCCTGTCCTGCCATCCCTTGGCTCGGCAGCCAGGGCGGGCGACGTTAACGGAGATGGGTTTGCGGATTTGATCGTAGGCTCTTACGCGTACCCGCCGAACGGCCGTGTTTCGGTCTTCTTCGGGGGGCCGACGCTGACGAGCCGGAGCGGAGCGAACGCCAATGTGATCCTGACCGGGGAATCGGCAAACTCTACGTTTGGATTTTCCGTGGCCTCTGCCGGAGACTTCAACGGGGACGGGTACCCGGATCTGCTGGTGGGGGCGTACGCCTACTTTGGCCTCACCGGCCGGGCCTACCTCTACGACATGAAGCGCACCAGGTGCTATCGCCCAACGGCGGCGAGAACTGGAACGTGGGCGCCACCAAGGCGGTCAGCTGGCTCGGGGCCGAGCCCGCCAAAGAAAGCCCTGCGACGGGCGCATTAACATGACTTCGAGGACGGGACACCAGGCGGGGCCAATTTGCCCGGCTCGGGCCACGATCGGTGTAGAATGGCGCCCTGATGAATCTGATCGATTCCGCGCTCGACGCCGCCGTGCCCGATGCCCGCGAGGCCATGCTGCTGCTGGCGCTCCGGCGCCAGATCGCGTTCGTTCGCGCCGGAGTTCCGTTCTGGCGCGCCCGGCTCGCGGGCGCCGGCGTGAATGAGAACAGCATCGAATCCCTGGCCGATCTTCGCCGCATCCCGATCCTGACCAAGGATGAGTTGCGCTCCGTGCGCCCCGCTGCGTTGCTGCCGGAGGGCCGCTCCCTGGATGTTGCCATCTGCCGCTGGACCAGCGGCACCAGTGGCCGTCCCACGGTCAGCTTCTGGAGCGACACCGACTGGGCTGCGCTGGCGGCCTCCACCGCTCGCATGCTGGGCCGCCAGGCGCCCATGCCGAGCCCCATTGCTTTCAACGGCTATTCCCAGTTCCACCTCACAGGGCCCCTGTACCACGCGGCGCTTCGCCGCTTGGGGGGCACGGTCTACGACCGGAGCCACCATCCCGAGGACCTCTTCCCGACTCTCCGGCAGATGGAACTCTTCGATTTCGACACATTGGTCCTGCCCGGGCGTGCCGTGCGCGGCAAGGGGATCGGGTTGGGCGACCTCATGGAGCTCGACCCGGATCTGCTGGCCCGCCACGGAGTGCGCTGGTGGATCGGCTCCAGCGGCACGTTCGACGCCGAAAGTTTGGCCTGGGCGCGGGCCCAGGGAGTGGAATCCATCAGCAACGGCTACGGCGCCTCGGAGTTCGGGTTGTTCTCCATGTCCTGCGCGCGAAACCCCGCGCACTATCACGCCGGCCAGGGCCACGTGCTGGTGGAGGTGGTGGATTCGTCCGGGGCTCTTGTGCAAAATGGCCAGCCCGGCCGAATTGTGGTGACGCATCTGTGCGGAATGACGGACGATGGGCAGGCTTGCGTTCACGGCGGCACCCAGCTTTTGCGGCTGGCCGTGGGCGATGGCGCTACGCTGCTCACCGATCCCTGCGAGTGCGGGCTCACGGCGCCGCGTTTGTGCAACGTGCATCGCGTTTAGACCGCGAACTGAAGACTTCCTCCCTACCTCGGAAGGAACCCCGAATGGCCAAGGACAAAATAAGGTTCACCGTCGATCTATCGATTCACGACGGACGGCTCGATGCATTTGAGAGCACCGCCCGCGAGATGATTGCCGGCAGCCAGCTGGAGCCCGGCACTCTGGGCTACGACTGGTTCCTGAGCGAAGACCGTAAACGTTGCCGGATCGTCGAGCACTTCGCGGACGGGAACGCGGCATTTACGCACCTGACCGGACCGGTGGTGCAGCAGCTTGTTCCCCATATGCTGGAGTCCGCGGAGATCACGCGATTCGAGGTCTACGGCGATCCCGGCCCACAGGCCTCGCACATGCTCGCGGGCATCGGCGCCGAGGTCTTCCAAGCCTGGCACGGAATGAGTCGCTGACGCATGAACAAAGTCGCCAAGGTCACGCTTATATTCTGGATCATGAAAATTTGCGCCACCACCCTGGGCGAGACCGCCGGGGATCTGCTCTCCATGACCATGAAGGTGGGCTACGCCGTCAGCTCGCTGATCCTGATCAGTGGATTCATCGTGTCGCTGGTGGCGCAGCTCGCGTCGAAGAAGATGCATCCGGTGCTCTACTGGACGGTGATCCTGACCACCAGCACCGCGGGCACCACGATGTCGGACTACATGGACCGCACCCTGGGACTGGGCTACGCCAGGGGAACACTGATCCTGATCTCGTGCCTGTTCGTGGTGCTGGCGGCCTGGCGCATCAGCGAAGGATCGCTGTCCGTGAGCAACATCCAGACCCGCAAGGCGGAGCTGTTCTACTGGATCGCCATTCTGTTCTCCAACACCCTGGGAACCGCGCTGGGCGACTTCCTGGCCGACAACTCGGGGCTGGGATTCATGGGCGGGGCGCTGGTGGTGGGCGGAGTCATCGCGCTGGTCGCGCTGGCGACGTACTTCACGAAACTGAACCGGGTCATGCTGTTCTGGATCGCGTTTGTACTGACGCGTCCCTTCGGAGCGACCTTCGGGGATCTGCTCACCAAGACTCCCGCCAAGGGCGGGCTCGGCTACGGCACCGTCGGTTCTTCGGCGATCCTGGCCATCATTCTTGTCATTTTTGTTTCCTACACCATCCATGCTGAAATACGGGCGAAACGGAGCGAAGCCTGAGCGGCGCGCGATGACGGATTCGTCCAGGGAACTCGCTGCGGAGTATGCGCGAACCGCGGAGGCCTACGAGCAGTACTGGTCGCCGGTGATCCGGCCCATGGCCCTGCCGCTCTTGCCGAAGCTGCCACTGGCCCGCGCTGCGCGGGTGCTCGACGTGGGGGCGGGGAGCTGCGCGCTGTGGGGGGATCTGCGGGCCGCTGCGCCCTCGGCTGAA
The DNA here is from genome assembly GCA_025351485.1 of Candidatus Eiseniibacteriota bacterium. GTDB lineage: Bacteria > Eisenbacteria > RBG-16-71-46 > RBG-16-71-46 > JACRLI01 > JANXVU01. The sequence goes on along the minus strand of JANXVU010000125.1, from coordinate 6,155 downwards.
CTGCTCGGCATCGATCGCTCTCACGGGATGCTGCGCGCCGGTGCTTCGCACGTTGGAAGGCTCGCGGTGATGGACTGCCAGGCGCTTGGCCTGCGACGCGGCTCCATCGACGTGGCCACGATGGTCTTCGTCCTGTTCCATGTGCCCGATCCCGCGCTCGCGCTCGAGGAACTGCTGCCGGCGCTTCGTCCCGGCGGAGTGCTTGGGATCACCACGTGGGGCAAGGACTCGGTCACTCCCGGGGCAGCCATCTGGACCGAGGAACTCGACCGGGCACAAGCGGAGCCCGATCCGCGCGACCCCAGCGTGATGCAGCATGCGCGGATGGACACTCCCGCCAAACTTCGAGACTTGGTTGAGCACGCCGGGTTCTCGGATGTTCGTACCTGGACCGGCCAGTTCTCGTTCCAATGGAGCGTCGAGCGCCTGTTGGCCATGCAGACCCGGTGTGGCATTCCCCATCGCCGCCTGCGGACCCTGGCGCCGGAGGCCGGCGCGGCGTGCGTGGACCGGGTCAGGGCGCGATTCGGCCGGTTGACCGAACCGGAGTTGAGGCAGGACTCTGAAGTCGTGTTCGGGATCGCGGCGCGTCCGGCTTTATGATAGGGACTTCCTGATCTTTGTCGGTCACACACTTGACGCAGTGGAGCCTCGAGGTGATTCCAACCCTGAATAAATCCTTCCTGACCGCGCCTGGCGCCGGGGTCTCCAATGCGTGATCCGGACAATTCTCAACAAGCGGTTGACAGTGGCAACGATTTTGCCAAGGCGATGTACGGCCAGCTGAAGCGGCGTCAGGGAAACCTGTTCTTCATCTCCGATGAATCCATGCACGCCGGCCTGGGGCAGAGCCTGCAAAGGCTGGATGGAGCCGGTGGAAAGGAGTGCGTGATTTCGGTGGCGAACTCGCTGTGGGTCCAGGAAGGCATGGCGCTCCAGGACCAATTCGCCGAGGTGGTGCGCCGTCATTACGGTGCCTCCCTGAACGCCGTTGACTTCCGGAAGGCTCCCAAGGCGGCTTGCGGGGCCATCAACGCGTGGGTCGAAGACAGGACCCGGCGGCACATACGGGAAGTCATCTCCGAGGATGGAATGGGCGTCGACCTGCGCCTGGTGCTCGTGAATGCCATCCACTTCAAGGCGTCGTGGGAGCAACGGTTCTCGAAGGGAGATACGACCCACGAACCATTCCAGCTGGAGGGTGGCGGCAAGCCCAAAGTGCCCTTGATGCACCAGTGGGGAGACTTTCCGTACATGCGGGCGGACGGGTACCAGGCGGTGGATCTGCCTTATGGGGGCGGCGACCTATCCATGTTGGTGCTGCTGCCGGATCGCAGCGATGGGCTTCCCGAGCTTGAGCACGCAATCTCCGCCGAGATGATTCGCGACTGCATGAGGAAGATGTTCCCCAGGCACGTAGAACTGTATCTTCCACAAGGCATTTGTGGAGGTGAACGAGGAGGGCACCGAGGCGGCGGCGGCGACTGCCCCAATGTACGCTTGCTTGGCCGCTCCAGGTCGGAAGGCCACTCCGATCTTTCGAGCCGATCACCCGTTCCTGTTTGCGATTCACGACCGGAAGACCGGCGGGATCCTGTTCCTGGGGCGGATGGCCGATCCGACGCAGGGCGCATGATGCGTCGGATCCGGCATGCGGTTGCGCCCGCGGCGTGTCTTCCGGTGCGGGCGGCAGCGCAGTGCTGAGGCTGAAGGTGAAAGTCCGGGATGAGTTCGCCACTCTCCGGTCCGCGATCATCCACGATCCGGTGAACGCTTTCGACTTCAGCCTGGAGCGGATGCGGGAGATCCTGTCGCCGCAGGACATGCTTGAGCACCCCGAGTCCGGACCCGTTTCCACGGCCAGGATCCAGCAGCAATACGCTGGTTTCCGGGAAGTGTTGAGCCGGTTTGGCGTCGCCTGCAGGAAACCGGTGGCGCAGGACGGGGCCTATTGCCAGGTATTCACCCGCGACCCGTGTTTCGCGATCGGGGAGACCCTGTACATGGGGGCCATGCACGACGCTCACCGGGGCGCGGAGCTTTCGGGCCTTTTGGAATTGCAGTCCTGGGCGCGGGATGTCCACGAGCTCGCCGGCGATGGGGCCGCGATCGAGGGTGGGGACGTGTTCGTCCTGCGAGGCGGGAAACTCGTGCTGGTCGGAATGCGTCGGCATACGAATGAGGAGGGCTTTGTCCGGCTCGCGACACAGCTGGACCGGGCGGGAGCCAGGACGGTCCGAATCCCGCACTGGGCGTTGCATCTCGATTGCTGTCTTGCCCCGCTCCCGAACGGGGAAGCCCTGTATGTCCCGGGCAGGCTCCCAGAGATTTCCGTGGCAATCCTTCGCCAGTTCTTCCCCAAATTGCGCCCACTCGATGAACAGGAGGGGCTGCGGCAGCTTTCCGCAAGTATACTGTGGCTGGACCCCGAGAATGCGTTGACCAGCAACGCCGCACCCAGGACCAACGAACTGCTCCAGACGCTCGGCTACCGGGTTCACCCGCTGGAGTTTTCGGACATGGTGGCGATGTGGGGCGGAGTGCGGCGCGTGGCGTGCCCCCTGGAGCGGGCGTAGATGCCCGGCGCGGGTTCTATCCCGCGATAGGATTTGAAAGGAGCCAAGCGTGCCCCAGCCCAGTCGACAGTCCGGCTCTCCCGCCAGCCAGTTGGCCGGCTTCATCGCCAAGTTTGATCCTGGCGTGGCCAGGACGATCCGCGCTTGCCGTGCGGCCCTGCGTAAGCTCCTCCCCACGGCGATCGAACTCGTCTACGACAACTACAACTTCCTGGCCATCGGGTACTGCGCCACCGAGCGCACTTCGGATTGCATCGTTTCCCTTGCCTGCTCCGCCAAAGGAGTATCCCTGTGCTATGTCCATGGGACGTCCCTTCCTGATCCCCAGGGCATCCTACTCGGGAGCGGCAACCAGACCCGCTTCGTCCGGCTTGCCGGGCCGGAAACGCTGAAAGTCCCCGCCGTGGCTGCCGCGCTGAGAGCCGCGGTGAAACTGTCCTCGACGCCGCTGCCGGTTGGTCGACGTGGATCCACGATCATCAAGTCGATCTCGGCCAAACAGCGGCCGAGGCGGTGATGACGACCCCATTCGAGAAGGTCGAGCTGCGCACCGAGCGGCTGCTCCTGCGGCCGGCTCGCCCGGGCGACGAGCCGGACCTGTTCGCGATGTTTTCCGACCCGGCCGTGATGCGCTACTGGAGCTCGACGGCATGGACCGGCATCGAACAGGCGCACGAGTACATCGCCCGGGATTCCAAGGTCCTGGCGGCGGGGGAAAGTCTGTGCCTTGGGATCGAGCGCATGGAAGACTCGCGGTTGATCGGCACGTGCACCCTGTTCCGCATCTCCGAGCAGTGCCGGCGCGCCGAAGTGGGGTACGCGCTCGGGTCCGGCGCCTGGGGCCGGGGATACATGCACGAGGCGCTGCTCGCGCTCCTGGAGTATGGCTTCTCGGAGCTGGGTCTGAACCGCATCGAAGCCGACATCGACCCCCGGAACGAGGGATCAGCCCGGAGCGTCGAGCGCCTGGGTTTCAAGAAGGAAGGTCACCTGAGGGAGCGATGGATCGTGAACGGGGAAGTCTCCGATTCGGCCATGTACGGGCTGCTTCGGAGCGAGTGGCCGCCCAGGAAGTAGGATCCATCCAACCGGCCCTTGCGGGCAGGGAGGTCCCATGGCTGGAGCGACTACCGGTGGCGTGAGGGTCGTCTTGCGGCTCGAGGGCGCGGCTGTCCTGGTGGCGGCGGTCGTCGCCTACACGAAGTTCGGCCTCGGCTGGGGCACGTTCGCGCTGTTCTTCCTGGCGCCGGACATCTCGTTTCTCGCCTACCTCGCCGGGCCGCGGATCGGGGCTGCGGCCTACGACATCGCCCACACGTACATCCTGGCCATTTCATGTGCGCTCGCGGGATTCCTGCTTCCCTCCCCGATTCTCCGGTGCGCGGGCCTGATCTGGTGCGCCCACATCGGATTCGACCGCGCCCTCGGGTACGGGCTCAAGTACGCGGAGGGATTTGGCTTCACCCACCTCGGACGCGTCGGGCGGAATCTCACCGCCGCCCCGGAGCCGGGACCCGGCAGGGAGGCGAGGTGACCGACGCCGATCCGACGCATGCACGGGGGTATGACGCCTTCTACAAACAATTCGAGTCCCCGCTCATGCAGCAACTCCGGCAGGAAGCCTACGGCCAGGACATCGGCCAGCATTCCTGGGTCTCCGCGGTGGAATTGGCGGAGGACATCCCCCGGCTGCAACTGACGCGCTCGAGCCGACTCCTGGACCTGGGTTGCGGCCCCGGCGGTCCGCTGACCTTCGTGGTCAGCCGGGTGGGCTGCCGTGCGGTGGGCCTGGACCTGAGCCCGCCGGCCGTTGATTCAGCCAGGTCGAGGGCGGAGGCCTTCGGGTTCGCTCCCCTGATCGAGTTCCACGAGGCCGACCTCAACGAGGCGCTTCCGTTCGAGGCCGGTACATTCGACGCGGTCCTCTCCGTGGATGTGGTGCTCCACCTGCGCGACCGTACGGAGGCGTTCCGGGAAGTCGCGCGGGTCCTGGTGCCGGAGGGAAGATTTCTCTTCACCGACGCCGGAGTGATCACCGGGCCGCTCTGCAGCGAGGAGTTCCGGCGTCGCGCGGTCCACGGCTTCACCCAGCTGGCTCCGGCCGGCTTCAACGAGCGGGCGTTGGAATTGGCAGGGTTCCGGTTGCTGGAATCTTCGGATCGGACCCCCGGCCTGGTTGCCGCCGCTACGGGCCGGCTTGAATCCCGCGCTTCGCATCGCGCGGAAGTCGAGTCGATCGAAGGCTCGGAGGCCTTTGAATCGCAACAGCGCTATTTGGAGACGGTCATTGCGCTTGCCCAACGGGGTTCGGTGTGCCGAATGATGCAACTGGCCAGCCGCAAAGCAGGGTCCTGATCGGACTCCTTGGGGAAGCCTGGATTGAAGTTAGCATCAGCCCCTCGCCCAACGATCTTGCCCCAAAGCGCGGGATAGATCATGGCCTGGGCGACCTGAGGGACCGAAAAAAGGCGGAGTTTCCAGCATGTGATCCTCTCTTTTCACGGATCCGGATTGGGCGTAGTCTTGGGGATATTGCTCGGGGACTTCACCCCCGGGTCATGCCACGCCAGGACGCCCGGATTCGAGCCGGATGCCCTGCCGTCTTCATCGTCAAAGGATATCGAATGGATGCAGCAACACTGCCCGAGATCATCCAGGGGGGAATGGGGATTGCGGTTTCGGACTGGCGCCTTGCGCGAGCCGTTTCGCAGCACGGGCAACTGGGAGTGGTGTCGGGAACGGCCATTGATTCGGTGATGGTGCGGCGGCTGCAGGACGGCGACATTGGCGGCCACGTCCGAAGGGCATTCGAAAAGTTCCCCATTCCGCAGGCGGCAGCCGATGCGATCCGCCGTTACTTCCGGCCGGAAGGGCGGCCCGGGGGCCAGCCGTACAAACCGGTCCCGATGCATCACCACATGGTGGACCAGGCCCGCGAGCAGCTCACCATGCTGGCCTCCTTTGTTGAAGTGCATCTGGCCAAGGAAGGTCATTCCGGACTCATCGGGATGAACCTGCTCACCAAGGTCCAGCTCCCGAACCTGGCCTCGATCTACGGCGCGATGCTGGCCGGCGTGGACTACTTACTGATGGGAGCAGGGATCCCTCGCGAGATCCCCGCCGCGCTGGATGCGCTGGCCGAGCACAAGCCGGCGAGCCTCACGTTCGACCTGGTGGGCCCCCGCTCCGAGACGCCCGAAAAGCTCACCCTGGACGCCCCCAGCCACTGGACCGGCGAGCCGCCGCCGGTCAAGCGCCCACGGTTCCTGCCCATCGTGGCCAGCAATTCGCTCGCCACCATGCTCGCGCGCAAGGGAAACGGCGGTATCGATGGATTCGTGATCGAGGGCCCCACCGCGGGCGGCCACAACGCGCCGCCGCGCGGCGAAGCGACCTTCAACGAGCGCGGCGAGCCGATCTACGGGCCGCGCGACGTGGTGGACCTCCAGAAGATCTCCGAACTGGGACTTCCGTTCTGGCTGGCCGGCGGCGCCGGTTCGCCGGAGAAGCTGGAGCAGGCCAGGGAAGCGGGAGCTGCCGGCATCCAGGTGGGCACGTTGTTCGCCTTCTGCGAGGAGT
>JANXVU010000110.1 GCA_025351485.1 Candidatus Eiseniibacteriota bacterium | reverse complement strand
GGTTCGATTGAAGGTCACGCCCCCGCCTTCCATGCGGCCCGCTCCCCCGGCGGACAGTTCCGACGACCCGCGCGATTGGTACGGGCCGCTCCTGGCCGTTGTGATCTCCCTCGGACTCTACGCCCGCAGCCTCTTTCATCCGCTCCTGTGGGACGATGTCCTGCTGGTGGACCGCAATCCGCAGCTCGGCACCCTTGCGGGGCTTCCGCGCGCGCTCTTCGGCAGCTTCTGGGGCGGCTACGCCCGCATGGCGGGGCAATCGGACTTTTACCGCCCGGTGGCCTCCTTCTCGCTGTGGGCCGACCGCGCGTTCTGGGGTCCCCGCGCGATGGGATTTCATTTCACCAACATCCTGGCGGCCGCGCTCGGCGCCGCGTTGCTCGCGGTCTGGATGCGGCGGCGCGGGGCGGGCAGGCCGGTGGCGGCGCTGGGCGCGGCGGTGTTTGCGGCCAGCCCGCTCCGGGTGGAGGCCGTGGCGTTCGTGGCCGACCGCACCGATCTGTTCTGCCTGGTGTTCGTGCTGCTGTTCCTGGTGCTGTGGCCTCGCCGGGGGGAGCGCGCCTCCGGCGCCCGCGTGGCGGCCGCGCTGGTGGCGCTGCTGCTGGCCGCCGGCTCCAAGGAGCTGGCGCTGCTCACGCCGCTCGCGGTGCTGTGGGAGCGGCGGTTCGATCCCGGCGCGGGGAAATCCGCGAAGGGACCGGCATGGTGGTGGACGCTGGTTCCCGTCGCGCTCTACCTGGCGCTGCGCATGCAGGCGCTCTCCGGCAGGATGGGGATCGTCCTGCCCGCCGGAGCATGGTCGGGAATCGCGCCCACCCTGGCGATGTATGGCCGGCTCCTGCTGTGGCCCTTCGGGGCCTCGGCCGACTATGGCTATCCGCCGCGCCCGGTGGGATGGGAGTGGGCGCTGGGAGCGGCCGGCTGGGCATCCATGCTGGCGCTGGCCTTCCATCCGCGCTCCCCGGCGGATTCGCGGCGCGCGGCGGGGCTGGCGCTGCTCTTCATTGTTCCCGGCGCGCTGCCCGGACTTTGCGCCACACGATTTCTGTACGTGGGGGAGGCCTTCGGCGCGGCTGCCCTGGCCTTTTTCGCGGAGTCCATCCTGCCGCTTCGCGTGGCCGTGCCCGCGCTGGCAGCGCTGGCGATTGCGCTGGGAACGGGGGTGTGGGCAAGGCTTCCGGCCTGGGAGAGCAGCCTGCGGTTGTTCGAGGACTGCGCCCGCCGGAGCCCGCATTCCCCCGGCGCATGGATCAACCTGGGCCTGGCGCAACTCGATGCGGGCCGGGTGGAAGAGGCCGGAAATTCGCTGCGACGATCGCTGGCGCTGGCGCCCGGAGATCCCCGTGCATTGGACAACCTGGCCATTGTGCTTGGGCGCCAGGGACGGCTGGGGGAGGCGGAGGCCGTGGCGCGGCGATCGCTGGCCGGGGAAGGCGGGAACGCCGACGCGCACTTCAACCTGGCCTCGGTCCTGGTCCGGCAGGGCCGGACCGGGGAAGCGGCCTTTGAATTCCGCGCCGGGCTCGCCCTGCGGGAGGATCCGCGCGCGCGGCTAGCATTGGCGCAGGCGCTCTCCGACGAGGGCGATCACGCCGCGGCGCTGGAGCAGTACCGGGAATATCTTCGCCTGGCGCCCTCGGACTCCGCCGACACCCGCGCCGCGCTGGCCTGGGAGCTCTACCGCATGGGACGCCAGGTCGAGGCCGAGCGATGGTCGCGGGCTGCGGCCATGGATGCGGCCTCCTCTCCGGCCGCACTCTATGGCGCTTCGGTCATCGCGCTGGCGGGTGGAAATGAATCGGATGCGGCTGTGTGGTGGCGGCGCGCGCTCCGGGGCGACTCCACCCGCGTGGGGCTCGCCTCGGCCGCGGGCGACGTGGTGGAGCTGATTCGCTCCGGCCGGGGCGGGGCCGCGCCCCACTTCCTGCTGGGCCTGGCCGCGGAGCGGGCGGGCCTCCCGCAGGCGCGCGCGCGGGAGGGCCGGCGTTACCTCCAGTCGGCCCTGGCCGGCCGGTTTGCCGCCGAGGCCGCCGCCTGGGCGGCCGAATGGGACCCCCGTCGGGCGGGCATCGAGGCCGGAGCCCCCGCCGGCGCCATGGATCCCGCGCGACGCCTCCTGTGGGGCCGCTGAAGAAGCCCCTCGCGCCCGCCGATATCTCCGGAGTCCACCCAATTCCACTCCAGACCCGGAGCGTGAAACCGAATGAACCGTTCAATCCGCGCGATCGCGCCTTTCGTGTGCGCCCTGGCCATGGCCGGGACGTGCGGCTGCGGCCTCAAGGCCCCGGCCAAACCGCAGTGGAGCGTCACCCTGCGGGTGCCTCTCGCCGAGCGGGCCCTGAGCGTGGCGGACATCGCTTCGCGCACCAGTTTCCTGACCTTGGACTCGGCCGGCACGGCTTCTCTCCACTGGTCGCAAGACCTTTCCCAGGTCAGCGTGGGCACGTCGCTCGCCCTGGCCTCGTTCCAGTCCGACGCCTCGGCCCCGCTGGGGCTCTTCCAGGTGAACCCGGTCGCGCCCGCCGCGATCCAGGTGGACCTCACCGACATCTGGCCCCAGGCGGTGGGTTTCATCGGGCAGAGCGCGGTGGTGCCTCCCATCCAGTTCGCCCCGGTGCGCTCGGCCCAGACCTCCAACTTCCAGAGCGCCCAGGTCAGCGCCGGCGCGATTCGCGTGACCGTGGTGAACAGTCTTCCGGTTCCGCTGAACTCGTCCACGCTGGCCGTCTCCAACACCTCCGGCGGCACGCTGGGCACGCTGCAGTTCGGTCCGCTCTCACCCGGGGACAGCGCTTCGGCGATCCTGGACCTTTCCGGCAAGACGGTGTTGTCTTCCTGGACCGGCACCTGGACGGGCAGCTCGCCGGGCAGCTCCGGGCCGGTGCCGATCCCGGCCAACGCTTCGGTGCGCACCTCGTTCGCCTTCCAGGGCCCGCTGATCGTTTCTTCGGCCGTGGCTCCGCTCCCGGCGCAGTCCGTGGACTGGTCCAGTTCCACCGCGCTTCCGGATACCGAGCGGCTGGAAATCGCGGACTTTTCCTCGGGCTTCCTGAATCTCAACCTGGACAACCGGTGGGGCATCGGCGGCACCGTGCACATCACCCTTCCGGACGTGACGCTCGCGGACCACTCCGCTCTTGCCCAGACCGTGCAGCTGGCCGCCTCGCGCGTGGTCCATGTTTCGGTGCCGCTCGCGGGGACCCGTTTCGTGGCCCCGGATCCCTCGCACCCGCAGCTCCGCGTGGTGGGCACGGTGCAGACACCCGGGAGCGGGAACATCAACCTGGCGCTGAATTCCACCGACGTCATCGCGGTGCACTCGGATGTGACCGGCGCGGTCCTGAGCCGCGCCCAGGGCGTGTTTGCGCCCTTCCGCGTGACGCTCGACCCGGTGACGAGGACCCTGGATGTGCCGGACGGAATCGGCACGCTGGGCCTTGCCGACGCCGGCGGAACGCTGCGCGTCACCTCCACGGCCGGAGTTCCGGCCCGGGTGGTCCTCCAGGTCAGCGGCCGCGACAACGAGGGCGGCGAGTGGGCCCTGTCGGCGGCGGGAGGGGGGGCGCTGGTCCTGAACATCCCGGCTGCCCCCGAGGGTGGGAGCGCCGTGGGCGAACTCGCGTTGAACGGCGCCAACAGCAATCTTTCGGACTTCCTTGGCCATCTGCCCCGCCAGGTGGACGTGACCGGCTACGCCGACGTGGGCGATGCGCACAACGCGTCCACGGTGCGGTCCACCGACACCTTCACCGGGCACTTCGATCTGAATTCCGCGCTCTTCGCCAGCTTCTCCGAAAGCGAGATCCACTTTGACGCCGACTCGGTGAAGCTCTCTTCCAATGTGCGCGACCAGATCAAGGACCGCTTGGGCCGGGTGCGCCTCCACGTGACGATCCTCAACGGCCTGCCCCTGGGTGCGGACGCGACGGTGCACCTGGGGCCCACGCGCGCGCTGGCCGAAAGCCCTGGCCCCGAAACGGTCACGCTCACCGCCTCGGCCCTGGCGGGCACGCAGGGCGGGGCCAACGGCGCGGTCGCGCAGCCGGCCCAGAACGACGTGGTGCTGGAAGTGTCGGGTTCCCAGTTGGACCTGTTCCAGCACAGCCCGATCTACGTGGGAGGAAAAGTCCATCTGCCCGGAACTGCCGGGCAACGCGTCAAGGTTCGCGGGCAGGACGAGGTCCGCGCCCGGGTATGGCTCGAAGCGGAAGGCAAGGTGGTGCGATGAAGCGCGTCCTGATCCTGGTCCCGGCCGTCCTAGCCCTGTCCTTCGCGGCGAGCGCTGCGGCCGATCCGCGCGGCATCGCCATGGGCAGCACCGATGAGGTGATCGCGCGGGGGGCCGACGCGGTGCGCTGGAACCCGGCGCTGCTCGGCCTGCCCGGCTCGCCCGGATTTTCCATGCGGCTCTTCCAGGCGGGCGCGCGGGCCGACAACAACAGTTTCAGCGTGGACCAGTACAAGCGCTTCAACGGCGCGACCTGGGGCGACGCCGAAAAGGCGGAGATCCTTTCCAGCGTTCCGGGGGAGGGGCTGCAGCTGAAGACCGCCGCGGGCGGCGGGTCGGGAGTGTCCTTTGGTCCGGCGGGGTTCTACGCCGACGGCATCGGCGCCGGTCTGGCCGAAGTGGCCCGGGACGGCGTGGACTTTGCGCTCAACGGGAACGGCCTGGACCGCATCTACAGCCTCCAGGGCAGCGGCGGGAACGGCTACGCCTCGGCCCGCATGTTGTTCGGCATGGCCTTCCCGGTGCGCAGGGACGAAGGCAGCTCCACGGCCTTCGGGCTGCAGGTGGGCTACGAGCGCGGCATCCGGTACGAGGAAGGCTCGACGCTCCAGGGATCGTTCCACTCGGGGGCCGACACCGCCCAGGTGATGGGCGAGTTCCTGAAGCGCGAGGGCACGCGCGGCTGGGGGCCAAGACGATCGAAGCCCACGTGGAGACCCAGGCCGACGGATTCTCCGCCGGGTCCGTCGCCTTCCAGCA
>JANXVU010000130.1 GCA_025351485.1 Candidatus Eiseniibacteriota bacterium | reverse complement strand
GCCGCAGTGCCGTGCAACTGATTCTACTTCCCGCGGGCTCGATTGTCAGCGGTTCGCAGAGCGGGGGTGGTTTTCCGGCCAGGCGTTTCCCTTGGGCGTACATGGCTCGGACACTGTGAGTGTGTGGAAGGCGGGGAAGCTTACGTTTTGTGGAAATTACCCTGTAGGCGGACATCATGATGTCCATTATGGCCAGGTGCAGAAGGCGCTCCGAACGGCGCAGGTTTACGCACGGGTTCAAAGCGGGTGGGGTCCCGCTGGTTCTGGACGGAGTGTGAGGTCCACGGGACCGCCTTGCAGTCCGGATCCGAGGATAATCGGTCGCGGAGCACTCCACCTAAAGAGAGCTGTTGCTGTAACCTCCCCCTGACCAGAGACATCCGAAAGTGGAGGTTTCTGACATGTGAGGTCGGCCCCGTTTTCGGACAGTCCTGAACTAGAATTCGGCACATGATTCCCACGTCAGAAGATCCCCATGAAGCGATCCCGGTTCAGCGAATCATCAGATGCTGTCAGTCCTGAAGGAAGCCGATGCGGCCCCCTCCCTTGCAACCCCGCGACACTTCCCTACGTCTTCTAGTATGATGGTACCGATGGCCGCCCCTGTCGGCCGACCGATGCCCGATTCGCGAGCCTAAGTCCTTTAGCCACAACATCCTCGCGTCCCGGTTCATCCGGAGTCCCCTTACCCGGAGGTCCCGCCGACATGCCCTGGGCGCTTTGGGGCGCCGGGCTCAGCTTCACGCTGGGCTGCCTCATCATCCTGCTGGGTCTGGCGCTGCTCCGGAATGATCCCGGCCAGCGCCTGAACCGGGTGGCCTCCCTGATGCTCTCCTTCGGAGGGCTGGGGCTGCTGCAGGTGGCGCTCGAGCTCAATGCGTTCGCGCATGGACACGGCACCACCGCGGCCACCCAGCAGACCGCGCGCAACCTCACCCTGGCCTGGCAGTTCTTCTTTCCCTCGCTGCTGCTCTTCGTCCTGATCTTTCCACAAGAGGTGAAGTGGTACCGGCGCGTGCCGTTCCTGCCTCTGCTGGTTTTTGGACCGTACGCGTTCCACCTGGGGCTCACGGTGCTCGCGGACCTGAGCGGCGGCACGTTCTTCCTGGACCGCGTGCCGCAGAACTTCGCCTGGCTGGGTGGGCTGCGCCGCACCACGCTGCTGGCGCTGAGCCTGCTTTACCAGGTGCACGTCTTCCTGTTCTCGCTGGTCAACCTGAACTACACGCTCATCACGATCGGGCTCCTCACGGTGCGCGCCCGGCAGAGCAGCAGCCCCAGGCTGAAGGCGCAGCTGGGGGCGATCTCACTGGGTCTGACCGCGTGCCTGGCGCTCTATGCGCTGGCCGATCCGCTACCCAACATTTTTGGCCTGCAGCGCCTGGCCGGGCCCTATGTCCGCAACGCCGGGGCGGCGCTGGCGCTGCTGGTGGGCTCGGGGTCCATCGCCTACGCCATCGTGCGGCACAAGTTCCTGGACACCGCCCTGATCGTGCGCCGGAGCATCGTGTTCCTGCTGCCGGCCTTCGTGGTGGTGGTCGCCTACCTGGGGCTGAGCGTCCTGATGAAGAACATCTTCGGCGGCGTGCAGGACTTTGACTCCGGGCTGGTGGATCCCCTGATACTGCTGCTGCTGCTGGCGACGCTGCAGCCCATGGTCTCGCGCCTGGAAGAGTTCGTGGAAGGCTACATGCAGCGCGACCGCCGCGAAGGACGGCTGGTGCTTCAAGACCTGTCGCGGGACATCGTGACCATCCTGGACCTGGAGCGGCTGGCGGCACGGCTCACGGAAGCGATTGGCGAATCGCTGGTTGTCGAGCGGTGCGCCCTGTACCGCGCCGGCGGGGAGTCTTTCATCCCGCTGGCCCAGTTCGACCAGGAACGGCGGGTGCTGATCGGGGACGAGCTGGCGGAGGACTCGCGGCTCAACATGTGCGGCGCGTTGCTCCGGCCGGGAGCGCTGTCGGAGGCCCCGCAGTCGCTGGAGGAGCTTTCCGCTTCGACCAACAGCGGCTGGCCCGACGACATCGCGGCGGAGGCGTTCCAGCGCGTGGCGGCCGAGACCGGCTTTCACCTGTTCCTGCCGGTGCACCACGGCAAGGAAGTGCTGGGCGTGATCGCGCTGGGCCGCAAGCTCACCCGCGGCCGGTTCAACCGCGAGGACCTGTCGCTGCTTTCCACGCTGGCCAACCAGACCGGCGCAGCGCTCAAGAACTCCTCTCTCTACGCCGAGAGCCTGCGCTCCGCCGCGCTGGAAGAAGAACTCCATCTGGCCCGCCAGATCCAGACCAAGTACCTGCCGAATCGCTTTCCGCGCCGGCCGAACCTGGATCTGCATGGGCTGAACCAGCCTTCTCGCCAGGTGGGCGGCGACTATTTCGACGTGGTGGAGCTGGAGTCGGAATACCTGGTGGCGATCGCCGACGTGGCCGGCAAGGGGGTTCCGGCGGCGCTGGTGATGAGCACGGTGCAGGCGTCGCTCCGCACCCAGGCGGGCGAAGACCGGGGCGTGGCGGACATGCTGGCCCGCATCAACACGCTGATGCTGCAGAGCGGAGTGGAAGGTAAGTTCGCCACCTGCTTCCTGGCCCGGGTGAACCTGGCCACGCTCAGCCTGTCGTACTCCAACGCCGGACATAATCCGCCGCTGCTGCTGCGCGCCGACGGCTCGGTGGAGGAGCTCACGCGGGGCGGGCTGCCGCTGGGGGCCTTCGACGATCCGATGCTGGAGGAGGGGGAGGTGACCCTGGGGCCGGGCGATCTGCTGGTGATGTACACGGACGGCGTGACCGAGGCCCAGGATGGAGAAGGGGAACTCTTTGGCGAGGAGCGCCTTCTGGCCGCGCTCCGCGCGCTCCCGCCGGAAATGTGCGCGCAGGAGATCACCGAGCACATCCGCGACCAGGTGCGCGCCTTCTCCCCCGGGGAGGATCTGGACGACGACATGACGGTGATGGTGCTCCGCACGCCGGTCCTGGCCCACCCGGAGCACCAACGTGAGCGGGAGCGGGTGGAGTTGGGGAGCCTCTAAGGCCCAAGCCTTCGTACTCCGGGCTAGCGCCGGGCCTGGTAGCTCACCACCCAGTTTCGAAACAGCTCGGATTCTGCGTAGGTGAGATGCGCCCTCGAAAACTCCTTGCCCTTTGGCCCCGTCTTCACCACCAGCAGGCATTGCGCGTCTCCGGGAATCAGATTGTGGATCGGATGCGCGGCGGCCGAATCGGATCCGAATCCGAACAGCGAGGCGTAGCTGTCCGTCCGGTAGCCCGCCGCGGGCGCCGCGCCTGCGTGGCATCGGTTGCACCGCCGGTCCAGCGCCTCTCGAAGTGGAGAGTCGTAGTTCAGCCCGGTGCGCACCGCTGCAACCACGGAGTCGCCCGGCAAATAGGCGTTTCCGTAGGCATCGCGCGCCCCGCGGACGGTGACTTCGTAGAGCGTGGAATCTTCCAGAGTGCCCAGTTGAAAAGTCGTCCGCACCGTTTCCCCGAACAGCGTGTCGATGAATTGGACGCTCTGGGGAACCGTGCCGGGCCCGTCCGCGCCGACCCTTCGAATCAAGTAGTGCGACTTGTTCGCCACTTCGAGACGCGACTGGGGCCGGTCAAAAGCGATGTCGACGGCGAATGGGCTGGCGGAGGCTGCCGAAACGGCTTTCAGCGACGGGCTGGCCACGGGCCGGTCGCACCCGCAGGCGGCCAGCGCAGCCAGGAGCGTCCACGAGGCCAGGCGGCGGCTATTCATCATCGCCCTCGTCTCCGCGCGAGCCCCGGAACGTCCAACCCAGGCCCAGCGAAACCCGGTGCGAGGTGAAGTCGCCGGCATCCGCGCCGGACTCGGAAGCATCCGGAAGCGATCCGGTCCGCTGCTCCGCCAATTCATAGGATCCCCTCAGCTTCCATTCCCCGCCCAGCCCAAGAATGAATTCCCAATTGCCCGTGAATGCGCGGTCTTCCCGGCGGTAATGAAAGAGGTCCCTGGAGTCGGTGGTGGTGAAGGACCGCACGTGATAGTCCAGCGACTGGCGCATCGAGAGCGTCGGCATTTCGTCGCGCAGGACCCATGTCAGCGAGCCGCCGATTCCAATGGAATGGCTCGAAACGTCCGGGTCGTCGGGCGAGCTGGCGGCCTCGTCCCCGTCGCTTCCGCGCGCTGCCACGCGCCGGTATCCCCCGCGCAGGCCAACGCGCAACGCTCCGAGTCCCCGTGGCGACAAGGACAAGTCCACCGAGTCCGAGTTGGAGTCCCGCTCCGGAAATCCATCCAGGTAATTCGACCGGTGATGGTCGAAGGAGACCCGCGTGCGCAGGCCCAGCACGCGACGGGCGCAGGAGGCGCCCAGGCTGTACTGCCGGTATTCGGCAGGCCGGTAACGGGGCAGCTTCCGGTAGGGAACCGGCAGGTCGTCTTCCCACAGGGTCCGCAGATAGTACCGCGGCAGGTACCCCAGGCTCAGGCTCACGGATCCCTGATCCCGCAACGGAGCGCGCACCCGGAACGAGTAGCTCTGGCGGGTGCGCAAACTGTTCCGCAGCTGGCGCGAATCGGTGGCGTGCAGCTGCCAGGTTACCGGTCGCCGAGTGTCGCCCCGCCACGCGAGCTCGAACCTGGACTGGAAGGACAGGTCGTCGGAGGTCTCCAGGTCGAATCGCGGCGGGTTGATGCCCTTCAGAAATTCTTCAAGGTCGCGCGCGGAATACTCGAGCAGGTTGTCGTCGTACAGCGAAGTCAGGCGAAACCCGTACTCCAGGCTGCCGGAGCGCGCCGGGACGGGGGCCACCACGAGGAAAGCCGCCACCGCGAGGAAAGCCGCCGCCGCGATCCAGCGACGGAGCCCCGCTTCAGCGCGCCGAGTTTTCGAGCGAACCACTCGGGATCCTCACATGCACTTCGCCCGTGGCGCCGGCAGGCCCGGCGAGCCGGAGAGAAAGCACATGCACCCCCGCGGGCACGTCCAGACTGAACGTGTCGTACTTGGAGGGCACCACCTCGGGGCGCTCCCTGTAACTGGCGGCGGTGGCCTTGGTGGTCTGGAGCACATAGGGCGGAAGCTCGCGCTCATCCAGGGACGCGGCCAGCGTGTACCGCTGCGATCCGCGCATATTGGGGCCGAAGTCCAACCGGGCCAGCACCTGCACCGGCGTGGGGCCGATCACCCTGAACTCGGCCCTTTCGGTGCGGGTGACGGTGTAGTAAAGGATCTGCTTCTCGCCCTCGACCAACGTGACCGTCCTGCCGGAGGTGAGCGGCGTCAGGCTGATCATACGGTCCCGGGTTCCGGTGGGGCCTTCCCAGGTCTTGAACAGGCGCACGAACACGGTCGCGGAGCCTTCGGGCTTGAAGCTGATTTCTCGAACCCCCGCCGGAACGTGGAACTCGAACGTGCGGCTCTTGGCCGGCACGAAATTGCCACCTGCCATCGGAGAAGCCTTGGAGGGACCGGTCTCCGTCTGCTGAGTCGCAATGACCTTTCCGCCCGCGAGCACGCGCAGGGTGTAGGTGCCTACCGGTTGCGAGCGGTCCATCTTGAGCCGGGAGACGAGCTTCATGTCCAGCGGGCCGGCCACGGCGATCTTGAGCGGCTTGGCGGCGGTGGCCGCAAAGTACACCCGGGATTCCCCCTGGACGTTCAACTGGACGGGAGTGAGCCCGGGGATGTCTTCCACCGCCCGCCAGTTGGAGATGGCGAGCGCGGCCGGGGCGGGGGCGAGCCCGGCGAGCAACAGGACGGCGGTGGCAAGGCGAAGCGGATTCATCGGGATTCCACACCCTTTCCATTGGGGGCGATGCTGCCAAGCAGCATGGACTTGAGGTCCGACCGCAGGGTGATCGTCTGTCCCAGCAGCAGGATCAGGCTCAGGCCCGCCACCACCGGCACATTATATTTCATCTTCGAGAACAGGGGCCCCTTGCCCGGCTTGCTGGGCGCCTCGGGATCCGTGGAAATGCCGTAGGTCTTGGCCAGGCGCTCCACCTGGAGCATGTGGATCACGGGAATGTTGCGCTCGCCCAGGATATTGATCACTCCCCGGTTTGGAAAATTCTTCATCGGCAGCCGGTGCGAGAACCCGGGCGGGATCAGATGTCCATTCCGGGCACCCCCCAGGCTGGCGAGGCCGCCACCGACGTTGATGTAGCCGCGGATGCCGCCCGGACCCGCCAGGCTGTCGTAGATGGCGACCCGTCGGCGGATGTTCTCCTGGAGCGTCGGCTCTTCGACCAGGATCGCGCCGTTGCGGGAGATGGCGTCGTGAAGCAACTGGCGGCCCGAAGGCGAGAGCCCGCGTCCGTTGTCGGCGCCGCCACCCACCGAGGCGGCCACGGAACGGATCGGAATGATGCCCTCGTCGGACAGGATTTTTTCCATGTCGAGCCAGGTCATCTCCGGATCGGTCGCCCCGAACATCGAGGCGCCCACCGAAGTGATCACCAACGGCTTGAGCCCCATCACGTGGCAGGCCGAATACACCGCCACGTTCAATCCCGGGAGCGATCCGGTGACGCCCACGACCACCACTTCGCCCGGCTTGAGTTTCGAACGGCGGAGCATATCCACCACGGCCGCCGCAAAGTTCGGATTGGTGGCCAGCACCTTGGCCGTATGCGCGCCGCGGTCGGTGGTGGTGAGGGTGAATTCCGGCCCGATAAGACCGCTCATGCCGGTGTCGTTGGTCGGATCCAGCGGGAGTCCCCGCAGCTGCTTGGCCTTGAGGATCGCCTTCTCGGCGCGGACCATGGTTTCCACCGCGCGCATCTTGAGCTGGTAGCTCTCCTCGTGCGCGGGTTGCTGCGAACGCTCCGCCAGGGCGAACGTAGCCAGCGAAAACAGTGCCAAGCCCACCAGTGTGCCCCTCGAAACCAGACTGTAGCTCATGCCAGGATCTCCCCGCCGTGAAAGATCATCAGGAACATCCGCACCACGACCGCGGTCATCACCATCACGCACAGCGTGCGGGTGATGCCCTGCCGCTCCATCCAGTTGGCGATGAGCCCCGGGATGATGAACCCGATCGTCTGGAGCTCGATGGTGGTCTCGGAGATGTTCAACACCAGCAACTGGCGCGAGAGCCAGCCGAAAACAAAGCCCAGCATGACCACCACCACGATCCGGCGGCGCCCGTAAATGAACATGTGACGCGAAAGCAGCTTGAGCGCTCCCAGGGTGGCCAGGCTCACCCCGATCGTGCCCGCGATGCGCAGCGGATGGTGCAGCATCAGGGCAACGTAGCCCGGCACCACCATTCCGCCGGCTGCCAGCCCAAGTGTCTCCGAAAAGAACAGGCTGATCAGCAGCCCGAGGCCAATCGCTTCAATCTGCATGACGGCTGTCCCTGTTGGAAAAGTGGAGCACGATTTCCTCCCCGAAACCGACGATATTGCCGATCGCAAATACAACGGAACTCGGTTCACTCATGGCCAGGAGATGTTCGTATACGGTCGCGGCGTCGCGGCCGCCCAGGTTGGTCACCCGATCCGGCGGAAGGCCCCGCTCGAGCGCCTTGCGGTACAGCATCTCGGTCGCCTGGCCGGAAATGACGTAGTGCTCCGCTGCCAGCGGCCCGGCGATCAGGTCCGCCAGTTGCTCCGACCGCTGCGGCCGGTCTTCGCGCGCGTTGACCAGCACGATGCGCGAGTGCCCGGGCCGGCCCGCATAGTCCAGGCCAAGCCGCTGCCAGATCTTGAAGGTCGAGTCCGGGTCGTTGGCCGCGAACGCGTTGACGAACTCCATCTCCCGGTGCCCCTCGCGGACCAGGTAGGTGCGCAGGGCCCCGGGGTCCGGCGTGCCCCGCTGCATGCCCAGCAGCGCCTGGTCGCGGGGAACGCCCATCTCCGCGCACACGGCCAGCGCCAGCGCGACGTTTTCGGCATGCTCGATGTACGAGAATCCTGACAGATCGTGCTTCGAGACGTCCGCCGCGTTCGTCACCACGAACCGGCTTCCACGCGCCTGGGCCCTCCGCTCGAAGATCGGGTGCAGCACGGTTTCGGCCGTGAGCAGCACTCCGCCCAATGGCGTGGTTTGCGCAAGGCACTCGGCCACTTCCTCCACCGTGGAGCCGATCACGTCCAGATGGTCCTCTCGGGCATTGGTGATCACGCCGATCGTCGACCGCACCAGCTTGTCCTCGCACACCGGCAGGAGCTCGGGCTGGACTGCCATGCACTCGATCACCAGCGCCTGGGCGCTCTCGCGCACGGCCTGCCGGATCACGCGGATCTGCTCGATGATATTGGGCTTCCCAACCCGGAACACCGGGATCTCCCGCCCATTCGTCAGCAGCAGTCGGGCCTCCGTGCCGGTCGTCTTTCCGAATGTGCGGATCCCGCCGGCGCGCAGGCCCGCGGTGATCAGGCGCGTCACCGACGACTTGCCGCGCGTGCCGTTCACGTGCACCCGCACCGGGATCATCTCGAGGTTCGCGTGGTGACGGCGTTGCTCCAGGATGCCGTACACCACCAGCGCGAGGAGCAGCGGAAGGACGACCAGCATGATTACCTCACCAGTACGAGCCGGGCGGTGCGCGCCCCGGAGCCGTCGCCGACCCGGGCCATGTAGACGCCGCTGGAGGCCGGTTCGCCGCCATCGGTGCGCCCGTCCCACCGGATTTCCTGGAGCCCCGGCGGAACTTCCGTTCCGTGCAGGAGCGAGCGCACCCGCCGGCCGCCCACGTCGAAGATCTCCACCGTGACCTTGGAGCGTGTGGACTCCGAGAATCGCAACACCACGCCGGTGCGGGCCGGATTAGGGGAGGCCGTGACCACCAGCGAGGCTACCCGTCCCGGGCCCGACCCGATGCCCACCACCGTCAGCGGGTACCCGGTGTACTGCGAAGTTCCCGCTTCGGTTCCCGCATAGACCGTGTTGTGCAGGGCGTCCACCGCCACGGAGTGCACGTTGATCGAAGAGATCCCTGGAAGTTGGGTCCAATGGGCGCCGTTGTCGCCGCTGGTGTACACGCCCGCCTGCCACACTCCGGCGAACCAGACATTGGGATGAGTCGCGTCCACGGCCAGTCCCCGCACCGAAGGGGCCGCGGGCAGGCCGGTGTTGAGCTGAGTCCAGGTGGCGCCGTTGCCGGTGGACTTGAACACTCCACTGTCCGTAGCCGCATAGACCGTGCCGGAAATCGACGGGTCACACACGATGGAGTGAACGAACACGCTGCTGATGCCCGCGCCCACGTGCGACCAGGTGGTGCCGCCGTTCAGCGTCACGTACAGGCCCAGGCTGTCGGTGCCTGCATACACCGTGTCCGGCTTGAGCGGGTTCAGGCCCAGCGCGTGCACATGCGCATTCCCCGGCAGGCCGGCCTTGACCGGAACCCAGGAGGCGCCGCCGTTGATGGACTTGTAGACGCCGTCGTCCGCACCGGTGTAGAGCACCCCGGCCTTGACCGTATGGGCCACCAGCGCCCGGACGTTCAGGTTGGTCAGGCTGGCCCCAAGGTCGGGATCGGTCCAGGTAGCGCCGAAGTCAGCGCTCTTCCACACGCCGTTGCTGAACAGGGCCATGTACAGGGTGGAGGCAGACACCGCGTCATGCGCGAGCGCCCGTTCGGAACTGTGGTGCGCCAGGCTCAACGTGGGCGCCCAGGAGACTCCCTGGGTGGAGGAAGACCAGAACTGGTCCCCCAACCCGGCACCGGAGTAGACCCGGCTTGCGTCCGCGCTCACGTCCAGGGCCAGGATGTCGGTGAGCAGAATGTTGCCGCCGATCTGCGTCCACAGCCCCCCGGAATTCACCGAATGAAAGATCCCGCCCCCGTCCGTTCCCACCCAGACGTCGGTCTTGGACATGGCCAGCAGGGCATCGCACTTCTGGTTGGTAAGGCCGTTGTCGATCGGGTGCCAGGACGTGTCGGAGATCGTCGTGTAGTACACGCCGTTCGAATCCGTGCCCACGAAACGAAACGTGTCCGCCGCGGCGATCGCCCGGGTGACAAAACTGGTGAGGCCCCGGTTGATGCTCACCCAGGTGACGCCACCGTCGGAGCTCTTGATCACGCCGCGGCCGGTGGTGGCCACGTAAAGCCGCAGCGGATTCAGCGGGTCGTAGATGATCTCCTCGTCGCCTCCGTCGCTGGCAGTCTTGTCCGTGCTCTGGGTCCAGGACAGGCCGCCGTCGTTGCTCCGGAAGATCCCGCCGCCCGTGCCGGTGCCCGCGAAGATGGTGTCCGTGGCGGTCGGGTGGATCGCGAATGTGCGCACCGACGTGTTGGTGAGTCCCAGGTTGATCGGGGTCCAGTGGGCGCCATTGTCCACCGACTTGAAAGCTCCGGTGCTGAAGGTGCCCGCGTAGATCGTGCCCGGGTGCAGCCGGTCCAGAGCCACCGCACGCACCGAGGAAGTGGTGGCGAGCAGGCGGACCCACGTGGAATCGCCGTCGCGGCTGACATAGAGGCCGTCGTTGGTCCCGGCGTAGAGCGTGTCGGGAAACTGCGGATCGATGGCCAGTGACCGCACGAAGCCGTTGACGAGGCCTTCCCGGTGCTGCGCCCAGGTGAGGCCGCCGTCCGTGGACTTATAGACACCCAGGCCGAACGCCCCCGCGTAGCGGATGTTCTGCTTCACCGGGTGGACGGCCAGGGCCTGGATCGACTTGGCGAATGGGCCGCCGGTCGTCCATGCGTGGTTGCCGGCGTTTGCGCGGGGCGATGACAAGGCGATGGCGGCGAGCACGAGCAAGGCCGCACGGTGCATGGATCCACTGGACACAGGTCCTCCTGTTCGATGGCGAATGATCTCGGGGGAGTGACTTCGTCACCTTGCGTGGCCCGGCGGTTCGTGAAGGGAGGGCGATGTTCCGCCCGACGAACGTGGAGGACAGCGACGACTTCAAGGATAAGGTGGAATGCGGGGTCAATTTGATACATGAAAGGGCGGACTGGACCGGGGTTGGAGGTGGTGTTTGGAGGGGGATGATAGGAACGGAGGGGGCCCCGGAGCCGTGACGGCTCCGGGGTCTGAGCGGGGTGAATTACGCCGGGCCCCCATATTGCCGGACTCGCGACCCGCAAGCCCCGTGAGCAGGACGGAGTGGCAACCTGGGGTACCCAGCAAATCGGGAGAGGGCGGCGCGCGCGGCGCGGGCCGGGAGTGTAAGGTTTTTTGTGTAAACGGCCATGGCGTACAATCCCTACCGGGAGGAAGCGATGGCCAAGCCGGACGACACGGACAAGTT
>JANXVU010000182.1 GCA_025351485.1 Candidatus Eiseniibacteriota bacterium | reverse complement strand
GCTCCTTGTTTGGGCTGAACCGTTCCTTGCCAGGACCGGAACATCCTACATGGAGCCGTCACTTTTTCAACGAAGGTTAGGACTCACTCGAACCGCCCCAGGCCGAAGCCTGACGCAGGGGCAGCGCATAGTGAGTCCTGCCTGAACTCCCGATACATATTATCGGCCAAAGTTACTGAGCCTTGAGCGGGCGTCCGGACCGGGCTCGCATCTGGCGTTCTTGACTCGAGCTTACCGGTTCGGCTAGCGTGCTCGCCGGAGGATCACCTTGGAATTTCAAAGCCTTGCACGACCTGGAGTGATGCCGCTGGACTGGATCCGCCCGGACGGATCCCTGGCGCTTTTCTCCTGGGGGCAGACCGACGCGTGGGACGAACTGACCGGACCGGAGTGGATGGCCCACCTGGTCGGCACGCTCGATCATACCGCCGAGCCGGTGGCGGGAATTCCGGGCCCCGCGGCCCATCTGATCGCGGGGATGCGCCTCACGGCTGCCGAATACTGGCGCACGGCGGTCCACTCCAATACGCTTGCCGTGGAGGGCGCGGCCATCTACTACGACGCCGGCCGCCTCTACGCCGTGACCGCCGGGCAATGCCGCCTGTTCCGGGCCCGCGGCCGCCACGAGATCTTCCTGACCGAGCCGGCATACTCCACCGGCGATTCCGGGCTGGCCGACCACCCGGCCGGCGCGGTGATGGAACAGATCCTGTGGGCGCAGGATCTGCCGCGACCGGGCGATGTCTACCTGCTCGCCGTCGGAGTGGAATCCGAACCACCCCAGGGCATCAAGGAGTTCCTGCTCGAGTCGGCTGCGGATCCCGCGCAGGCGCTGAAGTATTGCCGGGGAATCCTGTTCGCGGGCATTCCCGCGGCCCTCGAACCGGGGACGACGCGACTGCGCGACCAGGTGTCCCGGGAGTCCTCGCAGCGGGCTTCCGAGGCGATCATCCAGGAAAAGCTGACGTCGCGGCCGGTGCCGCCGGCCGGACCGCAGCCCTCACCCGAGCCGGTGGCTTCGGTGCCGGAATTCCAGGCGCCCCCGGATCCGCTGCAGAACTTCCCTTTGCCCCGGCCGGCAGCGGCGCCGGCTGCGGCGTCCGAGCCCGCGCACGCCGCAGCTCCGCCCCAGATCCCGGCCACCCCGACCGTGGCCCGGACTCCGGAGCCCGAGGCGGAGCCGGCCATGGCAGGGGCTTCCCCGGGCGAGACCCGCAGCCGCGGCTGGCAGCGCCTGGCTGGAATCGCGGCGCTCGCGATTCTGATCGGGACCATCGCCCTGCTGAGCCTCAACCGCTCGGGAGGCCTGTTCCGAAGGGCGCCCTGGTCAACCGGACTCCTTAGCGTGGCCTCCGAGCCCACCGGCGCACGCGTCACCGTCGATGGCAAGGATATCGGGCAGAGCCCGCTGCAGTTCAAGCTGAACCCCGGCAAGCACACCGTGGAAGCGCGCCTCGGCGACCTGGGGGTGGACCGCATGGTGTTCGACCTGCGGCCGGGGGACGAGGCGCGCTATCACCCGAAGTTCGCCGGGGAAGTATCCATCGCCAACCAGCGGCCCGGGCTCGCGGTGTACGGGCAGCTCGACGGCTCGATGGCCGACAGTCTTCCGGTGGTCTGGAAGGATGTGCCGGCGGGGCGCCACCTTGTGAGCTTCAGCGGGCCGGGCGTACTGCCGTGGACCGCCGAGGTGCGCGTGCTTTCAGGACAGGTCACCGTTTATGAGGCCGTGCCGCAGGCGACCACTAACGCGGGCGAGGTGGAGGTCAGTTCCACGCTCATGACCGACCGCGGCGCCACGCCGGGAAGAGGCGATGCGATCCGCGTGGACTCGCGTCCCGCCGGGCGCACTCCCCTGAAGATCAGCCTGGAAGCCGGCGCCCACAGCGTGCGGGTGGACCACACCGGTTTCGAACCCCAGATCCAGATCGTGGATCTCAAGGCTGGACAGACGCGCTACGTGAAGGCCGAGTTCGATGGGGCCGCTCGAGCCCGCGTGGACGTGGCCCCGCCGTTTGGAAGCCCGGCCGTGCCGCTCATTGCTGCCACGTTCAAGGCGGCCCACAACGAAACCTTGCATGAACTGCGCCTGTACTACGCCGGTCCCGGCGATGTGGTGTTCGTGCGCCGGGTCATGACGCAGCTGGACAAGGCCCGCCCGGTATTCGCCGCGCCGCTCCCGCCCCTGGACGACGCCCATCCCCAGTGGCGCTACTATGTGCTGGCCATCGACTCCGATTTCAATGAAGTCCCCAGTGAAGTGCTGGTCTACGGCAAGGATGTCCGGCCCGCGCGGCGGGTCGCCTCCAACAACAACTAGCTCCACTTCCAAGTCCACCTTCGTTTCCAGCGACAACCCAGGTTGACCTTCGGAGCTCCCGCAAGGGCCTCGTGCTGCCGCGCATTCGACTGTTCCGATGATGGAACGGACGTTGCGAGTACAAGCGCCAATGAACCTGGCCCACGCCTTCTGGTACGGCCTGTGGGCCGCAGCGGCCTGGCCCAGCGCGGCCCCGTGGATCGCGGGAGGCGCGCTTGTAGCCGCCGCCTTGGCTCGCCGGGGGCGTGCGCCGCTGTTGGCCGCGGCCACGGCGGCCGCCTGCATGGGAGCGCTGCTTCCCTGGGCCCGCCTTCCGCCTTCTCCGCGGCTGGCGGGCGAGGGGTCGTGGACCCTTCGCGTCATCGGATCACCTGAGGCCAGGGGCGAAGGGCAACTGTGGACCGGATCGCCTCCGGACTCGCGGGCGCGCTACGAAGTTCGGATCCAGCAGGGGCGGGTGGCCGCGTTGGCCGCAGGAGCGTGGGTCCGGGTGCGAGGAGAGTTGGAGGAATTTCCCGGGAAGCGAAATCCCGGGGGCCCCGATCTGCGGGCACTGGCCGTGGGAAGAGGGGCTTCGGCGCGGATCCGGGTGAGGCTGGCCGAAGGCGTTTCCATACTTCGTCCCGCGCCGCCACCGATCTCCTTCGCGGAGTCGGTCCGGGATTCGGCGCGCGCGCTGCTGGAGCGCCGCCTGGGCCCACGCGCCTCGCCTTACGCGCGGGCGCTGTTCCTGGGAGAAAGCGCCGACCTTTCGGAGGATGATCGCGAGGGGCTCGTGGCCCTGGGCATCATTCACATCGTGATCGTCGCGGGGCTCCATCTGCATCTGCTGCACGGGGCCGCATCGCGCGCCTGCACCGCGCTCGCACCGGGAGCACGCTTCGTGCTGCCGTTCGCCCTGACCGCCGGGTATGCGGCGCTCTCCGGCATGCACCTGCCCGCGCGGCGGGTCCTGCTGAGCCTGGCGCTGTCCGAGATCGCGCGCAAGCGGGGGGAGCCGCACTCGGGCGGGGTCGGAGCAGCCATGGCGGCGTCGGCGCTGCTGCTGATGGAACCATGGCGCGGGCGGGACGCGTCCTATGTGCTCAGCGCCGCGGCCACCTGGGCGATCCATCAGCTCCCGGTCCCCAGGCCGCACCGATCCGCCGGGCGCCCCGCGCTGGAACTCCTTCGCGCCTCGGCCCTGGCGCAGGCCGGCGCATGGAGCGTCCTGCCGTGGACGGTTGGACATGGTTCGCTGGCCGGATTGCCGGCCAACCTCCTGGCCGTGCCCTTGGCGGCATCTGCCTTGTTGACTGGGGCTTGCGCGCTGGGCCTCGAGTGGTTGTTCAGCCCGGCAGCAGGGCCGGCGTGGCGGATCTTGGACTTGCTGGGGAGTTGCCTGTCGGGCCTTGCGCACTGGGGATCGTCCGTGCGCGGACTGGATGTGCCGCTTGCGTGCACTTCCGCAACGTGCCTGATCGCCTACGCTCTGTCGATGCTCGCCCTTGCGCATGCTCCGGTGCGTTCTCGCACCCTGTCATGGATCGTCTTTTGCGCGGCCACGATCACGATGTGCCTCGGGGGGCGCGCTTCGCCCTCGCCGGCCCCAAACCTTCGCGTGGCTTTCCTCGACGTGGGCCAGGGCGATGCGTGCCTGGTCACCTTTCCGCGCGGAGAATCCGTCCTGGTGGACGGGGGGTCGCGCCGCCCGGAGTGGGACTCCGGCACGCGGGTGGTGCGGCCCGCGCTGGACGCGCTGGGCATCGGACCGCTGGTCTGGGCCGCCGCGAGTCACAGCGACAACGATCACTCCGGTGGCCTGGGCGCGGTTGCAGCGCGGCCGGGCGCGGCCCGATGGCTGGTTCCGCCCCCGAGCCCGGGCGCTCGCTGGGAACCGCTGTTCACCGCGATCCGGGACGTGGGGCAGAAGGCGGAACCGGTCGGCGCGGGATGGGTGTGGGTGGACCGCACCGGGCGCGACACGGTCCGGGCGCTGTCGCCGGATTCGGCGGCCATGGCTTCGAACCTCTCCGAAAACGATCAGTGCCTGGTATTCGAGGTGGCCACGCCGGAGGGCCGGGTCCTGCTGACGGGAGATCTCGAAACGGAAGGCGAGTCGCGCCTCGTCGCGGGCGGCAAACTCCGGGCGGTCTCGATCCTGAAGGTGGCCCACCACGGCAGCCGCAATTCCAGCACGACCGGGTTCCTGTGCATCCTGGGCCGGCCCGTGGCAGTAATCTCGGTGGGCGCCCGGAACCCCTACCATCACCCGTCCCCGGAGGTGGAAGTGCGCCTCTCGGACGCCGGCTGCCGGGTACTGGAAACCCGGCGCGAGGGCGCGGTTCTGCTGGAGCTCCGGAAGGAGGGGGTGCGCAGGGTGGATGAGGGCGCCTGGAGCCTTGATCGGGCGGTCTGCGGCCCCCCCGGGCGCGTCCCGTGAGCGTCCTGCCGGGGGCACGGTTGCCGGTTCGTACCGGCCATGCTATCTATTGTATTGTGACTTCCCGAGAGAAGCCTTCGAAGCATCGGATCGCGGTCCTGGCCTCCGGGCGGGGCTCGAACATGCTCGCCTTGTTCAAAGCCGTGTCGGAAAGCAAGATACCGGCCAGCCTTGAACTGGTGCTGAGCGATATCCCGAACGCCCCGGTGCTGGGGCGCGCTGCCGGGCTGGGGCTGGAGTCGCTTCATATCCCGGCCGGACCCTCGGCCCACCTCCTGGTTGGAGAGGCGGAGCGGCTCTACATCCAGGCCCTCCGCGATCGGGGCATCACCCTCGTCTGTCTCGCCGGCTTCATGCGCATTCTGAAGGCCGGCTTTCTCGAAGCATTCCCGGATCGCATCCTGAATATCCACCCGTCCCTGCTGCCCGCATTTCCCGGCCTGGACGCGATCGGCCAGGCGCTTGCGTATGGCGTGAGGGTCACCGGGGTCACGGTCCACTTTGTCGATGGAACCGTGGATGGCGGTCCGATCGTCCTTCAGCGCGCGGTGACGGTGGAGGAATCCGATGGGCATGAATCGCTGTCGAAAAGGATCCACGCCGCCGAACACGAACTCTTTCCCATGGCCGCCGCCCTCTTTTGCCAGGAGCGGCTGCGCCTTGAGGGACGCCGGGTGAGGATTCTTTCATGACCGGCATGAGCGACCGCGCATCCGCGAGGCTCGTCATTCCCGGCGCCACGCCGCATTACTCGGGCAAGGTCCGGGACGTCTACGAGCTGGAGGCCGACCGGCTGCTGATCGTGGCCACCGACAATCTTTCGGCGTTCGACGTGGTGCTGCCGACCCGCATCCCGGGCAAGGGGCAGGTGCTGACCCGGGTGAGCGCGTTCTGGTTCCGGCGCCTGCGAAGCGCCGAGCCGCATCACCTGATTTCCACCCGCGTGGAAGATCTGCCGGAGCCGTTCAGTCGGAGCGCCGAGCTCTTGCGGGACCGGTTCATGGTCGTGCGGCGCACGCAGCGCGTGGACCTGGAATGCGTGGTCCGCGCGCGCCTCACAGGTTCGGGTTACAAGGACTACCTCGCCACCGGGAGGGTCGCCGGGATCGCTTTGCCGCCGGGCCTGGAAGATGGCGCGAAGCTCCCAGACCTGATGTTCACGCCGGCCACCAAGAACGACCGCGGCCACGACGAGAACATCACCTGGGAGCAGGCCGTGGAAATGGTCGGCCAGGATACCGCCGAGGCGCTGCGCGCGCGCAGCTTCGCCATCTTTCGCGAGGCATCGATCTATGCCGCGACGCGCGGCGTGGAGCTGGTGGACACTAAGTTCGAGTTTGGCCACCTCGGGGGCGAGCTGATCCTGATCGACGAGATCCTGTCGCCCGATTCCTCGCGCTTCTGGCTGAAGCAGGGCGACCAGCTGCGGAACGTCATGGACAAGCAATACGTGCGCGACTATCTGGAAACGCTGCCGTGGGACAAACGCGATCCCGGCCCCGAGCTCCCGCCGGAGATGGTGGAGCGGGTGAGCCGGATGTATCGAGACGCCGAAAGAAGGTTGACCGGTTCATGATCCAGATTCGCAGGGCGCTGCTTTCGGGCTGGGACAAGGATGCCATCGTGAAGCTGGGGCGCGCGCTGGGGCCCCGCGGAGTGGAGCTCTTCGCCACGCGCGGAACCGCGGACGCGCTGGAAAAGCAGGGTCTCAAGGTGACCCGCCTGGAAGCCTGGCTCGGCTCGCCCGAGATCCTGGGGGGAAGGGTCAAGACATTGCACCCCCGCCTGCACGCCGCGCTGCTGGCGCCGCGCAGCGCCGAAGGCCTGGCGGAGCTCGAGGCCGTGGGCTCGGTTCCGATCGACCTGGTGGCCGCGGACCTCTATCCTTTTGAACAGGCGGTGCGGGAGAAGCCGGGCGACCGCGCGCACGGAATCGAGCACATCGACATCGGCGGCGTCACGCTGCTTCGCGCCGGCGCCAAGAACTCCGACCACGTGGTGGTGCTGCCGGACCGCGAAAGCCTGGAGGAGTTCCTGGCGCTGATCGGCTCCGGAGAAGGCGTGCCGGCCGCGCCACAAGAGAACGCCAGGCGCTGGGCGGCGCGCGCCTTCCGCATGACCTCGGCGTACGATGCGGCCATCGCCGCCTGGATGAGCGGCGACGAAGAGTTGCCCGACACCATCGCCCTGCGGGGACGCCGGGCCCTTTCCCTGCGCTACGGCGAAAACCCGCACCAGCGGGCCGCGTGGTACCGCGGGGCCGACGAGTTCCCCTTCGAGCTGTTGCACGAGGGTCGGGAGATTTCCTGGAACAACCTGCTGGACGTGGACGCGGCCACCGCGCTCGCCGGCCAGCTCCCGGCGCCCTCGGCGGTGGTGGTCAAGCACACCAATCCCTGCGGCGCCGCAGTGGGCAGCACGGCGGAGGCGGCCCTCGCCGGGGCATGGGAGTGCGACAGCCTTTCGGCGTTCGGGGGCATCCTGGCGGTGCGCGGCATCATGACCGAAGCGGCGGCCGCCCGACTCGCCAACGTGTTCGTGGAAGTGGTGGTGGCGGAGGACTTCGAAACCGCGGCGCTGGAACTGCTGCGAAAAAAGAAGGGCCTCCGGATCCTGAAGGGCCCGCGCGCCGGACCATCGGGGCCGCCGGTGCGGGTGCGCACGCTGCTCGGCGGCATCGGGGCCCAGGCCGGAGACGTATTTGCAAAGGGCGACTGGCGGGTGGCGGGCAAGGCGGAGCCGACCGATGTCCAGCGTCGCGACCTGGAGCTCGCCTGGCTGTGTGCCGCTGCCGGCCAGTCCAACACCATCGCGCTGGTCAAGGACGGGCGCATGATCGGCATCGGCACCGGGCAGACCAGCCGGGTGGACGCAGTGCACGTCGCACTGTACAAGGCGAACCGCTGCGGACATGACGTGCGCGGCAGCTCGCTGGCATCGGACGGGTTCTTTCCATTCCGCGATGGCGTGGACATGGCCCTCGAGGCGGGCATCGCCGCCGTGGTCCAGCCGGGCGGGTCCCGGCGGGACGCCGAAGTGATCGAGGCGGCGGACGAGCGCCTCGTGCCCATGATGTTTACCGGGAGCCGCTGCTTCCGGCACTAACCGGCAAGCGGCAGTCGAGACAACTTTCCAACCCGCGGGACCGGCGGCCGGCCCGCCCGGAAGGAGTGCCACGTTGGAACTCGAAACCTCGAACCGGACCGAAGCGCCGGGAAAGCCCGCCACGGCGAAGGGCCCTCGCCCCTCGCCGTGGGTGCTGGTGCTCGACTTCGGCTCGCAGTACGTCCAGTTGATCGCCAGGAGGGTGCGCGAGGCGGGAGTGTACGCCGAGATCCACCCCTGGCACCTGGAGGCCGAGGCGGTGCGGGCACTCGGCCCCTCCGCCATCGTGATCTCCGGAAGCCCCGGGAGCGTGGGGCGCCAGGGCGATCCGCGGCTCGATCCCGAAATCCTGAACCTGGGACTGCCGATCCTGGGGATCTGCTACGGAATGCAGGCTGCCTCCCACGCGCTCGGCGGAACGGTCAGGCACAGCCGCACGCGAGAATACGGCCGCTCGGTCTTCAAGCCCGACACCACCTGCCCGCTTTTCGCCGGCCTGCCCGCGGAGTTCCGGGCCTGGATGAGCCACGCGGACAGCGTGACCGAACTCCCGCCCGAGCTGCGAGTGGCGGGCAGCACCGACAGCGTGCCGCTGGCCGCGTCCTGGAACCCGGCCCGCAAGCTGTTCCTGATCCAGTTTCACCCTGAAGTGACGCACACCGAGTGCGGGCCGCAGATCTTCAAGAACTTCCTGCAGGGGATCGCCGGGCTCACGGCCAGCTGGTCCATGGCCGCCTTTGTCGAGAACGAAGTCCCGGCCATCCGCGCCCGGGTGGGTTCGGACCGGGTGCTGCTGGGCCTCTCGGGCGGTGTGGACTCCACCGTGGTGGCGGCCCTGCTGGGAAAGGCCGTCGGGGAGCAGGCGGTGGCGGTGTTCGTCGACCACGGCATGCTGCGCGCCGACGAGTCCGACCAGGTGCTGGAGGCGCTCGGCAAGGTCTCGCCGATCCGCATCCACAGGGTGGATGCGCGCGAGCGTTTCCTCGCCCGGCTCGAGGGGATCGTGGATCCGGAACAGAAGCGGCGCATCATAGGGGAAGAGTTCATCCGGGTTTTCGAGGGCGAGGCGGAGCGGCTGGGAGGCTTCAAGTACCTGGCACAGGGCACGTTGTACCCCGATGTCATCGAGAGCGCCGGCTGGGCCACCGGGGCCACGGCCAAGATCAAGACCCACCACAACGTGGGCGGACTGCCCAAGGACCTGAAGTTCGAGCTGGTGGAGCCGCTGCGCAGCCTGTTCAAGGACGAGGTTCGCGCGCTGGGAGTGGAGCTGGGGCTTCCGACCGCGCTGGTGATGCGCCATCCGTTCCCCGGTCCGGGGCTCGCGGTGCGCATCCTGGGACCGGTCACGCCACAGGCGCTGGACACGCTGCGCGCCGCCGACAAGATCTTCATCGATGGGCTCCGGCGAAAGAAGCTTTACGGGCGGGTGTGGCAGGCCTTCGCGGTGCTGCTGCCGGTGCAGACGGTCGGGGTGATGGGGGACGAGCGCACCTACGAGCAGGTCATCGCGCTGCGTGCGGTGACCTCGGAGGACGGAATGACCGCCGACTGGGCCAAACTTCCTTTCTCGTTCCTGGACGACGTGTCGACGCGGATCGTCAACGGGGTCCCCGGGGTCAACCGGGTGGTCTATGACATCAGCTCCAAGCCCCCGGCCACCATTGAGTGGGAGTAGGCCGGTCGGGCTGGGTCCGGGAGAGGTCAAGCGCAAGGCGCTTCACCTGGCCACGTTCCTTGTCCCGCTGATCTACCTGAACCACAACATCACCCGCAAGCAGGCTTCCCTGGCGCTGGCGCTGGGACTCCTGGTGCTGGTGGTGGTCGAGGTGGTGCGGCTGCGTTCCCGGGTCCTCGGCGCGCTGTTCCGGCAGTTCTGGGGCGACCAGCTGCGCCAGCACGAAAACAACCAGATGCTCGGGGGAACCTATCTGGTGATGGGTTTCCTGTTCTCGGTGCTGGCCTTCAAGCCGCTGGTGGCGGTGGCCGCGTGCGAGTTCCTGGTGCTGGGGGACACGGCGGCGGCGCTGGTGGGAAAAGCCGTGGGGCGGGTGCCCCTGTTTGACAAGACTCTCGAGGGCAGCTTAGCCTGTTTCTCCGTGTGCCTGGTGGTGGTGTGGGCCCTCGGGGTGACGCACCCGGGCCAGTTGCCCCTCCACGTGGGGATCGCGGGGGCCCTGGTGGCGACCTTGTTCGAGGCCCTTCCGCTCCCGGTGGACGACAATTTGAAGATCCCGCTTTCCGCGGGACTGGTGATGCATTTCCTGCTGCCCTAGCCATCGACCTGGGATTCGACAACCATGTTCAAAGTCCTGACCAAGCTGTTCGGAAGCAAGTACGAGCGGGATCTTCGCAAGATCCAGCCCGTGGTGGATGAGATCAACCGCTACTTCGAGGAATACGCCCCGCTCACGGACGAGGAGCTCCGCGGCAAGACCGCCGAATTCCGCGCCCGCCTCCAGGAGGGCGAAGAGCTGGACGACCTGCTTCCCGAGGCCTTCGCCGCCGTCAAGCAGGCCTGTAAGCGCCTTTGCGGGACGAGTTGGATCGTGGCCGGCCGTGAGCTCGACTGGGACATGGTGCCGGTCGACGTCCAGCTGGTGGGTGGCGTGGTGCTGCACCAGGGCAAGATCGCCGAGATGGGCACCGGAGAGGGCAAGACCCTGGTGGCCACGCTGCCGCTCTATCTGAATGCGCTCCCGGGCCGCGGCGCCCACCTGGTGACGGTGAACGACTACCTGGCCCGCCGCGACAGCGACTGGATGGGCGGAGTGTTCAAGTTCCTGGGGCTCACCGTCGGCTGCATCGAGAGCGACATGGATTTCGAGGAGCGCCTGCACGCCTACTCGTGCGACATCACCTACGGGACCAACAACGAGTTCGGCTTCGACTACCTGCGCGACAACATGGCCACCCACGCCAGCCACCGGGTGCAGCGCGAACACGTCTACGCCATCGTGGACGAGGTCGACTCGGTGCTGGTGGACGAGGCCCGGACCCCGCTCATCATCTCGGGCCCGGTCGAGCACTCCAACCAGAAGTACGACGAGCTCAAGCCCGCCGTGGAGCGCCTGGTGCGCGCCCAGACGGCCCTGGTCTCCCAGTTGGCGGCCGAGTGCGAAAAGCTCCACGAGTCGGGCGCCAACGAGGACGACCTGGGGATCAAGCTGCTGTCCATCCAGCGCGCCGCCCCCAAGAGCAAGCGGTTCTTGAAACTCATGAGCGAACCCGCGCTCAAGAAGCTCGCGCACCGGACCGAGATGGACTTCCTGCGCGACAAGAAGATGTCCGAAATCGACGACCAGCTCTACTACGCGGTGGAGGAGAAGAACCACAACACCGACCTGCTCGAGAAGGGCCGCCAGCTGCTCAGCCCGAACAACCCCGAGTTCTTCGTGTTGCCCGACCTGGCCACCGAGCTCCCGAAGATCGAGGAAGACCCGGCGGCCACGCTCGAGGAAAAGGGCGTCCTTCGCGACAAGCTGAACGCCGTGTACGCCGACCGCAGCGAGCGCAACCACAACATCCAGCAACTGCTCAAGGCCTACGCCCTGTACGAGAAAGACGTCGAGTACGTGGTGCAGGATGCCAAGGTCATGATCGTGGACGAATTCACGGGGCGCCTCCTGTCCGGCCGCCGCTACAGTGACGGGCTCCACCAGGCCATCGAGGCCAAGGAAGGGGTGCACGTCGAGGGCGAGACCCAGACCTTCGCCACCATCACCCTGCAGAACTACTTCCGCATGTACGAAAAACTGGCGGGCATGACCGGCACCGCCGAAACCGAGGCCGGCGAGTTCTTCGAGATCTACAAGCTGGACGTGATGGTCATCCCGACCAACATGCCGGTGGTGCGCAAGGACGAAGAGGACGTGGTCTTCAAGACCCGCCGCGAGAAGTACAACGCCATCATCGACGAGATCGCCCGGCTCACCGGCGAAGGGCGCCCGGTGCTGGTCGGAACCATCAGCGTGGAGGTTTCCGAGCAGCTCTCGCGCATGCTCCAGCGGCACGGCATCAAGCACAGCGTACTGAACGCCAAGCAGCACCAGCGCGAAGCCGAGATCGTGGCCGAGGCCGGGCAGAAGGGCTCGGTCACCATCGCCACCAACATGGCGGGCCGAGGCACCGACATCAAGCTGGGCGTGGGGGTGCGCGAGGTGGGGGGGCTGCACATCCTGGGCACCGAGCGCCACGAGAGCCGCCGCATCGACCGGCAGCTCCGCGGCCGCGCCGGCCGGCAGGGCGACCCGGGTTCATCGCGCTTCTTCCTGTCGCTGGAAGACGACCTTATGCGCCTGTTCGGATCCGAGCGGATCGCCGGCATCATGGAGCGCCTCGGGGTGGAGGAGGGCGAGGTCATCGAGCACCCGTGGGTGACCAAGGCCATCGGCAACGCGCAGAAGCGCGTCGAGGGCCACAACTTCGACATCCGCAAGCACCTGCTCGAGTACGACAACGTCATGAACCAGCAGCGCACCGTGATCTACGACCTGCGCCGCGAGGCCCTGGAGTCCGAGGCCGGTTTCACCGACCGCATGAAGGAGATCGTGGTCGAGGCGGCCGAGGAACTGGTGGAGCCGCACTTCGAGCTGGGCGCCTTTGCCGAGGAATGGGACCTGCCGAGGGCCTCCTACGAGGTGGGCGAGCTGCTGGTCTCGCCGCCGCCGGCCCTGCCGTGGGGCGAGGAGCGGTCGGAAAAGGAAGACGTGCTGGAGTTCTTCCGCCAGTATGCCCTGCACTGCTACGAAGGCCGCCGGGCCGCGTTCGGTCCCGAGGTCATGAACGACCTGGAGCGCCAGGTTTTCCTGTACACGCTGGACGAAAAGTGGCGCGACCACCTGTACGAAATGGACCAGCTGCGGGCCGGCATCGGGCTCCGGGCCTACGGCCAGAAGGACCCGCTGGTGGAATACAAGGGCGAGGCGTTCCGGCTCTTCGAGGAGATCACCGCCGATCTGAACCGCGAGGCCGTGCGCCGGCTGTTCCGCGCCCAGGTCCAGGTGGGCCGCCGCCCGGGGGGCGGGGAGGACGACGAGGAGTACACGCCGCCGCCGCCGCCACCGCCGCGCGCGCGCCAGGCCCGGGTCCAGCCGCGGGCGGTTCACCAGGAGGTTTCGGCTTTCGGCACGGCGCCGCCGCCGCTCGCCCCGCCGCCGCAGGACGGGCCCACGGCTCCGGTCACCCGCAAGGGCCCGGTGGTGGGCCGAAACGACCCCTGCCCGTGCGGGAGCGGCAAGAAGTACAAGAAATGTTGTATGTTGACCGAGGTCTGATTAGGATGCCTGTCGGGATGGACGTCCGCAGCGAGCATTGGACCAACCAAGGAGACATCCAAGATGGCGCATGATCCCGTTCGTGAGATCCTGGAGCTGATCACCCAGCAGTTCCGCAGTTTCATCGAGGGGGACGGGCTGGCGCTGGAAGAGCTGACGGATCTGCTCACGTCGCGCGACTACGAGTCCAAGGACCTGTGCGCGGCCTTCGAGCTCATCGTGCAACTGCTGGAGCCGGTGGCCGAGGAGTCCTTCCAGCCGGACCTGCCCCAGAGCCGCAACCGGGTATTGAACCACCAGGAGCGGACCAACCTGACGCCCCAGGCGTACGGGTATCTGCTCCGTTTGAAAGAGAACGGATCGCTCAACGACGAGCATCTGGAAATCATCCTGGAACGTGCCGGGGCGCAGGGCGCCCGCAGGCTCGACCTCCAGGACATCGAGGACCTGGCCAGCTGGGTGTTGTTCGGCTCCGAGCCGGAAGACCCCGGAACCGGGCGCAGCCGCACCCGACTGCACTGATCTCCAAGGAACCCGACCTCAAACTCATGGCCAAGAACCTCGTCATCGTCGAGTCGCCCACCAAGGCGAAGACCATCAAGAAGTACCTGGGCGCGGGCTATGATGTCATGGCCTCGAACGGGCACATCATGGATCTGCCCAAGAACAAGCTCGGGGTGGATGTCGAGAACGACTTCGAGCCGGAGTACGTGGTCATCCGCGGCAAGGCCAAGATCCTCAAGGACCTGAAGGCCAGCGCCAAGAAGGCCGACCACATCTTCCTGGCGCCCGACCCGGACCGGGAAGGGGAGGCCATCGCCTTTCATCTCGCCTCGCAGCTGGTCGGCAAGAAGGACGGCACCGTCCAGCGCCTGGCCTTCTACGAAATCACCAAGCCCGCGATCCTGAAGGCGCTGGAGAACCCGCGCGAGATCGACAACAACAAGGTGGACGCCCAGCAGGCCCGGCGCGTGCTGGACCGCCTGGTAGGCTACAAGGTCAGCCCGCTGCTCTGGTCCATCATCCGCTACGGCCTCTCCGCCGGCCGGGTGCAGACGGTGGCCCTGCGGCTGATCTGCGAGCGCGAGGAAGAGATCAAGGCCTTCATCCGCGAGGAGTACTGGACGCTCTACGCAGGGCTGACCGCTCCCTCCGGGCCGGAGCACTTCAAGGCCAAGCTCACCCGCAAGGACGGCGAGAAGTTCGCCATGCCGGACGAAAAGACCGCCCTCCAGGCCGAGGCCGAGCTGGGCGGGCTGGTGGGCCCGGACGGCACCCGCACGCTGGCGCCGAAACATCCGAAGTACGTGGTCACCGAGGTCAAGCGCCAGGAGCGCCGCCGCATGCCGGCGGCCCCGTTCACCACGTCCACCATGCAGCAGGACTCGTTCCGCCGCCTGCACTACACCAGCCAGCGGACCATGGTGATCGCCCAGCAGCTCTACGAAGGAATCGAGATCGGGGAAGAGGGCGCGACCGGTCTCATCACCTATATGCGTACCGACTCCACCCGGGTGGCGGATTCTGCCCTGGCCGAGGTGCGCGAGCACATCGGGGACATGGGCAAGAACAAGGAGTACCTGCCGGCCCAGCCCAACACCTTCAAGGTCAAGGCCAGCGCCCAGGGCGCGCACGAGGCGGTGCGCCCGACGGCGGTCATGCGCACGCCCGAGAGCATCAAGAAGTTTCTCACCCCCGAGCAATTCAAGCTTTACCAGTTGATCTGGCGCCGCTTCGTCGCGAGCCAGATGAGCCCGGCGCGCTTCGACCAGACCTCCGCCGACATCCAGGCAGGCGCCTACATGTTCCGCGCCAGCGGCACGGTGATGAAGTTCGACGGATTCACCCGCCTGTACGCCGACGTGGACGCCACCGGGGAAGCCGTCAAGGAGGAGCGCGCCATCCTGCCTCCGCTGGAGGCCGGCATGGAACTGGAGCTCCACGACCTGCTGCCCGAGCAGCACTTCACCGAGCCGCCGCCGCGCTACTCGGAAGCCTCCTTGATCAGCGCGCTGGAAGAGAACGGCATCGGCCGCCCGTCCACCTATGCGACCATCGTGGGCACCATCACCACCCGCGACTACGTGAACCGCGAGAAGGGCAAACTCATCCCGACCGAACTGGGGATGACCGTGTTCAAGCTGCTGGTCAAGGTGCTCCCGACCATCTTCGACGTGGGCTTCACCGCCCGCATGGAAGAGGACCTGGACAAGGTGGAGGCCGGGACCGACCAGTGGAAGCGCGTGGTGAAGGAGTTCTACGGGCAGTTCCACGTGCTGCTCGAGAAGGCCGAGGAACAGAAGGAAGCGCTCAAGGGCGAGCTCAGCACGGTGAGCAACGACAAGTGCGAGCGCTGCGGGCAAAACCTGGTGCTGAAGTACGGGCGTCACGGCCCGTTCCTGGCATGCCCGGGCTACCCGGAGTGCAAGTTCACCAAGCCGCTGAAGCCCGAGGAGGCCCCCCAGGAGACGGACGAGATCTGTCCTACTTGTGGAAAGAACCTGGTCATCCGGCGCGGGCGGTTCGGACGATTCATGGCCTGCGGCGGATACCCCGAGTGCAAGTTCACCAAGCCGGTCACCACGGGCGTTCCGTGTCCCGAGTGCAAGGTGGGACTGGTGGCAGAAAAGCGCAGCAAGCGCGGCCGGGTGTTTTTCGGCTGCAACCGCTACCCCGAGTGCAAGTTTGCCGCGTGGGACCGCCCGGTCAACATCCCCTGCGAAGTGTGCGAGAACCCGTTCCTGGTGGAAAAGGAAACCCAGGCCAAGGGCCGATTCTACCGCTGCCCCAAGTGCAAGGCGGAGATCGATCCGGACCAGGTGAGCGTGCCCGCGGCTCCGGCTACGCCCGCTCCGGCGGGCGCCGAGCCGGCGTAGCCGGGGCCGCGTGAGCGCGCCGGGCGCGGCCGCGGACCTCATGGCGGACTTCAGCGCCTATCTCACCGATCAGCGTAACTACTCCCCGCTGACGGTGAAGCACTACCTTCGCGACATCTCGCAGTGGCTGGCGCGGGCGGGAACCCGAGAGCCGATCGCCTTCGTCACCGATCCCGAATCCCTGCGCGAGTTCCAGGCCGCCGGCAGCCGCCGGGAAACCCCCAGCGGCCGGCCGCTCTCGGCCCGCAGCCTGATGCGCCGCCGCGCCTCGTGCGCCAGCTTCCTGCGCTGGCTGGTGCGCTCCAAGCGCATCGACGAGATGCCGCGGCTTCCCCGGAGCCCCAAGCAGGGAAGAACCCTGCCGCGAATCCTCAGCCGCACCGAAATCGAGCGGATCTTCGAGACCTGGATTCCCCGCACCTGGAAGGACGCCCGCGACAAGGCCATCATGGAACTGTTCTATGCGTCCGGGGCCCGGCTCGCGGAACTCGTCGCGGCGCGCTGGGCCGACCTGGATGAGCGGCAAGGCTGGCTGCGGGTCACCGGGAAGGGCAACCGCGAGCGCCTGGTGCCGGTGGGGCGCTCCGCCCTGAAGGCCGTGGACGACTACCGCGGCCGCATGGAGCGCGCCGGCCTTCCCATGGCCGAGCCGCTGTTCGTCGGGAGCGGGGGAAAGGCCATGTCGCCGCGCACCGTCCAGCGCGCGGTGCGCGTCCGCCTCGAGCGACTCGGCCCCAGCGCTCCCCACCATCCGCACGCGCTGCGGCACTCCTTCGCCACGCACCTCCTGGAAGCCGGCGCCACGCTGCGCGACGTCCAGGAGCTGCTGGGCCACCGCTCCCTTGCCACCACGCAGATCTACACCCACGTCAGCCTGCAGCACTTGAAAAAGGTGGTCGCGCAGGCCCACCCGCGCGGCTGAAGTGAACACAGGCAAGCTGGCCGAGTTCCTGACCCGCGCCCTGGTGGCCGTCGAGAGCGGCCCCAGCCCGTGCACCGGCGAGGCCCGGGCCGCGGACACATTGGAACGCTGGGCCCGCGCGCTTCAGGGCGCGCCGCTGCGGATCCATTCCCGGAAGCTCGCTCGGGACGCCTGCGGACGCCGCAACCTTCTGCTCGTGCTCCCAGGGAGCGGGCCGCGGCACGTGCTCTTCGCCGGCCACCTCGACACCGTGGGAACGGAGGACCTGGGCCCGCTTCGCCCCATGGCGCTCCGCCCCGGCGCCCTCGAGCGGGCGCGGCCGTTGGGTCCCGGCTGGATGCAGGGACGAGGGACGCTCGACATGAAGTCGGGAATCGGGGCCGCCGCCGCGGCGCTCCTGGATCTGGCGGAGATTCCGCGCCGCGCGCGCGGAGGCGACGTCGCTCTCCTGGCCACCGCCGATGAGGAAAACCTGTCGGCCGGAGCACAGTCATGCAAGGGTTGGGCGCCTCTTACCGGCCGCAGTTGGGACGCCGTCCTGTCCACGGATTTCACCGGGCCGCCGCCGAGGGGAAGCGCCGGCCTCGCCTACATGGGAACGGTGGGGAAGGCGCTGGTGGGACTGCTGCTTCGCACCTCTCCCGCGCACGCGGGCGCGCCGGATCGGGGGCCGGATGCGGCGCGCTGGGCGGCGGAGACGATCCGGCTCTTCACGCGGCGCGAGTTCTCCGCCTTCACGCCGGCACCGGCGGTGCTGCGGGCCCGGGATCTGAAGGGGGGCTACGACACGCAGTTGCCGCATGGCTTCGTGGTGTTCTTTAACGTGCTTGGATATCCGTTGGAGCCATCGCGGGTGGCGGCGTCTTTGTGCGCCGATGTGGCCTCGGCGTGGCGGGAATGCGGGCGGCCGGCATCGCCGGGCACCCTCGCTTCGCGAGGTACGCGGCAGCGGGCGGCTGCGGGCGTCCCTCCCGTGGCGGTATGGCGGCGCGGGCCTTCGGCCGCGCCTTCGACTGGGCGGTCGCCGGGCCATTCCATCGAACCATGGGACCTGGCGCTGGAGGCGGTGCTGGCTTCTTCGCCGCCGTCTCCTGGAGCCACCATCTTCTTTGCTCCTCCTTACTATGCGTCGCGCGCGGCGGAACGGACTCCTGCGGCGCGGGCCCTGCGGGCGGTGGCCCGGCGCGAAGGGCTGTCGATGGAGGATTGCTATCCCTACATCTCCGATCTCAGTTTGTTCGGCGCCGCGGACGATGCGCGTTCCAGGGAGTGGCGCGCGCGGTGTCCGATCGCGGCTCCGCCTTCCGGGATCGGTCTCAAAGCCTGCCTGGCCACCTTTGGGCCGTGGGGGCGGGGGGCGCATCAGCCGGACGAGGCG
>JANXVU010000174.1 GCA_025351485.1 Candidatus Eiseniibacteriota bacterium | reverse complement strand
CGGGAGACGCGGCCACGATCGAAGTCTACCGCGCACCGTTCGGCAACTACCCCGAGTACGACAACGCTCCTGGCGCCGGATCCGTGCCCAGCGCACCGAGCTACCCGCCGGGCGCCCCCTGGACGCCCACGACGCTGACCGCTTCGGGCCAGGTCGATCACCCGCTCACGCGCGACTTCTGGTACTACGTGGTATTCACGAAGGACGCGTGTGGAAACGTCTCGGCAGTTTCCAACGTGACCGCCGGATCCCTGGACTACCACCTGGGTGACGTCAGCAACGGCACCCCCGGCTCGGGAGACAACCTGGTCGCCACGATCGACATAACGCTCCTGGGCGCCCACTACGGGCTCACCGGCGTGGCCGTGCTGCCCTACGACTATCTTGATGTCGGGCCGACGACCACCAACTTCACCAACGGCCGGCCCCTCACGGACAAGGCCATCGATTTCGAGGACCTGATTCTGTTCGCGATCAACTACGGGGCAGTGAGCAAGCCTTCCATCGCGCCGGCCATGCTGGCCGTCGCGGACCGCCTGGAACTTTCGGTCAATGAGGAAGGTGGGGCGATTGCCGCCCGCCTGGGCTTCCAGGGCAGCGGTCGCGTCCAGGGCCTTAGCACGCATCTCACCTGGAATTCTTCGGTCGTGGAGCCGTTCGCGGTGAAGGCGGGGGCCCTGCTCGACCAGCAGAACGGCGTGGCGCTTTCTTCCGCGCCGGGCGTGGTGGATGTGGCGCTCATGGGCGCTCGTTCGATCGGCCTCGGCGGATCCGGCGAACTGGCCAGCGTGTCCTTCCGGCGCATCGCCTCCGGAGACCCGGGCATTGCACTCGCTCGGATCGACGCGCGTGACGCCAGGAACCAGCCGGTCGCGGTCGCTTCGTCGGCGGGCGTGGGCTCCACGGCTTTGGTGACGCGCCTGATGGCGCCGGCGCCGAGCCCGTTCCGCATTTCCACGATGCTCAACTACAGCCTGGCGGCTCGCGGTACCGTGGAAATGTCCATCTACACGGTGGCCGGGCGGAAGATCCGCACCCTGGTCCCCTCGGCGGTCCAGGAGGCGGGCAATTACCAGAAGATCTGGGATGGGCGCGATGAAGCAGGCAAGAGCGTGCCGCAGGGGATCTTCTACATCCGCCTGCGCGTGGACGGAAGCAACTTCACGCGCACGCTGGCTTACGTGAAGTAGAGCCGAAGCAACAGGAAGTTACCAAGGGGCCGATCGCGGCCCGCAGAAGGGCGGCCGTTCCCACGCGGCCGCCCTTTCTGTGTCTGAAGGAACGAAGTGGGAGAGGGGACGGGAGGGCGCGGGATGGGGACGGCGGCTTTACCGTTCCTTCGGGGACTCCACCACCTCCGCCACATCGCCGACGCGGATGGTTCCGGGACGCTCCACCCACGCGTTCAGCGCCAGTTTGCCACCGAACCGCTGGACGATGTCGCGCAGCACGCCGGGATCCTGTTCCTGGGTGTCGGGGTCGTAGGTGGTCATGACGCACCG
Source organism: Candidatus Eiseniibacteriota bacterium (assembly GCA_025351485.1). Taxonomy (GTDB): domain Bacteria; phylum Eisenbacteria; class RBG-16-71-46; order RBG-16-71-46; family JACRLI01; genus JANXVU01. The sequence continues at coordinate 5,718 of JANXVU010000174.1, read as the reverse complement.
TCCGCGGAGATCCTGGAGCCCGATCAACGCATCGCCGATCCGAAGCCACGAGCCTTCCCAGTTCCGCTCCGCCATCCCCGGAACTCCGCCCAGGATGATGTTGGGTCGCAGGCGCCGCCCATCCCGGCCGAACTCGGCGATCGCGCCGTCGGTCGCGACCAGGAGCGGCAGGATGTCGAACCGCTCCACTCCCGTGAAGGACTCGAGGTACGCCTCGGCGCCGGCCGCCGCCCGCACGTCCGCTGCGACCCCGGGGGAGTCCCATGCGCGCCCGTCCACCGTTGGCCGGCCGTCCGGCCCCAGCAACCCGTGGTGGCCCAGCAGTTTGGGGTACTTGCGGGCGGTGAGTACCCTGCCGCCGGCCCCGTAGACCTGCACGATCCGGTCCCCGGCCACGCCGTCCGGGACCAGCCTGGCTTCAGCCAGCCGCTCGCCGGCCATGGACTTCACGGGGTAACGCCATAGCTCTAACACATTCATTCAATGCTCCTTACAGTCCGCCATCGACACATTGAACAGCCGAACTGGCCACAAACTCAACACTTGACTCAGAAATAATTCAGTGCTAGGATTCCTCGATGCTGATCCGCACCCTTGAAGAGCCCCGTTAACCCTTGGCCTCTAAGTAGTTAACTTCAAAGGAGAATTGCCCCAATGTTCAATAAATATCGGATTTCCTGCGCCACCGCAGCCCTTGCGCTGCTGTGCATGGCAATCCCGGCGCTTTCGCGCACGATGGATGCGCCCACGATTTCACGTGTGAAGGCCAATTCGGCCTACATCGAAGTCCAGTTCTCGGCGGGGCCCGCGGGCGCCCCGGAAGGCTTCGTGGTGGAGTGGATGCTGCGCAACTCGTTCGACTTGCTCGGTGGCTGGCCGAGCGATCCCGCCAGCCCGGAAATCCGGCGGGCGGTGTTCACCGGAGTGCCGACGCTCCACGCGTTTCCGGACGGCGCCGACTTTCTGCTCAATCCCGATATCTCCGTCAGCATCGTGCCGGGTGAGCTGTTCGATGAGACCGGCGTGGCTGCGACTGACCTGAACGAGCTGACTCCGGCCACCGGTTACGTGATTCGTGCCCGGGCGGTGGTGGGCGGTTCCACGACGGACGGCCCCACTTCGGCGAACCTCTACACGTCGACCTCTCCGCGCAGCTTCGGTTGCACTTACACCCAGGGCTATTGGAAGAATCACCCCTCGGCCTGGCCGGTGCTGAACGTGACCCTGGGTACGGTCACCTACAACCAGACGCAGCTGCTGAACATCTTCAATCAGCCTGCGGCGGGGAACGGGCTGCTCATACTGGCGCACCAGCTGATCGCAGCCAAGCTGAACATCGCATTCGGCGCGGACCCCACGGTGGCGCTCCCCCTCATCTCGGCAGCTGACGCAATGGTCGGCGGACTTGTTTGCCCACCGGTCGGGGGTGGGTCCCTGAGCCCCGGAGCCACCAGTTCCCTGACCAATTCGCTGGATGACTTCAACACCGGCACGACCGGGCCGGGGCACTGTGGCACCAGCCCGGCGCGTCCTTCCAGCTGGGGTTCGCTCAGGCGCACCTACCGCTAGATACAAGGGGAATCAACCCAGCGCGCGGGGTCGGCTCATGGGGCCGGCCCCGCTTTGTGTTCTGCCCGGAGCCCGTGCGATCGCGCCCGCTCGAGCGGTCCGGGACTCGATGCAGCCCGGGGCGTGGCTCGCGGGGTGGTCACGCGTGAACGCGCATCCCTACCCGGCGATACACCTGGATGCACAGGACCAGCCAGATGCTTCCCAGCAGATAGGCTCCCATCACGTCGCTGAACCAGTGGGCGCCCTGATGGATGCGTGAGGGTCCCATGAGAACGATGACTGCCGCCAGGAGCCAGACTGCGCCGGTGCGCCTCCACGACGGCGACATACTCCGGTGTGCGAGATAAGCCAGGAAGCCACAGAAGGCCGTGAACTCCACCACGTGGCTGCTGGGGAAACCCGAGTCCGGAAGCCTCTGGATCACCCGCACCAGATGCTCGTCCGGGCGCGGCCGCTGCACCGCCATCTTCACCAGTTCCCCGATGGCTACCCCCGATGCGGCGATTGCGGTGACGGCCGCCTCCCGCCGCCAGCCGAGGGCAAACAACGTCAGTACCACCAGGCCAACCAGAACCTCCACCTGCGGGACGAAACCCAGCCAACTGATCCCGTGCATCAAGCTTTCAAAAGCCGGGCCGGGGACTCGCTGGATCGCGTGGGTCACCTCCAGGTCGATGGGAGAGAACGGGGTCCGGTGCGCCTGCGCCGCCAGCGCCACGAATCCGGCGGCTGCCGCGAGCAGGGAAATCCAGAGAGAGGGAGTCGAATGGCGGGGAATCGGCGGTCCCTTGGTCACGGTCCCAGCATAGCCTCCGCGGTAAGGCCGGTAAAGCGCCCGAGCGAGCCGCGCCGCATTCCCCCCCAACCGGCCGATTCGATGCTATGGTCGAGTTCCATGAAAGCCACCCTGGTCTTCAATCCCGCCGCCGCCGATCGCGAGCAATCCGGCGACCAATTGATCGAAATTCTGAGCCAGTTCCAGGCCCGGGGGATCAAGGCCGACGTGATTCTGATCGATGAACTGCACCCCCTGGAAGCCGTTGCAAAGGAAGTCGCCAGGCCCGGCAAGCGGCTGGTCGTCGTTGCCGGCGGGGATGGCACGATCGAACACATCGCCATCGGACTGGTGGGCACCGAGACCACGCTTGGGATCATTCCCACCGGCACCCGCAACAATCTGGCCCGCAGCCTGGGGATTCCCGCGAACGATATCGCGCATGCCGTTGAACTGCTGCAATCCGGCAGGCAGATTGGCATGGATGTGGGCAAGGTCTGGCACCAGGACTCCAGCCGCTGCTTCCTGGAAGCGGCCGCCATCGGGCTCGGCTCGGCGCTCTACTCTTCCGCCGATGACATTCAGCACGGCAAGTTGGGAAAGATCGGGGAGTTCCTCTCCACCCTGGTCTCGGCCTCGCCCTCGGAGTTCCGGCTGCGTCTGGACCGTTCGACCCGCGAGATCGTCGCGAACTCGCACATGGTCATCGTGGCCAACACACCGTTCATGGGCGCGAGTTTCGAGATCGCCCCGGACGTGTCGTTCGAGGACCGGTACCTGGATGTGTTCATGTACACCGACCTGAGCAAAGGCGACCTGCTTGCCCACGCCATGCAACCGACCGAGGCGGCGCCCGACGAGCGCATCCAGCGCTTTCGCGCCAAGTCGGTCACGATCGCCACGGTCCCGCCCATGCCGGTGATCGCCGACGGGGTTCCCGCCGGGGAGGGCTCCGTGAAGGTGACGCTCCAGCCCAGCCGGTTGAGGGTGATTGCCGGCCCGGGACCGCCGGGGGCGCTCCCGGCCACGAGCACTGCCGCCGAACTCCCCGTTTGATATGAGTGTGGTCTCCCAGTGGCGCACCTACCGGCGTGCGATCCTGCTCGGGGCGCTCGTGGCCGGCCTGCTGATCCTGTTTGCCCTGCTACCCGAAGAGGCGCGGACGGCGCTCTTCAAGGCGTTCCGCGTCCGGGGATCGCTGGTGGGGATGATCCTGCTCTTTGCGGCGGTCTCGCTGTCCCTGGTGTGGTCCGCGGGGCAGCGGCTGGATGCCCGGGTGTTCATGCACTTCAATCTGGGCGGACACCGCGCCAAGGGGCTGGACCGGCTCATGTGGCTGGCCACGCAACTGGGCAGTTTTGGGGCCGCGACCCTGCTGGCGGCCCTGCTCGTCTGGGCGCGCTACCCCCGGCTAGCCACCGAGACCATCCTGGGCACGCTTACTTTGTGGCTGGTCGTCGAGAGCGTCAAGGCGGTGACGGACCGGGCCCGGCCGTTCCATGTGTTGGAAGGCACTCGGGTCCTGGGGTGGCGCGAAACGGGCCGCTCGTTTCCCAGCGGCCATACCGCCCAGACGTTCTTCCTGGTCGCGCTCATGGAGCATCGATTCCACCCGGGTGTGGCCGTGGTGGTGGGGCTGTATTTCGTCGCAGCCCTGGTCGGCCTGACCCGGGTGTACGTCGGCGCCCACTACCCGCGGGACGTCCTGGGCGGCGCACTGCTGGGGACCCTGTGGGGGATCCTGGCCAGCGTGGTGGATCCGTACGGGTTCCACCACTGGACGCGCTGATCCGGCGGGCCCCTGCGAAAGGGGCCCGGGACCGCTATTTACAGATTTCTCCGCACCCCTCAAAATAGCCCTCCTATGACCATCCTGCCCAGTCATGTGAACCCGAAGGACACGGAATTCCAGGAAAACGCCGCGCGCTACCGAGCGCTGGTGGACGATCTGCGCGCCCGCGAGCGGCGGGTGCGCGAAGGCGGCTCGGAAGGGGCTGTGGCCAAGCACCGGGAGCGCGGCAAGATGCTCCCGCGCGAGCGAATCGAGCGGCTCCTGGATCCCGGCAGCCCGTTCTTGGAATTTTCCACCCTGGCCTCCGAGGGGTTGTACAAGAACGAAGCGCCCGGCGCGGGCGTGGTCACCGGCATCGGCCGGGTGGCGGGCCAGGAAGTGCTGATCGTGGCCAACGATGCCACGGTCAAGGGCGGCACCTACTACCCGCTCACGGTGAAGAAGCATCTGCGGGCCCAGGAGATCGCCCTGGAGAACCGCCTGCCGTGTGTGTACCTGGTGGACTCCGGCGGCGCGTTCCTGCCGCTCCAGGCGGACGTGTTCCCCGACCGCGAACACTTCGGGCGGATCTTCTTCAACCAGGCGCGCATGTCGTCCCTGGGGATCCCCCAGGTGTCGGCGGTGCTGGGTTCGTGCACCGCCGGCGGCGCGTACGTGCCGGCCATGAGCGATGAGACGGTCATCGTCAAGGGCAACGGCACGATCTTCCTCGGAGGCCCACCGCTGGTGAAGGCCGCCACGGGCGAGGAAGTCAGCGCCGAGGACCTGGGCGGCGCCGACGTGCACTGCCGCAAGTCGGGCGTGACCGACCACTACGCCGAGGACGAGCTGGAAGCGCTGGCCAAGCTGCGCACCATCGTGGAGCACCTGCACCTGCGCAAGACCCTGCCGTGGGACGTGGCCGAGCCCGAGCCGCCCGCGCATGACCCGAATGAACTTTACGGGCTGGTGCCCACCGACCTGCGCAAGGGCTACGACGTGCGCGAAGTGATCGCTCGCCTGGTGGACGGCAGCCGCTTCCACGAGTTCAAGGCGCTCTACGGCACCACGCTGGTGTGCGGGTTCGCCCGCCTGATGGGCTTTCCGGTGGGGATCCTGGCCAACAACGGCGTCTTGTTTTCCGAGAGCGCGCTCAAGGGAGCCCACTTCATCGAGCTGTGCAACCAGCGCAAGATCCCGCTGCTTTTCCTGCAGAACATCACCGGGTTCATGGTGGGCCGCGACTACGAGGCCGGCGGGATCGCCAAGGACGGCGCCAAAATGGTGACCGCCGTGACCAATTCCGAGGTGCCCAAGTTCACGGTGATCACCGGCGGCTCTTTCGGGGCGGGCAACTACGGCATGTGCGGCCGGGCCTACTCGCCGCGCATGCTGTTCATGTGGCCGGGCGCGCGTGTTTCGGTGATGGGCGGCTCGCAGGCGGCCAACGTGCTGCTCACGGTGCGCCTCGAGGGTCTGCGCGCCCAGGGCAAGGACATGACACCGGAAGAGCGCGAAGCCTTCCTGGCACCGCTCATCGCCAAGTACGAAGAAGAAGGCCATCCCTACTACAGCACCGCCCGGCTTTGGGATGACGGCG
>JANXVU010000172.1 GCA_025351485.1 Candidatus Eiseniibacteriota bacterium | reverse complement strand
GGCGGCTTGTTCCCACCGCCGCCGAACCTGAAGTCCGCTCCAACCAACAGGTGCGCACTGCCGGCCAGATCTTCCAAGGTTGCGCCCATTCCGACTTCATTGGAGTACTGCAGTCGACCGCCCAGGCGCCACAGGCCATCGCCCTGGCCGACGCGCTTGTTCGAGGCGGTAACGCGGAACCCAAGCCCGGCGTAGACAGCTGCGCTTTGCCCAAAGCCCGCATCCCACTCAAGGCTCATGCCCGGGACAATCTGCGCGTAGATGCCGGTCTGGCCGCCACCCGTCAGGAGCCCAGCGGCCAGCTGGCCCCCAAGTTCGAACGGATAGTCGCCGTCGGTGTGCATGAGGCCGGTTCGGGCGTCCGCCTGCAGGCCGAAGATCTTGTTTTCAACCGTGCCCTGGAGGCCCAGCGTGCCGTGGGCGGAGTAGCTGGTGCGTAGTTCGGCCATGGGGTCGATGCTGCCGCGGCCGGAACCCAGGAAGACGCCACAGGACTTGGCGTCGCCTGGAAGCGCGCTCAGGGGACCGGTCTGGCCGAAGAATTGCGCGCGGGCGGAAGAAGGCAGGATGGCCGCGAGCGCGGCCCCCAGCAGCAGCAAAGGCAGGATGCGTCGAATCATGGAAGAAACCTCCGTGTCGGGGGTGGTGGATTCCGAGCTCTGCAGTTCGGAAGCTCGCCGCGCGATCACGCCGTCCATGGCGCTGGCGGGCTGGGGCTACGGGGTAAGGCTAGCGCGGGCGGCGGCGATGGGCAAGGGCGGGTTCGGGAGGCGCTTTTTTAGTACTTTCCAGCGTGGTACTTATCGTACCGGGCCTGATATCCCCGCCAATGTCCGATGGCGGCCAGCGGGGCGAACAGCGCGTCCTGCAGGAACATGGGGATGGACGCCGGCCTCAGGAAGTCCCCAACCTCCGGGATCAGCACCGCCGCCTGCAGCAACTGGATCTCCCCAGTAGGTGATAGCTTGCCCTCGCGACTGAGCCCGAACTGGGTTTCAAAGAAGATCTCGGCGGAGGTCAGCGCGGGCCGGTGCTCGTAGTAGATCCGCATGGGCCGGTCCCCGGCATTCCACTGGCTGTGCGGGGTTCCTTTGGGGCAGACGAGTGTCTCTCCCGGCTCGGCCACTCCCCGCTCCCTGCCGATCGCCCAGCCGTACTTCCCCTCCAGCACCACGAAGCGCTCTTCCTGGTTCGGGTGGATGTGCGACTGAACAATGTAGGGCCCGGCTTGGACGATGAGCTCGGCCTGGAACAGCTCTCCGTTGGAGGAATCGTGCGTGGACCGAAAGATCAACCGCTCCCCGGTCTGGGGGCTGTCGATGGAGGTGCCAATCGGGATCACGGTGGCTTTCGTCCGGTCTAGACCGGGGCCACGCCGAGCTGGCGAAGGATCGTGAGCAGGTCGAAGTACGTCCGCTCGCACACCATGCGGTCGTCCTCGAACATGAAGACGATGATCAGCGGGAAGTCGATCGCGCGCCCGGTGGCCGGGATCCCGCGCCACTCTCCCCGGTGGGTGCCGCGAAAGCGGCCTTCGACGAACACGGCGTGCTCGCCGTGCTGGGTCGACTGCGGCTCGAACTTGAAGTCGGGAAACGCGGTGACATTCTGCAACAGCAGTTCGTTCACGCCGTCGTGCCCATCCCACGCCTCGCCGGTGGCGATGATCTCGTAGCGCGGGTGATGGAAGGCGCCGATGCAGCGCTCGAACTCGTGCGCGTTCTCGGCGGTCATGTGCTCGAGAACAATGGCTTCCCGCTTCCGGCGGAGCTCAGGGGTGATGTCGGACATGCGGGCAGGCTAGGCGGGAATCGCAGCAGCGTCAAGCGGACCGGACAAAAAAGGGGCCGCCGGGTTTCGACCCGGCGGCCCCTGAATTGACAGATGGGTTGCGGTGCTACTTGCCGCCCATGCCAAAGTTGATGCCGGCCATGAACGCATTGCCGCCGCCCGAGGCGAAGGAGTGGTTGAATTCCGCCGCGATGCCCATGCTCTTGGAGAAACCATATTCGCCGCCCGCCCGCAGCACTCCGGACGTGCCCGAGGAGCTGCCGCCGCTCACATCGACACCGTCCACGGTCGTGCCGCTGACCGAAGTGTGGCTCCATTCGAATCCAACTCCGGCCCATCCGGAAACCGAGGCTCCGCTCCCGAGGGCGTGCCGAATGCTGACTCCCGGGACCGCCGAAATGGTGATGTCCGTGGCCGAGTAGGTGCCGCCCGTGTGTCCGAACGAGACGCCCAGGTCCCCGCCCAGCGCGACTTCCTTGTTGCCGGCCGGACGGGCGAGCGCGCCCTTCAGATCCACGGCCGCGCCGAACGCCGTCGGGCCGCCGTTGCTGATCTTGGCCAGTCCACCCTGCACGCCCAGGTCCCAGTCCGGACTGCCGATGCCAAAGCGGACCTGTCCGGTGGCGCCGATGGTGCTGGTGGCGAATCCAGCGTACACACCAACCATCTCGATGCCGTGCTCGGCTGTGGGACCAAGGGGGCCCATCTGGCCGAAGAACTGGGCGTGGGCGGTGGAGCTCAGGGAAATCAGGGTGATGGCGGCGGTGATGGCGAGCAGTTTCTTCATCGATATCTCCTGGGAAAGGGGTCTGTGTCGTGAAAGCACTTACCACGGTTGGGGCGGATCGGATCCCCGCAGCCGGGGTGAAACACGCCGTTACCATAGCAGAATCACGTTCGTTCGGGCCGGTCTCAGAGCAATATCGCTGTAAACGGCTTTTTAGCATGTGCTTACGCTCTGCTGGCCTCGCCCGGCCGTGGCGTGTACACTCCCCGGATCCAACGCCCGGATCGTTCCTTTTCACCTTCGAGGAGTCCCCATGCCGCCGATCGATCCCGACACCCTCAAGCGCTACCGCGAAGCCGTCCTGGCCGATTTCCCGCGTTCCCGCGAGCAACTCGCCCGGCTGGTGGCGATCCCCAGCATCAGCGCCCAGAAGCGCGCGCTGCCCGAGGCGGCGGCCGAGGTGCGGCGGTTGCTCGAGGAGGAAGGATTCAAGACCGAGGAGTACACGGCCGGCTCGGCCCCCGTCGTGGTGGCCGAGATGGGTGAGGGCGCTCAGACGGTGCTGTTCTACAACCATTACGACGTGCAGCCCCCCGAGCCGCTGGACCTGTGGCAATCGGACCCGTTCGTCTTGACCGAGCGCGACGGCGCCATGTACGCGCGCGGTGCGATCGACGACAAGGGCCACTTGATCTCCCGCCTGGCCGCGCTGCGCGCGGTCAAGGCGGTGCGCGGAAAGATCCCGCACCGGATCCTGTTCGTGGTGGAGGGCGAAGAAGAGATCGGCAGCCCCAGCATCGGGAACTTCGTGCGCGACCACGCGGCCCGGCTCAAGTGCGATGCGTGCATCTGGGAGTTCGGCACGGTGGACATCCACGACCGGCCGCTCATCTACGGGGGCATGAAGGGCGTGGTGTGCCTGGACCTGGTGGCGCGAACGGTGGACCGCGACCTGCACTCCATGTATGGGGCGGTGGTTCCCAACGCCGCCACCCGGCTCTCGCAGGCGCTCACTTCCATGATGGACGCCGAGTGCACCGTGACCATCGAAGGCTTCCGCGACGGCATCCGGGCGCTCACGCCCGAGGACAACGCGGCCCTGGACGCCCTGGGCGACGACAGCATCCCGATGCGCAAGAACCACAACATCCAGCGCATGCTGGGCGGGCTCACCGGCCGCGAGTACATGAAGCGGCTCATCTTCGAGCCGGTGCTCAACGTGAACGGGATCAGCTCGGGCTACAGCGGCGAAGGGAGCAAGACGGTGCTCCCGGCGGAGGCGCGAGCCAAGCTGGACATCCGGTTGGTGCCCGACCAGGACCCCGCCCGGATCGCTCCTCTGATGCGCGCGCACCTGGAGAAGCACGGGTTCCACGACGTGGAGGTGCAGGTGATCGAGGATGGCGGAACGCCGGCGCGAACCGACCTCTCAAACCCGTTCGTGCGCCGATGCATCGAGATGGCCCGCGTCGCCTACGGCAAGGAGCCCTCGGTGTGGCCGATCGTCCCCGGCTCGGGGCCGATGAGCTCTTTCATCGAATATCTGAAAGTGCCAGTGAGCACGTTCGGCATCGGCTGGGAGGGCGGCCGGGTGCACTCGCCCAACGAGAACTTCCGGATCCAGGACTACCTGGACGGCGTGCTGCACGGAGCGCTGGTGATGGACGGGGGCTGGTAGTGCGGATGGACATGGATGGGGGCAACCAGTCGGACGCCTACCGCCTGATGATCAGCGCCATCGTGCCGCGGCCGATCGCGTTCCTGTCCACCCAGGGCGTGGACGGCTCGGTGAACCTGGCGCCGTTCTCGTTCTTCATGGCCGCCGGGAGCAACCCGCCGATGATCGCCGTGTCGGTGGAGCCGCGCGAAGACGGGTTGAAGGACACGGCGCGCAACATCCGCGAGACCGGCGAGTTCGTGCTCAACATGGTGACCGAAGAGATCGCCGAGGCAATGAACCTGGCGAGCGGAGATCATCCCTACGGAGTGAGCGAATTCGAGGTGGCGGGCCTCACCCCGATCCCCTCCGAGCGGATCAAGCCGCCCCGGGTGAAGGAATCTCCGGTCTGCTTCGAATGCCGGGCCATGGATTTGCGGGAAATCGGGCGCAGCCCCAACACGCTGATCCTGGCCGAACTGCTGGTGGCGCACGTCCGCGACGACCTGTGGATTGCGGACAAGAAGCGCGTGGACACGGCCGCGCTGCACGCCGTGGGGCGCCTCGGCGGCATGCAGTACTGCCGGGTGCGGGACATCTTTGAACTGGTGAGGCCGAAGGTTTCCAGGGGCTAGCGGCGGCGGGTCGCCGCAGGGGTCAGGCGGACCTGGGCGGGATCATCGGGACGACGTGCTTTTCGTAGCAGTCCGGGCAGAATGAGTGGCTGAGCCGCGAGCCGGTGTGGCGCGTGATGTACTCCTCCACCTGCTGCCAGTAGTTCTGGTCGTCGCGGATGCGCTTGCAGTAGGAACAGATCGGCAGGAGCTCGCGCAGTTCCTCTTCTCGCTTCAGGGCCGCCTCCAGCTCCGCGACCCGGGCGGCCAGGGTCACCTGCAGCTCGCGCCGGGCCGTGACATCGGCAAAGGAACACACCACTCCCGCGGGCGCATCATCCACCTCGTGCATCAGCGGCCGGGTGTTGATCTCGATCCACACCCGGCTTCCGTCGGGCTTGCAGACCCCCATCAGCTCCCCCGACAGCGGCTTCCCGGTGCGCAGGGTCACCATGGCCGGATGTTCGTCGCCGGGATAGTCGGACTCGTCCTCGCGGATCGCGCGCCAGCGCGGATCGATCGAGGAGCGCCCCATCATCTGCTCGAAGGTAAGCCCCAGGATGCGTTCCGCGCTTTCGTTCCACGTCCGGATCACTCCGTCCTTGTCCTGAAGCACCACGCCGCTGCCCATGGTGCGGATCACCGAGCGATAGCGCTCCTCGCTCTCGCGCAGCGCCTCCTCGGCGGTGCGCCGCTCCTCCTCCACCAGCGCCCGCTCCAGCGAGCTGCTCAGAGCGTGGGCAATGCTCTGCAGGAAGAACAGGTCCTGGTCGCTGAAGCGGCCCGCCGTCTCCGAGAAGGCTGCAAGCGCTCCCAGGGAGCGCTTGCGGGCCTGGAGCGGCACGCAGATCGTGCTTCGGACCCCGGTCTCGCCGAGCGCGAAGGAGCCGGGGAATCGCTCCAGGTCCTTCTTGAGGTCGTGGGAGATGAAGTGTTCGCGGGTCAGGGCCACGGTTCCCTGGATGGACTGCCGGTTCGCCGCGATGCGGAGCGAGCCCACCTGTTCGGGAAGCCAGCCGTCCGAGGCCGTCATGAGCAGGTGGTCCCCGTGCGAGAGGGTCTGGAAGATCGCGCAGCTGGCATTGCCGAGCGCAGAGCGGACCATGGAGACCGCCTCCAGCTGGAGGTCCTCGGCCGCGGCGCCGGCGATCACTCTTTGTCCGAAGCGGGCGATCGCCTCCTGGCGCTGGGTGTGGGCGGTCAACTCCTGCTCCGTCTGCTGCTTGAAGGTCATGTCGCGTCCGGTGGCGTGCAACAGTTCAGGGTTGTGCGAGGGCTGTGCATTCCACTCGATCACCCGAACCGAACCGTCCTTGCGCACCAGGCGATTGCGGTACTGGACGATGCTGGCTCCGCCCGCGAGCGCCTGGAGCGCGAGCCCGGTTCCCTCGAGGTCGTCGGGATGCACGAATTCGGTGAACGGCCGCGCGAGCAGATCCACCGCGGGGTATCCCAGGGTGCGCTCGAACGCCGGATTCACCTCGCGCAGAAAGCCATCGAGGCCCGCGGTGCAGATCAAGTCGGGGGACTCGTCGAACATGCGCCTGCGGCTTTCGTCGCTCTCGCGCATCTCCGTGACATCCCGGGCCGCCGCATAGACCAGTCGCAGTTCCGGAAGCGGCACGGCGTTCCAGTTCAGCCACCGGTACATGCCACTGTTGCGTCGGCAGCGGTTCTCGAAGCCGTGAATTTCCTCTCCGTGGGAGAGCAGCGTCCACTCGCGGAGCGTCTCTCGGCGGTCCCGGGGGTGCACGAGATCCAGGACGCGCTGCCCTTCGAGTTCTCCGGTTTCGTAGCCGAACACACGCTCGAACGCAGGGTTCACGCGCACGAACCGGCCTTCGTAGTCGGCCACGAACATCAGGTCGCCGGAAAGATTGAAGAACCGGTCGCGCTCGAGGGCCGCCTCGCGGGTTTCCAGCAACATGGAGCGCAGCTCGATCTGGGCAACCACCTGGGCCGCGAGCACCAGCAGCGCGGTGCGCTGTGCCGGCGTTAGTTCGCGGGGAATGCGGTCGATCACGCAAAGAGTTCCCAGCACGTGGCCGGAACGCGCGCGCAGCGGCGCTCCGGCGTAATAGCGGATGTGCGGGGGACCCAGGACCAGTGGATTGCCGGCGAACCGGGGGTCCTGGTGGGAGTCCGGGACTTCCAGGATGCCTCCCAGGGCGAGCGCGTGCTGGCAGAACGACTGGCTACGCGGGGTCTCGCAGGCGCCCAGGCCATCCTCGGCCTTGAACCACTGCCGGTCCCGGTCCACCAGGCTCACCAGGGCAATGGGCACCTCGCAGATCTGCCGGGCCAGCGCCACGAGCTGGTCGAACTCGGGCTCCGGTGGGGTGTCCAGGATCCGAAGCCGCCGGAGTTCAGCAATTCGAGATGTCTCGCCCTGCGGCTCAAGATTATCCATAGAGCCATTTTCGGCCCAGGCCCGGGCGTACTTAAGCCCATTACCCGATTGTGTCCAACAAGTTGTGGGGCCCGAGGGCCCGAGGCAGGAGAATGGCGGGAAGAGGAGATTACGGTAGGCCGGCGGAGCGATCCGGAATTGCACCCCCGACGGTCCATATGCGGGAGGCCGGACGCCGGTACAAGTTCCGGGGCGAATGCGAGCAAAGCGAGCTCTGAGCCCAGGAACTTGTACCGGCGCCCGGCCGGCTTCAAAGGAAGGAACTACAGCGCCGAAACTACGGCAGCGTCATCCCCATCTGCATCATCAGGAAGGACAAGATGTCGACCCCTTCTTCGATTCGCTTCCCCGTGGGTTTGCCCTGGCCGTGACCGGCTTTGCTCTCAATGCGCAGCAGGATCGGGGCGTCGCTGGACGTTGAAGCCTGAACCAGGGCCGCCATCTTCTTTGCGTGAAGCGCGTCCACGCGGTAGTCGCCTTCCGAGGCCTCGAAAAGCGTCGCCGGATAGGCCGTGCCGCTCTTCACGTTCTGATACGGCGAATAGGCGCGCAGCCATTGGAACTGGGTAGAGTCTTCGCTGGAGCCGTACTCGGGGGTCCAGTAGCGGCCGATCGAAAAGAGTTGGAAGCGCAGCATGTCCAGCAGCGGAACAGCGCACACGATGGCCTTGAACATCTCCGGTCGCTGGGTCAGCGCCGCCCCCACCAGCAGGCCACCGTTGGACCCGCCTTCCGCCGCCAGGTGGCCGCGGTCGGTGACTTTGTTGTCCGTGAGCCACTGGGCGCAGGCGTAGAAGTCGTCGAACACGTTCTGCTTCCTTCCGAGCCGTCCCGCTTCGTGCCACTCGCGGCCGTACTCGTTGCCGCCCCGCAGGCACGCGTCGGCGTACACCCCACCCATGTCCAGCCACGGAATCCAGGTGGCGCGGAAGGTCGGATCCTCGGTCACCGCAAAGCCTCCGTAGCCGGTGAGGAGCGTGGGGCGGGCGCCGTCCATCGCGAGGCCCTTCCTGTGCACCAGGAACATCGGCACGCGGGTGCCGTCCTTGGAGGCGACGAACACCTGGGAGACTTCGTAGGCGGAAGCGTCGATCCCGGACTCGCTCTTCTCCAGCGTGGCGAGCGAGCGGGTCGCGAGTTCGTAGTGATACACCGTGGTCGGCTGCGTGAAGGTACGGTAGTCAAAGTACAGGTCCGGGGATTCGGGGTTCCCGGCGACCGTGCTGATGGCGCCCATCGCGGGGAGCGGCACCTCGCCCACCGGCTTGCCATCGAGCCGGAAGATCTCCAGGTGTGCGACCGCGGCTTCGGTGACCCGCAGCACCAGCCGGTCGCCCGCCAGCGTCATGCCTTCGATCACTCCGGTCTGCTGAGGGATGATCTCGATCCAATGGTCCTTGCCCGGCGCGGCCGGATCCACCGTGACCACGTGGAATTTCGGGGCATCGACGTTCGTCAGCAGATAAAGCTTCCCGCCGAACGCATCGCCGGTGACCTGGCCGTCCAAGCCTTCCGCCACCGTCCGGAACGGCTCGCTGGAGCCGTTCGCGCGCACGTACAGGTCGTTCTTGGCCCAGTCCAGGCTGGTGGTGACAAAGACCCACTTGTTGTCGCTGGAACCGCTGACGGCCCGCTCTTCTTGGATCACCCGCTTGCCTTCGGCGAACACGATCGGGTCGGACTTGGGATCTGCGCCCAGCGTGTGATGGAAGATCTGGGCGTGGAACACGTCTTCGCCCTCGGGCACTTCACCTTTGGCCGGGTGGCGGGAATAGGAAAAGCCCTTATTGTCCGGGTCCCACACCAGCGAGCAGTGCTGCGTGTTGGGAATCGCCTCGGCCAGGTCCGACCCGCTGACCACGTCGCGAACGTGCAGCGTGCTGCGCTCGGTTCCCCCGGCGGAGGTCCCGTAGGCGATCCGCGCCCCCTCCGAGCTCGGGTGCATCCAGTCCATGGCCACCGTGCCGTCGCTGCTGAGCCCGTTCGGATCCAGCGCCAGCACCGAACTCCCCTGGGCCCCATCCCGGCAGTAGATCACCGGCTGGTTCTGGAGCCGGGATCTCTTGCTGTAGAACAGCCGCTTTCCAAAAAGTATCGGGGAGCTCACCGTGGTGACGCTGAAAGGAAGCTGCAACCTGTTCCGCAACTTCTCCCGCCCCCCAAATCCCGCCAGCGTCTGCCGAGTGAACTCATTCTGCGCCGCCGTCCAGCTCACCACCTCCGGATTGGCCGCATCCTCGATCCAGCGATAAGGATCAACGATGCTCACGCCATGGTAGTTGTCCGTAACCGGCCGAACCGGAGTTCCGGGATAGTTGGGTTTTGCCTTGGAGAAAGAGGCCGAAAGCGAAAGGACGCCACAGGTAAGAAGGAGCCAGAGGTTGCGCTGACGAATCATGGTAGGGATCCTCAAGAAGGATGGTAGCACCGAAGGACGCTAGCGCCGGGCGACGGTGCGTGCCCGGAGGCGAATGCGAAGCCCTGAGCCGCAGGGCATGCATCATCGCCCGGCGCGGCAAACCTCGACCCCCGGCGCAACATACGAGCTAACTGATAGCCTTGGCCAAGAGTGGTAACGAAACATCGTAGCGATAGCTGATGTCCATGTGCCCGTCATCAAACTCCTGGTACACATGCTTGATCCCCAGCGCCGCCGCGCGCCGCACGAAGATCCTGGCCCCCAGGTGCAGGTTCCACTCGTCCCGCACCCCCGCGTCCAGGAACAGCAGCCGCAGTCCCCGCAGCGCGCGCGCGTACTTCGGCAGCATCCGCACGGGATCAAAGTCCAGCCACTTTCGCCACACCGCGTCCCGCAGCTCCCCCGTTTCCAGGTCGAACGGAAACTCGCAACCCAGTTCCCCGCGGGGATTCGGGGAGTAGCAGGCGGTCATGGCCAGGACATTCAGCATGAGCGTGGTGGAGTGGGGCTTGCGGTGCAGCGCCTGGAAGCGCCGGAACCACGAGGCCGGCCCGCCGCAGCGATGGAATTCCGTGGCGGCCTTGGGAATGTCGGGAAGGTAGGAATACTCGAAGTACATGTCCCCGCTGTGGCTCGCCACCGCACCGAACACGTCCGGGTGCCACATGCCATGCACCAGCGCCCCGTAGCCTCCGGAGGACTTGCCGGCCACGGCGCGGTGGCGCGCCACGGGCATGGTGCGGTAGCGCTTGTCCACGAACGGCACGATTTCGCGGATGAAGTGGTCCGCGTAGCGCCCGGTGGCCCTGGAGTTCAGGTACTGGCTCCCTCCGAAGGAGGTGAAGCAGTCCGGCAGCACCACGATGCACGGCTTCATCAGGCCCTGGCCGATCAGGCGGTCAAGCCGCTGGTCGATGGCTTCGCTGAAGTGGGCGAAGTTGAGCATCATGCGCCCGGATCCGGTGAACCCGGCCAGCAGGTAGATCACCGGGTAGCGCCTGGTGGAGCGGTCGTACCCGGGCGGAAGGTAGACCGGAAGCGTGCGGACGTGCGGGTCGCCCAGCGGATTGGCGCGGAGCACGCGGCTGTCGATCTTTTCCATCACCACCCGGCCGTTCTCTTCCTTCTTTTTCATCGCGTCTCCCCCGCAGTGGCGGCTGGGTCCTGCGCATGGCGGTAACCCGCCCGTGGTCTCGTTGTCCGGGGGAGCGTACCACGCATCCCCCGCCCCTGCACTAAGGCCAGAGCTCGGAAACGACCACACCCAGCAGGATGCACGCTCCTCCGGTCCAGATGCGCGGACCCAGGACGTCGCCGTTGATGAGGTGCGACCACATCCCGGCCCAGATGGGCTCGATGGAAAAGATGATGGCCGCGTGGACGGCCGTGGTGTGCTGCTGCCCGTAGTTCTGGGCGAGCAGCGTGCCGCCCCCGGCGAGGACTCCAACCACCAGCATCGGAATCGACAGCGCGAAGGCCATGGTAGGCAGACTGTCGTGCATGGCCCAGCATCCGATCCAGCCGAAAGCGGCGCAGAAGAGGGTCATGGCCGTGCTCATGGCCACCGCGTCGCGGCCGGTCAGGAACTTGGTCACCAGCACGATTTCGAAGGCGAATACGAGCGCCGTCCCCAGCGTGATCAGGTCCCCGCGCCCGATGGTCATGCCGGGCTGGATGGTCAGGATCAAGAGACCCGCCATCGCCATGCCGCAGCCGATCCACGAAGAAAGGGGCGGGGTCGTCTTGAGCAGCCAGATGGCCGCAAAGGGCACCAGCGGCACCGACAGGGCTGTGAGAAAAGCGGAGTTGGTCGAGGTGGTAAGCGGAAGCCCGATGTTCTGGAACAGGATCCCGGCAAAGAACAGCGCGGCCAGCAGCAGGGCGTTCCACCAGTCGCGAATTTTCAGCTTCAGCAGGCGGGTTCCACACACGGGGAGCAGCAGCGCCAGTGCCAGGGTGAAGCGGACGGCCATGAACGCGTCGGGCTGGATCTGCTTCAGCAGCGTCCGGGAGAGCGGGAAGGTGATGCCCCAGATGACGGTGACGAGCACCAGCAGCCCGTCGGCGAGCAGGCTCTCGCGGCGGGTCAGCGGGCGCGAAACGTCACTCATCCACGGAGACGGCCCGCTTCTTCCGGCTGCGGGTCTCGGAGGCGCGCAACGCGAAGGACAGGCTTTCCAGTTCGATGGTCATGTTCACGTTTCGCAGGGAGATTTCCTTGGGCACTTCGAGCTTGCGGGGCGCAAAGTTCAGGATGCCGCTGACCCCGGCCTCCACCATGAGGTCCGCCACTTCCTGCGCCGCGCGGGCGGGGGTGGCCACGATGCCGATGTCGACTCCCAGGCGGCGGATCTCCGGGACCAGCTTCTTGACGTTCTGGATCTCGCAGTCTTCCCACTTCTGGCCCACGACCGCCTCGGCGTTGTCGAATATCGCCACCACATCGAAACCCCGTCGCCGGAAGTCGTGGTAGGAGAAGAGCGCGCTGCCAATGTGCCCGGCGCCGACCAGCGCGCACCGCCAGGTGCGATTCAACCCCATGATGGAGCGGATCTCCTCCAGCAGCCGAGGCACGTTGTAGCCGAGCCCCCGGCGGCCGAAGCTGCCGAAATAGGAGAGGTCTTTGCGAACCTGGGCGCTGGAAACGCCCCCGCGCTCGGCCAGGCGCTTGCTGGAGACCATGCGGCGGCCTTCGCGGTCGAGTTCTTCGAGCACGCGGCAGTAACTGGAAAGACGGCGAACGGTGGAGTCGGAGATGCGGGAGAGTTTCATGGCGCCGTTCGGCAGGCGCTGTCCCGCTGGACCGCCCGTGAGGGGCGCCAGGGAGCGGCACTCGGCCTATCGCTCCTTGCGAAATCTTTCACAAAGTGGGACTCAAGGGTGAGGGCGACCGCCGGGCCGCCCCCACTCTGTTTCATCGAACTATGATACCAAATTCACAAGGGAGCGTCAGCAGGGGTTGTTCTGCGGTCCACTGGTCGGTTTGCGATTATTTGGCTCCTGTTCAACGCTGCCGCGCGTTCTGCCGACCTGAGTTCGGAGGCCCGGATTCGACGGGATTGGTCTCCCCCAGCGCCCACCCAGTGAGCCTGGCCAGGTTTTCCGCCTCCCGCTTGAGCCTCCAGGGCATCTCCCGGTGGTAGCGGTCTGCGGCCGCGCACGGCGTGGCGCCTCCCCAGGGTTTGTGCAGATTGTATTTGCACTGGTAGGTCTGCCGGTCGCCGGTCTCCTGGAACACCAGGTCTTCCGGGAAATGGCTGGCGTTGTACACCAGGTGAAGCCGGGTTACGAAGGCCCGGTACGGTTCATAGTGCCGGTCCTCAACTGCCTCCGGAGCGCCCCGCAGGTTGCGCTCCCGGTACCCCGGCATGCCCGGATCCCACCAGAACACCCCGAGCTTGGCCATCTCGTCGCGATCAATCCGGGGCGCCGAGCACGGGTCGCACTGTCCCATCGGCCAGGCGTACTCCAGCACCACCGCCTCGGAGTCCTCCCGGGCGAGCTGGCGATCAAAGGCCGCTCGATAGATCGCGGTGAACATCTGCTGGCTGCTCTGCGGCAGGTCCAGGTCGGTGGGCATTCGGACGGTGCGATAGTTGGTGGTCTCAACGCGGCCGCTTGGCGTGATTATGAATACCAGCAGTTCCTGGCTGCCGGCGGAGTTCACGGTGCCGAGGCGGATCGGGAGCATGAACTTCTTCGAGTCGTAGGTGACGCGCAGCGGCTGCAGGCGGGTGGCGCCCCGGCGGGCCAGTTCGTTCAGGTTGATCCGGGCCACGAAGAACTTCATGCCCTGCTTGATATAGCTCTTCAAGATCGACTCCGCCCCGTCCGGGATCTGGTAGCCCTCGGCGCGCAGCCATGCCTGCAGCGACCCGCTCTTCTTGGAACTGAGCACCTGGATGTCATAGATGCCCACGGAGTAATGGGCCTCGACCTTGACGTCGCGCATGCTGGCCGCCGAAACCCTATCGGACAAGACGGTGATCGTGCTGGCATTTCCACCCCGGAGGTGGAGCTCCCAGCACGGATCGGGGTCTTCCAGCGTGGCCAGGCGCGGCGCGGTGTATTCGTCCATGTGGTTGATCACCGCGGTGTCGACCGGCGTGACCTGGTCTTCCTGGATCACCGTGGGCACCGGGATCACCATGGCGAACTCCGACGGCTTGCCGTCGTAGTCGTTGGCCATGGTCACTTCGGTGTGGTCCCCGGCGCGCACGATCACCACCCGGGAAGCGTGGTTCACCAGGCGCGTCTCGGCGCGCGCGACGAAGAACCCGCAGAACGCGCGGGCCTCCGCGGTGGTGGTCAGGAGCAGCGCGATCGCGGCCAGGCATTGGATGCGGCGTTTCATGGTGTCCCCCCTGTGTGGATATGGGGCGACGGAAGGGCGTTCGCGGTTGCGGGGTCCGAGCGGGTGATGGGAAGGGTTGGAAGGGGTTGGTTGGGGGCGTTGGTGGGGTAACTCCAGCCTAGACCCGGGCGGGCGCTCGGGTCAAGCGCGTCGTTGGGCTCACTGGTCCAGCGCGTCCACCTGTTCGGTGTATCTCGGTAGCAGGCTCTCGAAGAACTTGGGGAAGTTCGGTGCTTCCCGCCCGGTGAGCCGCGCGTCCAGGAACTCGAGCAGGGTGTGCCAGCCGGCGCCCACCCGCGGAATGACGTCGATGTCGGGCTGCAAGCGGGAGTGTGTGAGCGTCAGGCGGACCGCTTCCCCCACCGGGGCCAGCTCGAACTCCACCAGTGTGTCGGCCTCGGGAGCCTCTTCGAGGGGTTCGCTCGCCTGCCGGTGCGACCAGGTGTAGGCCAGCGAGTGCGGCGCCTCGTAGTGCATGACCTTGCCATAAATGATCCCGCCCACGCGGATGGCCACCCGGTCGGTCTGCTGGCTCAACTCCACGTCGGCCCCCACCGTCTTCGGTACGTCGCCGTCGGCGAGCCAGCTTGCCAGGAACTCGGCCTTGGTAAGGTATTCCCAGACGCGCTCGATGGGGCCGGGGAGCAGGCGTTCGAAGCGGACGGTGGTGCGATCCAGGAATTTTCCGTCGGGGGTCATGGTTGCTGCTCCTTAGTTCCGCCTGTGAATGTCGAGAGCCCGATTCGGCTGAACCGGGCTCTCGTTTGTCTGCGCTACTTCGCCCCTACTCCTCGGTGGTCTCGTCCGCGCCGGCGTCGAGGTCGGTCTCGGCGGCCCCAACTCCAGCCCCGTCCGGCCCGTCTTCCTCTTCTTCCGCCACCGCGCGCGTCACGTCCACCACCTGGTCCCCTTCGTCGAGCTCCATCAGCTTGACGCCGGCGGTGTTGCGGCCCATCACCCGCAGGTCCCTGACCCGCGTGCGGATCATCTGGCCCTTGCGGGAGATCAGCATGAGCTGGTCGCCGTCCACCACTTCCTTCACGGTGATCACTTCGCCGTTTCGGTCGGTGGTCTTGATGGTGATGATTCCGAGGCCGCCGCGGTGGCTCACGCGGTAATCGGCGAGCTCGCTGCGCTTGCCGAAGCCGTTCTCGGTCACGGTGAGCAGCGTGGCGTCGCGCTTGACCGCGACCATCCCGACCACGGTGTCGCCCTCTTCCAGCGTGCAGCCCTTCACCCCGTGGGCGGTACGGCCCATGGAGCGGACTTCCTGCTCGTGGAAGCGGATGGCCTTGCCCTGCCTCTTGGCCAGGATCAGGTCCTGCGTGCCGTCGGTGATGGTGGCTTCGATCAACTCGTCGCCTTCGTCCAGGTCCACGGCGTTGATGCCGGCCTTGCGCGGGTTGCCGTAGGCGGAAAGGACGGTCTTCTTGATCACGCCGAACTTGGTGGCCATGACCATGTTGTGCTGGTCGTCGAACTCCTTGACCGGCACGATGGCGTTCACGCGTTCATCGGCGGTGAGCTCGATCATGTTCCGGATCGGCTTGCCGCGGGCGGCGCGCCCGGCCTGCGGGATCTCGTGCACCTTGAGCCAATGGCAGCGCCCGCGGTTGGTCAGGAACAGAATGTAGTTGTGCGTGGAGGCGATGAACAGGTGTTCCACCCAGTCTTCTTCCTTGGTGGTGGCCCCGATCAACCCCTTGCCGCCGCGGCGCTGCGACTTGTAGGCGGTGGTCGGAAGACGCTTGGTGTAGCCCAGGTGGGAGATCGTCACCACCATGTCCTCTTTCGGGATCAGGTCCAGGAGCTCGATGTCGCTCTCCTCGGGCACGATCTCGGTGCGGCGCTCGTCGCCGAAACGCTTTTTCAGGTCCAGCACTTCGTTCTTGATGATGAGCAGCACCTTGGCGGGGTTTTCCAGGATGCTCTTGAGCTCGGCGATCAGCTTGATGATCGCCGCATACTCGTCCTCGATCTTCTTGCGCTCCAGGCCGGTCAGGCGCTGCAGGCGCATCTCCAGGATGGCGGTCGACTGGATCTCGGAAAGCCCGAACGTGGCCATCAGGCCCTGGCGGGCGGCTTCGGTGTCCTTGGACTTCTTGATCAGGGCGATGATCGCGTCGATGTTGTCCAGCGCGATCTTGTAGCCCTCCAGGATGTGGGCGCGCTTTTCCGCCTCTTCCAGGTCGAACTTGGTGCGGCGCACCACGATCTCCTGGCGGTACTCCACGTACAGGTCGATCATGCGGCGCAGCTTGAGCGTCTCGGGCCGGTTGTTGACCAGCGCCAGCACGTTGGCGCCAAAGGTGGTCTGCAGCTGGGTGTGCTTGAACAGGTTGTTCAGCACCACCTTGGACTGCGCGTCCTTCTTGAGCTCGATCACGATGCGCATGCCTTCGCGGTCGGACTCATCCCGCAGGTCGGAGATGCCGTCGACCCGCCCGGTCTTGACCATCTCGGCGATCTTCTCCAGCAAGGTCGTCTTGTTCACCTGGTACGGGATCTCGGTGACGATCAGGCTCTCGCGGTCCTTGGCGTTCACTTCGCTGGCCACACGCGCGCGCACCATGATCAGGCCGCGTCCGGTGGTGTACGCATCCCGGATGCCCTTCATGCCATAGATGATGCCGCCGGTCGGGAAGTCCGGGCCCTTGACGATCCGGTGGAGCTCCTCGTCCGGGGTCTCGGGATTGTCGATCACCCGCACGATGGCATCGGCGATCTCGGTCAGGTTGTGGGGCGGGATTTCCGTGGCCATGCCGACGGCGATGCCGCTGCTGCCGTTCAGGAGCAGGTTGGGCACCACGCTCGGGAGAACGATGGGCTCCTTGCGGGTCTCGTCGTAGTTGTACTTGAAGTCGACGGTGTTCTTTTCCAGGTCGCGCAGCATCTCGGCGGCCATCGGGGTGAGGCGGGCCTCGGTGTAACGCATGGCCGCCGCGGCGTCGCCGTCGACCGAACCGAAGTTCCCCTGCCCGTCCACCAGCGGGTAGCGCATGTTGAACTCCTGCGCCATGCGGACCAGCGTGGGGTACACGACCTGCTCGCCGTGCGGGTGGTAGTTACCGGAGGTGTCGCCGGCGATCTTGGCGCACTTACGGAATCCCCGGCCCGGGACCAGGTTCAGGTCGTTCATCGCGACCAGGATGCGGCGCTGCGACGGCTTCAATCCATCGCGCACATCCGGCAGGGCGCGCGAGACGATGACCGACATGGAGTAGTCCATGTAGGAATTGCGCATCTCGTCCTCGATGTTGACCGGGACGACTTTTTGGCGGTGGTCGAAGGGTGTGGACATGGGTTTCCTTTAAATGTCCAGGTTCCGCACGCTCAGCGCGTGCTTCTCGATGAACGCCCGGCGCGGTTCCACCTGCTCGCCCATCAGCACGGTGAACATCTGGTCGGCTTCGACCACGTCGTCCATGTTGACCTTGAGCAGGGTGCGGGTTTCGGGGTCCATGGTGGTCTTCCACAGCTGGTCGGGGTTCATGTCACCCAGACCCTTGTAGCGCTGGATATCCACGTTCTTCTTGCCGAGCCGCTCGCTGGCGGCGTCGCGCTCCAGTTCGTTGAAGCAGTAGATCTCTTCCTTGCCCTTGCGCACGAGGAACAGCGGCGGCTGGGCGATGTAGACGTGCCCGGCGTCCACCAGGCCGGTGAGGCGACGGAATAGGAAGGTCAGGAGCAGGGTGCGGATGTGCGCCCCGTCCACGTCGGCGTCCGACATCAGGATGATCTTGTGGTAGCGCAGCTTGCCCAGGTCGAACTCGGCGTCGATGCCGGTGCCGAGGGCGGTGATGATGGTCCGGATTTCCTCGTTGCCCAGAATCTTGTCGAGGCGCGCCTTTTCCACGTTGATGATCTTGCCCTTGATCGGCAGGATCGCCTGGAAGCGCCGGTCGCGGCCCTGCTTGGCCGAGCCGCCGGCCGAGTCACCCTCAACGATGTAGAGTTCGCACTGTTCGGGCACGTCGCTGGAACAATCGGCCAGCTTGCCGGGGAGCCCTCCCCCGTCCAGCACCGACTTGCGGCGGGCCAGGTCGCGGGCCTTGCGGGCGGCTTCCCGGGCGCGCGCGGCGGAAACGATCTTGTCGGTGATCTTGCGGGCCACCGGCGGGTTCTCTTCAAAGAACTCGCGCAGGCCCTCCCCCACCACGCTCTCCACCAGGCCCTTGACCTCGCTGTTGCCCAGCTTGGTCTTGGTCTGGCCTTCGAACTGCGGATCGGGGTGCTTCACGCTGAGCACAGCGGTGAGGCCTTCGCGCACGTCGTCGCCGGTCACGGCCGCCTTGATGTTCTTGAGGTAGCCTTCCTTTTCGGCGTAGTTGACCAGGGTGCGGGTCAGTGCCGAGCGGAATCCCACCAGGTGCGTGCCGCCCTCGATCGTGTTGATGTTGTTCACGTAGGAAAACACCGTCTCCACGTAGGAGTCGTTGTACTGGAGGGCGAACTCCACCTCCACGCCGTCCTTGACGCGCGTGAAGTACACCGGCTTGGGGTGCAGCGGCTCCTTGTTGTCGTTCAGGTGCTTGACGAACTGGACGATGCCGCCCTTGTACTGGAAGTCGTGCCGCTTCCCGGTGCGCTCGTCGGTGATGTCGATGGTGATGCCCTTGTTCAGGAACGCCAGCTCGCGGAGCCGCTGCGAAAGCGTGTCGAAGCTGAAGTCCAGGTCTTCGAAAATCTGGCTGTCCGGCTTGAAAGTGACCTTGGTGCCGGTCTTCTTGGTCTTGCCGATCTCCTTCAGCGGCGTCTTGGTGAGGCCGCGTTCGTAGCGCTGGTGGTAAACGGTCCCATTCACCGAGACTTCCACTTCCAGGAACTCGGACAGCGCGTTCACCACGGAAACACCCACGCCGTGAAGGCCGCCCGAGACCTTGTAGCTCTCGCGGTCAAACTTGCCGCCCGAGTGCAGGGTGGTCATGACCACTTCCACGGCGGGCTTCTTTTCCACTGCGTGGAGGTCCACCGGGATTCCGCGGCCGTTGTCCTGCACCGAGACGGTGCCGTCCTTGTGGATCTCGACACTCACCGCGTCGCAGTAGCCGGCCAGCGCCTCGTCGATGGAGTTGTCCACCACTTCGTAGACGCAGTGGTGCAGGCCGCGTGCGCCGGTGGAGCCGATGTACATGGCCGGACGCTTGCGCACACCCTCGAGCCCCTTGAGGACCTGGATGTTGCTGGCGTCATAGTGATGTCCTGCATCCGGCACGGCGCCCTCCACCGTCTTCACGTTGTCGTCGCTCAAAACTGAATCCCCCTCTACCCCATCGAACAGGGTGGCATCGCGGCCGGTGCCGCCCGAGTTTTCGGCCTGGTGTTTCATGGCAGCTACCTCCCTGTATGCGGCGCGGCTGGAACCGGGCACGGAGGCCGCGCGCTACTCCCTCGTGCGTCCGCCTGGGGCGGGCACGAAATGGATTTCCTTCACCAGGCCCACGCCGTAACGTTCGGCGAAGATCCGGAGCAGGCTGCTTCTCATCATGAGAAGCTCCTGCATGACGGCTGCCCCGTGGGCTTCGATGATGAGGCGGCCGTTCTCGTAGTTCTTGACCGAGGTGCGGGAGGCGAATGCCGGGCCGACGAGCTCGGGCCAGCACTCGGCTGCCTTGAATCCTTCGAGTCGCGCCTCCAGGCCGAAGTGCTTCAGGAGTTCCCGAAGGACCCCTCCCGCGGCCTGCACGCGCCTAATCCTGTAAACGGAGCGGCATGATCAGGCACAGCGCGGTGGCGTCCCTCTTGGACTCCACCGCGGTCACCACGCCGGCGCTCACGGGCGAGTTGAGCGTGAACAGCACTTTGTCGGAGTCGAGACTCTTCAGGATGTCCTGAAGATAAACCGCGTTGTAACCGATTTCGAGATCGTCCTCGCCGTAGGCTGCTTCCAGGTCGTCCTTGGCCGCGCCGATGTCGGCGGTGCTCACGGAAAGGTGCAACCGGTCCTTGCGCACGCTGAAGCGGATCTGGTGGCTCACCGAGTCGGACAGCTTGGCCACCCGACGGATGGAGCTGAGCAGCGCCTCGCGGCCCACGATGAGCTGCTTCTTGTTGTCCTTGGGAATGACCGACTCGTAGGGCGGGAACGGTCCCTGGAGGAGCCGGCTGGTCAACGTGGTCGCGCCCACCTTGAACGTGGCGGCGGCGCTGGAGAGCTCCATTTCCACTTCGTGGTCGCTCTCGGTGGCCCAGGCCGCCACCGGGATCAGCGCCTTGGGCGGAATGATCGCCTCGCGCGGCTCGCCCTTTTCCACCGGGAACTTGCCGGAGGCGTGCGCCTTGGACATGCGGTGCCCGTCGGTGGCGATGAACCGGATCTCCTTGTCGGTGATCTGGATCAGCACCCCGCCCAGTGCGGGACGCGTCTCGTCGGTGGACACGGCGTAGCAGGTCAGGTCCACCAGCGCCTGGAAGGTCTTGGCCGGCAGCCTGGCGCTGAAGGTGGCCCGCTCCTGGGCCAGCGTGGGAAAGTCGTCGACCGGCATGGGGTAGAGCTCGAAGGCGCTGCGGGCGCACTTCATCTTGAACTTGCCGGCGTCGACCTGCACGTGGACTTCGTCCTTGGCCAGTTCCCGCACAACCTCCTGGAGCCGCTTGGCGTTGACCGCCACCTGGCCCGGAGTTTCCACCGCTGTTTCCGCGGAGGTGGAGATCGAAATTTCCAGGTCGGTGGCGGCGATCCGCACCCCGGCCGGCCGGGCCTCGATCAGGTAGTTGGACAGAATCGGCAGCGTGGTCTTCTTGGGAACGCCGTCGCCCGCGACGGTGAGCAGCCTTTGCAGGTCTTTCTGATGGATGGAAAACTTCATGCGTTCCGTCGCTCCGAAGGAGGGAGAAATGGGCCCAACCCGTTTCCGCGCATCAGGGGGTCTACAACGGGCTAAGTTTAGTATTTTGAGACCGGTTACCACAAGCTCAAAACAAGGGGATTGGGGGGCCATTGGGGGCCGTTAGGAATCCCGTTTTTCGGGCCTTTGCGAGAGCCGTGAACGGGGGTTGCCAGGATGCCGTGTTTACAAGCTAAGAGTCATGGTTCTGATATATCTGCTCCCGGTTCGTCACCGCGTGCCCGCGGCCCTGGCCGGAACCGAGTGAACGAAGAGCCAGATTGCCGCTAACTCATTATTTTTCATGTTCTTATAGATCTTCCACGGCATCTGCTCCGCATCGATCTGGCGCCCGGCCGGATTGCGGCCCGAACGGATGAACTGGATAAAGTCAGCTTCGGACCAATGACCGACTTCGCCGCTCGCAGTGAGGTTGGGTGCGGGAAGGAAGTCCGGCGGGGTGCCGACGATCTTTCCACCGGAAAGTCCCGGCCCATGGCAACCGTTACACCCGGCGGCCCCCGCGAGATACTTGCCGTATTCCAGCGTCACCCCCTCGGCCGGCGCCTCGGACTTGATCTGGCTTCGTTCGACGCGCGCGGCGGTCAGGAATGCCAGTTGGCCGGTCGCGTTCAGCACCCGACCCATGGGGCCGATCGCGCGGGGGGAAAGTTCCCGGTTTACCGCCGGGCGGCTCTTCACGTACGCGATCAGGGCTGCCAGGTCCCGGTCGGAGTAGAGACTGAAGTTTTCCGAGGGCATGACCCACACGGAGCGGCCGTCGTGACGCACGCCGTACCGGATCGCCGCGACAAACTTTTCATCGGTCATGGATTCGCCGATGCCGCCCTTGCCGCGCGTGAGATTGGCCGCGACGATCCGTCCGATCGGCGGATCCTCGAACATGACGCTTCCGCCCAGATCGACGCCGTGGCATCCGACGCAGCCGCTCACCGCGTTGGACAGGTGCTCGCCGCGGCGGATGGACGCCGAATCGGTCGGGATCGCGATGTGGCTCTGCGGCGCTGAATACGTCCGGTTCAGGTTGCTCTCGCTCACCAGGTAGGCCGCAGTAAATCCCAGGGCAAACACGACGATCAGCACCGTCAGGATGTTTCGGATCCAACGCATCGCGCGCCCCTTTACTTACTTACTTTTTTCTTTAGATACCTAGTAACCGTAGTTACTAGAGTGCGTGGACAACTGGGAAAACTCCGCAACCCCCACGCGTCATGTCCGTTCAAACACCTGCGGGGGGTGAACAACACATCGAACATCTTCCGACGGGTTCTGCACGGCTTGTGGAAGACTTTCGTGCCGGACGCCAGGCGGTGCAAACGGGGACAACTGCCACGATGCCGTGCACGGGTTTTGGAAACGGGTGTCCACACGGTTGTCCACAGGGCGCGCGAAGCCAAATTCCTCCGGCACGCCCACGGCGCGAAAATATTTGAAGATATTCTTGCCCGCCAGGCAAGGGCCCGCTGCCGCGCTACTCGGTGACCGCGAGCCGTTCCCGGATCTTGGTGACAGCCTCGCGAATGGACGGATCGGAGTCGAGAAGGCCCGAGATCTTGTCCACCGCGTGCATCACCGTGGTGTGATCGCGCTTCCCGAAGTGCTGTCCGATCTCACCCAGGGAGTGGCGGGTGAGCGAGCGGGTCAGGTACATGGAAATCTGCCGGGGTCGGGTGACCTCGGTGGTGCGGCGCGGCCCCCGCACCTGGTCCTCGGGAACGCTGAAGTAGCGGCACGTCTCGCGCACGATGTCCTGCATGCCCACCCGGCGGTCCACGCGGCGAAGCAGGTCTTGCAGCACCTCTTCGGCCAGGCCCACCGTGAGCGGTTGGTTGGTGAGGCGCGAGAACGCGATCACCTTGGCCAGCGAACCCTCGAGCTCGCGGATGTTGCTGGTGACATTGTGGGCCACGAACAGGGCCACGTCGGCCGGCAGCGACACGTGTTCGCGCTCCGCGCGCCCGCGCAGGATGGCCACGCGGGTCTCGAGATCCGGCGCCGAAACGTCCGTGACCAGGCCCCACGTGAAGCGGGACACCAGGCGATCTTGAAGCGAAGGAATGTCCTTGGGCGGCTGGTCGGACGACATGACGATCTGCTTGTAGGTCTCATGGAGCGAGTTGAAGGTGTGGAAGAATTCTTCCTGGGTGCGCTCCTTGCCGGCCAGGAACTGGATGTCGTCGACCAGGAGCACGTCCAGGCTGCGATAGCGCTGCTTGAACTCGTGCATGGTGCCGGCCTGGATGGAAGAGATCAGTTCGTTGGTGAAGCGCTCGCTGGAGACGTACAGGACCTTGGCTTCGGGACGGCGCATTTTGACCGTCTGACCGATGGCGTGCATGAGGTGGGTCTTGCCCAGCCCAACCCCACCATAGATGAAGAGGGGGTTATGCCGGATCCCCGGCCTGTCGGCCACCGCCTTGGCGGCAGCGGCGGCCAGTTGGTTGGCCGAACCCACGACGAAGCTCTCGAAGGTGAACTGGCGGTTCAGGTGACTCTCGGGATCCAGCAGGGTCCGCGGATCGTCTTCTTCCTCGAACTCGATGACCGGAGCCGGTTTGCGGGCCAGATCCGGGTTCACCTGGAACACGATGTCCACGTTGGGGGAGAGCACTTCGGCGGCAGCGGTCCGGATGTGGTCCATATAGTGGGAATCGAGCCAATCGACGAAAAACTGGCTGGGGACTTCCAGGACCATCTTTTCCTGAGAGATTTCAAGCGGGCGCAGGGGTTGGATCCACGTGCTGTAGCCCTGGTCGGTGATCCTCGGCTGCAAACGATCCAGGATCATCGACCACAAAGGGTGATCAACGGGCATCATAGTTGGGGGATTCTCCGGTCGGCCCGAAGGGGGGCCGAACCTAAAAGCCTTTGTCGTGAAAAGATTTAAGTCCTTGAGCAGGTGGGCGGCGACTTATGCACACAGGTTTTCCACAATGGTGGAAAACCCGGCATGCACGGGAGCTCCAGCGCGAGCGGAGTACGCCCAAAGCCGAATGCAACCGCCTCGTTCGGGTGGCGGGGACTAGACGCCGGAGTCGGTGTACGCTGGGCCCGGGAGAGTCTCCGGGCCGGATGCCTGGCACAGGTTGAGGATCAAGAGTTTCCGACCTGACGGTTCGCGTCCTTACAACCCTGCTTCGGCAACAGGCGCCTGCGCTCCGGAGAAGTCGAATCCAGTCGAAGAAGAGAACCGGGACGCGCGCGTGAGTTGTCGAAGTGGATGGACACTAGCACCGCGAGTTTGCAGAGAGCGTGGCATTCTTCGGAAGATGCGAATTCAACACAGCTTCGCCCCGAGGATTTTTCTTGACGCGAAAGCGCGTCATTTGAAGCGAATGTGGAAAACACGGAAATCGTCAATAAACACAGGCTCTTTCACGTTTCAAAAAACCGACGCAACATAGAGGAAACCCAGTTATCGAGAGACGATTGTGGAAAACACCAGACCACTACCAAACAATTTTAACATTCCCAAACAGCAATTTGTTTCTACGATCACACACCTGAACAACGCCGACCGACAAGCTGCGCAAACCGTGCGCGGTTTCAGATTTCGAATCGAGTTTTCAAGTCCGCTCGTAGCATAAGACAGTCCAAGAGCAATTGCGGGGGCGCCGGAGCGAGACTACTGTTCGGCGCTGGCGGTCGAGGGGGAGCCCGATCCGAAGCGAGGGTTGCGCAAGCGAACCGGGCGCCAAGCGAAAGTCCCCGGAGGCGAGGTGGCCGGGGGGGATACCCCCCGGGGGCGAATGTGAGCGAAGCGAAACCCTGAGCCCAGGGGGGTATCCCCCCCGGCCACCTCGCCGTCCAAAAGGCTTCCACGAGCATAAGCATAAAGCACTGCAAAACAGTCACTTAACTATTTACTTCAGTTCAACCCCATTTCAGCCGACAACTCCAGTAACACCCCGGTGCAGGGCCGCTCGAAATCCCCTGTTGCGCGCCCACACCCCTTACCCATAGACTGATGGCGGGTTCGAACGGCGCTCCCATTGGGGCGCCGTAAGTCTGTTGAGCCCAATGCCAAGCATCTCCGGGGACGCACATTGATGCGCCCCCGCCGCGCGCCCACTCCAGATCCATTCGGTCCGGAGCCGGCGCGGCGTGGAAGCGGCCCACCCGAGGCCCCCGCGCACATTCATGACCAGGGCTTGCCCGTCATTCGTCACGAGGCAGCCCGGAATTCGACGGCGACCGACACCTTCGATGCGTCGGCCGTGTCGCCGTCCAAGGAGAATCTCAGTTGAAGCGCACCTTCCAGCCGAACAACCGCCACCAGAAGAAGACCCACGGCTTCCGTGAGCGGATGAGCACGAAGAACGGCCGCAAAGTCCTTGCCCGGCGCCGCGCCAAGGGCCGCAAGCGTCTGACGGTTTCCTAGTTCAAAGGCCAGCAGTCACCGTGACGCGGCCTGAAACCCTGCCGCGCCGGGTCCGGCTAACCCAAGCGTCGGAATATCGAAACGTATACGATCACGGCACGGCCCAGCGAGGCCGCCACCTGGTCCTGGTGGCTTTCCGGAAAGAACCCGGCGAAGTCCTTCGGGCGGGAGTGGTGGCCAGCCGAAAGGTCGGAGACGCCGTGAGGCGCAATCGGGCCAAACGGCTCCTGCGGGATGCGTTTCGAAAGGTGAGGACGGAGATAGAGTTACCCGCCGACCTCGTCCTTGTGGCCACCCGGGAATGTCCCCGGGCCAAGGCCGCCGACATCGCCCTCGAACTTCGGCAACTTCTTGTCCGGGCCGGACTGCTTTCCTGAGACGCATACCATGCGCCAGCCCTTCCTGTGGCTTATCCGCCTCTACCAGGCCACGCTTTCGCCGCACGTTCCGGGCGGATGCCGCTTCCATCCCTCATGCTCGCGCTATGCCTACGGGGCCATCGAATCCCACGGCGCGTGGCGGGGGAGCCTTCTTGCGGCCTCCAGGATCATGCGTTGCCACCCGTTCCACCCGGGGGGCTTCGATCCCGTGCCCCCTGTCAGGAAATGATTCCAATCCATGGATGATCGTCGCCTACTGATTGCCATCGCCCTGGCCGGAGTCATTCTTTTCGGCTGGCAGTTTATGCTTCAACGCACCGGCCTTGAACGGCAGGCTGCCCAGGTCCAGGTCCGGGAGCAGACGAGCACGGCCCAGGCCCCGGCGCAGCCTTCGGCCGGTACGCTGTCCCCGAACTTCACCCCGGCCGCGCCCGCCACCATGTCGGCGCCGGCCCCCGAACAGCTCACCTCCGTGGACACCCGCACCTGGAGGATCGTTTTTTCCAGCCGCGGCGCCCGCCCGGTGGACTGGGTATTGAAAGACTACCGCCGGGGCGACCGGCACCCCCTGGAGCTGATTCCCGACTCCAGCGGGCTTGAGGCGCTGGCCCTGCGCCACAAGGGGACCGAGACCGACTTCAGCCAGGCCACCTTCAAGCTGACCGAAGACCGCCGCGACGCGGCCGCCCGACTCCTCACCTACGAGACCCGCGACACCTCCGGCACGCTCCTTCGCGTTCGCTACAGCATTCCCGACGACGGATACACCTGCGGCGTGACCTGGGAGACGGAGAGCCCCGGCCCCGACGACCGCCTGGTGGTGCAGTGGCGCTCCTGGAAGCTCGACACCGAAACCAACTCCGCCGAAGACGTCCAGCACGGAGCCTCCGACGCCCTGCTGGGCGCGGAGCTGTCGCAGGACTTCCTCGGAGGATTCAAGAAGGCCCCGTCCAAGGTCCATTCCGGCAGCGTGGAATGGGCGCTGATGCGGAGCAAGTACTTCGCCCTGGGATTCCTGTTTCCCCCACAGGCTATCGGCGGAGTCACCACCCTGGGCCACCCGGACACGAAGCAGACGGGGGTCCGCTTCGAGTACCCGTGGCTGGGCAAGAGCTCGATCGCCTACGAGATGTACGTGGGACCCGTGGACTATCAGAAACTGAATGCCGCGGGACACAATCTTCCACGCCTTCTCGATGTCGGCGGGCTCTGGAGCTTCATGGCGCCGATCATGACGCCGTTGAGCCGCGGACTGCTGAAGTTCTTCACCCTCACGCACCGGTTCGTGCCCAACTTTGGGCTCGTGATCATCGTGCTGTCGGTGGCCCTTCGGCTGGTCCTGTGGCCGCTGAGCAACGCTCAGATGAGCTCGATGCGCAAGATGCAGGAGCTTCAGCCGGTGATGGACCGGCTGAAGGAGAAGTACAAGAACGACCAGGAGCGGCTCAACAAGGAGATCTTCGCGTTGTACAAGGAAAACAACGTGAATCCCTTCGGCGGCTGTTTGCCCCTGCTCGTTCAAATGCCGGTGATGATCGCCCTGTACAATCTGTTCAACGGCGCCATCGAACTCCGGCAGGCCGGCTTTTTCGGCTGGATCACCGACCTCAGCGCGCCCGACGTGCTCGCTACGGTCGGAGGGTTTCCCCTGCACATTCTGCCCCTGGTCATGGCTGGCACCATGATCTGGCAGCAGAAGCTAACCCCCGTGGACCCGCGGCAGGCCACGATGGCCTACATCATGCCAGTCGTGATGCTGTTTATCTTCTACCGGCTGCCGTCGGGATTGGTCCTGTATTGGACCGTCACCAACATTCTGACCGCCCTGCAGCAAATGCAGAACCGTCCGCGTCCAAATCCGAACGCCGCGGCGGCGGTCGCTTCATGAGGAACCCCATGAGATCACCCCGTTACAATCGAGACAGGAACCGAGGCCCCGCCCGCGAAACCTCCAAGCGCCACAGCGTCGAGGTCACGGCCGGATCGGTCGAAGAGGCAATTCTGAAGGCCTGCACCGAACTCCGGGTCACCCGGGACAAGGTGCGGATCGAAGTGCTGGACGAGGGCAAGCCCAAGCTTCTGGGCCTGTTCGGCGGACGGCCCGCGCGCGTACGTTCCACCCTGAAGAACCTCGCCGACGCACCCAAGGTCGAGCGGGCCGAACGTCCGGAACGCGCCGCCGGCAGCAGCGACCGCCCGCAGCGTGAAGGCGGACGCGACCGGGGCGACCGCGGTGGACGCGGCGACCGTGAACGCCAGCCCGGCCGCGAAAGAGGCGAGCGTGGCGGGCGCGATCGTGACCGTGACCGCGACCGTGACCGCGACAAGGCGGCGGCCCCGGTCCAGGCGCGAAGCGAACGGCCCGCGCGCCCTGAGCGTCCGGAGCGCCAGGACCGCCAGGACACCGATGACCGTCCGGAGCGCGGAGAGCGCGACGAGGCCCGCGAGTCAGCGGCCCGCGCCGAAGCCCTTCCGATGGAGCAGCGCATGGAACTGGTGCGCACCAAGGCCGAGGAGATGCTTCGCCTGATGGGTTGCGAGGCGGCCGTGACCGCCGAGGACCGTGAGGGCGACGTGTGGCTTTCCGTGGAGACCGGTCCCATGGACGGTATCCTTATCGGACGCCGCGGCGAGACGCTCACGGCCTTCGAGCACCTGCTGACCCGCATGTCGAGCCTGCACGAGCGCAACCGCGTGCGGGTGGTGTTCGACGTGGCCGGCTATCGCAGCCGCCGCGGATCGGAGCAGGAAGCCGCCGAAGACACCGATGCGCAGCCCACCGCCGAGTTCGGCGAAGCCCGCGAGTCGCGGGAAGGTCGGGGACGCCGCCGTCGCGGTGGCCGCGGCCGCCGTCCGCTGAGCGCGGACGACTTCGACGAGCCGCCGGTCGCCGGCGAGCGCATGGTCGACGACGAAACCATTGCAGCCTCCGAAGCCCCGCAGACCAACGGATCCTACCCGGTGGAAGCGGAGGACGAGGAAGTGGCTCCCATCGCTGCCGCGCCGGTTGCCGAGGAGCCGGACATGGAAGATTTCCCGACCGACTTCGACCGCCCGCGCCGCAGCAGCGGTGGCGGTGGTGGCGGCGGACGTGACCGGGACCGCGATCGTGGCGGCCGCCGCGGTGGCGGCCGGGACCGCGATCGGGACCGCGACCGCGACCGTGGCCCGCAGGTCGAGATGACCCCGGAACTCCAGGCCAAGATCGCAGAGTCCAAGAGGCTCGAGCAGCGGCTCATCGATAGCTCCGTGATCGAATCGACGGTGCCCGAGCGCGTCGAGGCTGAAGCCGAGGCTCCGACCGGAAAGTCCTTCCGACGGAACACCAAGGCCAAGCGTCGGGGTTACACCCCTCCGGGGGCGTAACCGGAGCGCGATGAACCTCGACGATACGATCGTCGCACTGGCTACCGCTTCAGGCCCGGCGGCCCTGGCTCTTGTTCGAGTCAGCGGCCGCCGGGCTGTTTTTTTGGCGGACGCAGTGTTCCGCGGCCGGCAACCTTTGGCGGAGCGGCCGGCCTGGACGCTCTCTCACGGGCAGGTCGTGGACGCCTCCGGCGGCGTCCTGGACGAAGTGGTGGTGGCGCTCTATCGCGCCCCGAAGAGCTACACCGGCGAAGACCTGGTGGAGTTCATCGTCCACGGAGGCGGAGCCGCCTCGCGCGCTTTGATGGAGGCGCTGCTCCAGGCGGGCGGGCGGATGGCCGAGCCCGGCGAGTTCACTCGCCGCGCGTATTTGAATGGGCGCATGGACCTCGCGCAGGCCGAGTCGGTGGTGGATCTTGTGGGGGCCTCGACCGCGCGCGCGCGGGAATCGGCGCTCGCCCGGCTCGAGGGCGGTCTGTCGCGCGTGCTCCAGGACATGGCCGCGCGCACCCGGGAGATCCTGTTGGACTGCGAAGCGTTCCTGGATTTCCAGGACCAACTGCCCGACGACTTTGATTGGAATTTACGCGCCACCCAGGCAGATGCGCTGGCCGGGGAAGTGGACAAGCTGCTGGCCACCTCGGGCGCGGGCCGCGCGCTGCGAGAGGGCGCGCGAGTGGTGCTGTGCGGGCGGCCCAACGCCGGAAAATCCAGCTTGCTCAACGCGCTGCTGCGGGAAGAGCGCGCACTGGTGAGTGAAATTCCCGGCACCACCCGCGACGTGCTTCGCGAGACGCTGGACATCGGCGGTGTGCCGGTGCTGCTCGTGGACACGGCCGGGCTCAACCCCGGCACCGCGGATTCGCTGGAGCTTGCGGGCATGGAGCGAGCGAAACGCGAAATCGCCGCGGCCGACGCGGTGGCGCTGGTGATGGACTCCAGCGTTTCGGCCCATCCCGGCGATGAGGCGCTGGCTGAAATGGTGGCCGGGCGGCGCGGGCTGGTGGCGTGGAACAAGATTGATCTCGCGCCGGACGCGAGCGCGGAGTCGATCGGTGGCCTCGATCCGGTGCGCACCAGCGCCACGACCGGTGAAGGGCTTGCGCTTCTCGTGGAGGCGCTGCGGGGGATCCTCGTGGGCGATTCTCTGCGCGAGCCGGTGCTGGTGGGAACGGTGCGCCAGGAAACGGCACTGCGCGCCGCCCGCGAAGCGCTGGGCGCAGCTGCCGAACGGCTCCGAATGAAGGAGCTCCTGGATACCGCTTCGTTCGAATTGCGCGAGGCCGTCGCGGCGCTGGATGAAGCGGTGGGCATCGGGGTCGGCGCCGACGTGCTCAACGAAATCTTCAGCCGCTTCTGCATCGGGAAGTAGCGCGCACCGCGGTGGCCGCCCCGGCCCCAAACCGCTAGTATCCACCTTCCATGAAACGCGATTGCGATGTCCTTGTCATAGGCGCCGGCCATGCCGGCTGCGAAGCGGCCCTGGCCGCGGCCCGCCTCGGGTGCGAGACGCTGCTCCTCACGGGCAACCTCGACTCCGTGGCCCAAATGTCTTGCAACCCCGCCATTGGCGGGCTTGCCAAGGGCCAGTTGGTGCGCGAGTTGGACGCGCTGGGTGGGGCCATGGGCCGGGTCATCGATCGCACCGGCATCCAGTTCAAGATGCTCAACCGCAGCCGTGGCCCGGCGGTGTGGTCGCCGCGCGCCCAGGCGGACAAGCGCGCCTACCAGGTGGAGATGCGCCGGGTGGTGGAGCGGGCGGAGCGCGTTCAGTTTCGCCAGGGCCTGGCGGAAGCGCTGCTCGTGGACGGCGGCCGGGTGGTCGGGGTGGTGACCGGGACCGGTGGGGAGATCCGGGCGGCGGCGGTGATCATCTGCACGGGCACGTTTCTTAACGGACTTATTCACATAGGGATGCGTAGTTTCTCCGGGGGGCGGAACGGGGAAATTGCGGCGCGCGGGCTGTCCGATTCGCTCACCGAACTGGGCTTTCCGATCGCGCGGCTCAAGACCGGCACCTCCCCGAGGCTCTCGCTCGCTTCGGCGGAAGTGGATCAGCTCAAGGCCCAGTGGGGCGACGAAGATCCGCGCCCGTTTTCGCACTTTTCAGAGAGAATCACGCTGGACCCGGTTCCCTGCTACCTGACTCACACCACGGAAGCGACCCACGAGTTCATCCGCGAGCACCTCTCGGAATCCCCTTTGTTTACGGGCCGAATCTCGGGTGTGGGCCCCCGCTACTGTCCCTCGATCGAGGACAAGGTCGCGCGCTTCCCGGAGAAACTCTCTCACCAGATTTTTCTGGAGCCGGAGGGCCGCGAGTCGGACGAGCTGTATGTGAACGGGCTCAGCACTTCGCTGCCGGAAGAAGTGCAGCTGGAGCTGGTTCGCACCCTGCCGGGGCTCGCGAATGCGCGGATCCTGAGGCCCGGGTACGCCGTGGAATATGACTTCATCCCGCCCGCATTCCACCTGGATCCGACCATGGAAAGCCGCCGGGTTCCCGGACTCTACTTTGCCGGACAGATCAATGGCACTTCGGGTTACGAGGAAGCTGCCGCGCAGGGACTGATGGCCGGAGCCAACGCCGCTCTCAAGATCCTGGGCTGGGAGCCGCTGGTGCTCTCCCGCTCGGAGGCCTATATTGGCGTTCTGATCGACGATCTGGTGCTGCGCGGAACGCACGAGCCGTACCGGCTCTTTACGTCCCAGGCGGAGCACCGGCTGGTGCTGCGCCATGACAATGCCGGCGAACGTCTCGGTGGAATCGCGCACGGGCGCGGACTGATCACCGACGACGAATTCGCGATCCTGGAAGGCGGGCGCTGCGCCGTTGAAGCCGAGATCGTGCGCCTTGGAAAGGTTCGCGTGGGCGCAGACGCCTCCGAGGGATTGATCGGAAGGCGCGAGAGCATGAGTGGGCAGGAGTTTTTGCGACAGCCCGCTGTAAGTTACGAGCAGCTGCGGGCCCTGGGGTTCGGGGGTTCCGTCAGCGTGGAATTGGGAGAACGCGTGGAGGTGCGGTTGAAGTACGAGGGATACATCCGGCGCCAGCAGCGGGCGATTGAACGTCTCGGGAAAATGGAAGGCTACGCCCTGCCGGACGCCCTGTTTGACGCCGATCTGCACGGGCTCTCGACCGAGGCCAAGGAAAAGCTGAAGCGTACCCGCCCCAAATCCATGGGCCAGGCCATGCGAATCCAAGGGGTCTCTCCCTCGGACGCATCGGCGCTCCTGGTGCACGCATCCCGCTTCCTGAGGATGTTCCACGTGGAACATGGCACCGGAGCAGAAGGCCCGGGGCGGCCATGCTGAGATCTACATTGGACCAGTTAAGTGTCAATTTCAGAGATGGTTTGGAGAAAGATCTGGGGCGGTTCATAGACCATTTGCTCCTCTTCAACCGGCGGATCAACCTGGTGTCCCGAAAACTGACCCGGGAGGACCTGGAGCAGCACATTCTGAGCTCCATTGCCCCGGTGGTCCTCGGGCTTCCCGAAACGGCGGACCTCCTGGACATCGGATCGGGTGGCGGCTTCCCCGCTATTCCGCTCATGATCGCAGAGCCCGACTGGCACGGCGTCCTGGTGGAAGCTACCGGGAAAAAGTGCCTGTTCCTGCGGGATGCGCTGGAAACCCTTGCCCCCGGCCGAGGCGAAGTGCTAAATGAGCGTTACGAGGAATCCAGTCTCGGTGGCCGCCGATTCAACATCGTAACCGTCAGGGCCGTGCGCATGGAGCCCAAACTGGCACGCCGGATCGCCTCCAACCTGGCCCCCAACGGCTACGCCATCATCTACGCGCCCCTGGAAGAATCGGTCCACCCAGCCATAGTAGAAGACCTGCGGACGGCTGGCCTGCGCGAAGTACGGGTCGAACGGGTCGAAATAGCCAAGACCACCCTCATAGTAGCCCGGGCCTGATGTTCCACGTGGAACAAAGCGACGCTCGAGGTCCCTGGGTGAGTTCAACCCAGCGGCGAATCTGAGCGAAGCGAAGCCTGAGCCGAGGGGTTGAACTCACCCAGGGACCGTCGCAGAACCCAAGTGTTCCACGTGAAACACCACCCCGACACGGATACTTAAAGGATTGAAATGGGCAAGGTTGTAGCCATAACGAACCAAAAAGGCGGCGTAGGCAAGACCACCACCGCCATCAACCTGGCCGCCTCCCTTGCCATGGACGGAAAACGAGTCCTCCTGCTGGACATCGACCCCCAGGCCAACGCCGGCAGCGGCCTGGGCATTTCTGGCGACTCCGAGGAAAAGAGCATCTACGAGGTGCTCATCCTGGACGTGCCTATCCGCGAAGCGATCATGGAATCGGGGATCCAGCACCTGAACCTGGTGCCGGCGGGTCAGCGTCTTTCCGGGGCCGAGGTCGAGCTCGTCAACATGGAGAACCGCGAGAGCCGGCTCCGCATGGCGATCGAGCCGGTGCGCGAGGAGTACGACTACATCCTCATCGATTGTCCGCCGTCCCTGGGGCTGCTTACACTCAACACCTTGACGGCCTCCGACTCGGTGATCGTGCCGTTGCAGTGTGAGTACTACGCGCTCGAAGGGTTGACCCAACTGCTGGCTGTGGTGCGCCGGGTGCAGGCCAAGTTGAACCCGGCCCTGCGCATGGAGGGCGTGCTGCTCACCATGTACGACGCACGCCTGAACCTGTGCCAGCAGGTGGAAGAAGAGGCCCGTAAGTTCTTTGCGGAAAGAGTTTACAAGACTGTCATCCCCAGGAACGTCCGACTCAGCGAAGCCCCCAGCTTTGGAAAGCCGGCTGTGATCTACGACCCCGGCTGCAGTGGATCCGTGAGTTACCGCAGCCTTGCCAGGGAGGTGGTCGGAAGTGATACATAGGAAGGCGCTGGGGCGGGGCATCTCCGCTCTAATTCCCGGGGGCGATGAGCCCGCGGTCGCGACCCGTCCTGAAGACGCGGTCGAGAAGATACCCGTAGGCCGGGTGCTCGCGAACCCCATGCAGCCGCGCACGGACTTTGATGACGCGCGCCTGGAAGAACTCGCCAGTTCCATCAAGCAGCAGGGCATCATCCAGCCGATCGTGGTGCGCCGGCGCGGGAGCGAGTTCGAGTTGATCGCGGGGGAGCGCCGCCTGCAGGCCGCGCGCCTCGCGGGCATTGCCGAAATCCCCGCGATCATCCGCGACATCCCCGACGAGCAGCTCCTGGAGTTCGCGCTCATCGAGAACATCCAGCGCGAGAATTTGCACGCAATCGATGAGGCACGCGCCTACCAGCGCCTGATCGAGCAGCTCGGTCTCACGCAGCAGGCGGTGGCGGATCGCGTCGGCAAGGACCGGGCGACAGTTGCCAATTTCTTGCGGCTATTGCAATTACCAGCAGAAGTGCAGGGCATGGTCGCGGGCGGATGGCTGAGCGCCGGGCACGCCCGGGCGCTGCTGGCGCTGGGCGGGGCCGACGAGATCATCGCCGCCGCGCACCAGGTCGCCAAAGAGGGCCTGACCGTC
Source organism: Candidatus Eiseniibacteriota bacterium (assembly GCA_025351485.1). Taxonomy (GTDB): domain Bacteria; phylum Eisenbacteria; class RBG-16-71-46; order RBG-16-71-46; family JACRLI01; genus JANXVU01. The sequence goes on along the minus strand of JANXVU010000172.1, from coordinate 1,147 downwards.
CGCGCCATCGAAGAGATCGTCCGCGAACGCAAACCCCGGCACAAAGGCCGCAAGACCCGCCGCCGCCAGGCGCCGGAACTGGCGCGCCTGGAAGAAGAACTCGCGCGCCGCTTCATGACCCGCGCGCGCGTGCAGGGCACGCCGGCCAAGGGCGCGATCCAGCTCGAATACTATTCGCAGGAAGAACTCGAACGACTGATGGAAGAGCTGGGCGTTACGCTCGGCTGAGCCGATGCGCAGCGATTGAATCTTCAAGAACGTCCGGCCACTGCGGTGGAACCGGACGTTTCTATTTCCAAAACCGGGAGTGACCCATGCCTGTGATCCACGACACGACCATTCATTTGCCCGAGGGTTGCGCGTGCCCCGAGGCCGCAATCTCGGCGCGATCCATGCCGTGATCGGCAAGGCAGTCGAAACACTCACGCCCGCGCAGCTCCAGTGGCAGTCCACGCCAGCGGGCAACACGATCGGGATGCTGCTCACGCACATCGCGTGCGCGGAGGTCCAGTTCATCCAGATGTATGTGCAGGGCGACAAGGAGGAGCACATACGCGACGTGCTCGGGATCGGTTTCGAGGAGGAAGGCATGCCGCTTGAACCAGGCGCGCACCCGCCCGCCGCGCTGGCGGACAAGGACGTCACGTACTTTGCAGGTCTCCTCGCCAAAGCCCTGGCCCACAGCAATGCCGCGCTGCGGAAACTCACCCTCGCGGACTTCGAACGCCGCACCGTGATCGATCGGCCCAACGGCGACCAACGGGTCTTCAATCTAAGGTGGTTGCTCTTTCACGCGGTGGAACACGCCGCCGCCCACTTCGGCCAGATCCAGACACTGAAGCGGTTGTCCGGAGAAGCTGGAATTTCCTAGCCGGGCCGATCCTCCCCCTATATGGATGAAGACAGCGAAGGCCCCGCGGCGTGTGCCCCGGGGCCTTCCGCTTGACATGCCATCGCCTGAAGTTACAGCGCACAGCTGCGCAGTGCGCACCTGAGTGCGCAGATAGCTGCGCAGTTATGGGGGGAGTGACGGGGCGGCTCTCCCGGTGGTTCGCCCGAGCATCTGCGCCATAAACTTTTGCAATATAAGCCTTTGCAATGTTGCTCCCGCCTCACCCCCCTCTTGGCACGATCCCTGCCCTAGTAC